>WLDE01000007.1 GCA_009704985.1 Actinomycetota bacterium | reverse complement strand
GGGCCGCCCGCTGCGGGGTCGGCACCGTCGGACACGCCGCCCGCACGATCGCCCCCGGCGGCGTCCGCACCGTCGCGGTCGTCGCCATCGCCATCATCGTCGCCATCGTCGCCATCGTCGCCATCGTCGCCATCGTCGTCGTCGGCGAGGTCGTCACCGGCCGTCGCGCCGGGGCGCTTGCGGCCCTTGCCGCCGCGAGAGCCACGGCGACGCTTCTTGGCCGCGGTCCGGGGGCCGCCGTCACCGCCGGTCACGGTGTCGGCACCGTCCGGTCCGCCATCGACGGCAGGGTGATCGCCGGCAGGGTGATCGCCGGCAGGGTGATCGCCGGCAGGGTGATCGCCGACGGGGCGCGGCGTGGTCGGCGCCTGGTGCTCGTCGCCCGCGGCGTCGAGTGTGGTCTCGTCCATGGAGGAAGTCCCTTCTGGGCGTGCGTCGGGCTCCGGGGGATGGAGCACACGACCACGCGTCGCGCAGTCCGGGCGCTGGAGACGCTGCCTGAACTGCGACTGAGCAGTGCGTGCTGGCGTGGTGACCGGGGGTCAACACCTGGCGAACAGTGTACCTCCAGCGACCGTTCCGACCCGGCATGCTGCCGCACGCCACCACACAGGGTGGCCAGGGTTCCACGTTCGGCGCCGTGAACCGTCAGCGGTACCGACGCATGTGCACGTTCTGCACCAACCCGAGCAGGGTGAAGAACGTGACCAGGCTCGACCCGCCGTAGGAGATGAACGGCATCGGCAACCCGGTCACCGGCATGATGCCGAGCGTCATCGCCACGTTCTGGAACACCTGCCAGAGGATCATCGTGAACACCCCGGCGCACAGGTAGGTGCCGAGCATGTCCTTCGAGAGGTGCGCGATCCGCCAGATCCGCAGGAGCATGATCGTGAACAGGCCCAGCACCACCGCGCAGCCGAGCAACCCGAACTGCTCACCGATCGCGGAGAACGGGAAGTCGGCCCACTGCACCGGAATGTCGTTCTTCGCGTTCGTGAGCGGCCCCTCCAGCCACCCCTTCCCGGTGAGCCCGCCGGTGGCGATCGCCCGGACGGCGTTGCGGGGCTGGTAGATGAAGTCGCGGAGGGTGTCGTCGGAGGAGTCCTGGTTGAAGAAGGCCTCGATGCGCCGCAATTGGTACCGGTTCACGATGCCCGAGATCACGGCCGCGATCACGGTGGCCACCGACATCAGGGTGATCAGCGCGATGTACTTCGGCTTGGCCCCGGCCACGAGCAGCACGCCCATCGCCATCGCCACCATCACCGACGCCGAGCCGAGGTCGGGCTGGATGATGATCAGCGCCGACGGCACACCCACCATGATCAGGCCACCCAGGAAGCGCGGGTAGCTCACCTCGTCGCTGCGTTCCTCCGCCAGGTAGGCGGCGAGCGCGAGCAGCACCGTGGCCTTGGCGAACTCGGCGGGCTGGAGCTTGAGCGGGCCGAGGTCGAAGCTCAGTCGCGCACCGCCGCTCACCGTGCCGGCGATGTTCACCAGCACCAGCATCATGATGGTGACGCCGTAGAAGAACCGAGCCCGCTCGCGGAGCGTCTCGTAGTCGATCGCCATGACCACGACCATCGCGATGACGGCTCCGATCAGGAACACGACCTGCCGGGTGACGTAGAGGAACGGGTCGTCCTGCTTGGTGCGCGACGCCGAGTACACGACGAAACACCCGATGGTGGCGAGCGCCGCCAACGTGGTCATCAGCACCCAGTCGATGTTGCGACTGGGATCGCTCGGGCTCGAGCGGATGTTGCCGAGACCCGAGTCGGGCTTGCGCTGCAGGAACGTGAGCGTCATCGCCGGGTCACCAGGTCGTCGGCGGTACCGGCGCCGTCATTCGCTGACCGTCCCGTCGTAGCCACCGAGGCACGTGCGGTCGGGGATCTCCTTCGGGGCGGCCGTGTACGGCGAGTTGATGTCGAGCGGGTCCGACGGCAGGACCGGGTCCCTCTCGATGTCCTCGGCGAGCACGCCGAACAGGCACTTCACCACGGGTGCCGCGGCCTTCGAGCCGAAGCCGCTCTTCTCGAGGTACGCCGCGATCGTGTACGGCCGGCTGTCGTCGAGGCTGAAGGCGGCGAACGCCGAGGAGTCGTTCCACGGGTACTGGCCGGCGCCCTGGGCCGTGCCGGTCTTGCCGGCGATGGGGAGCTTGTCGTGGGCGTAATCCTTGAAGAGCCGCTCGCCGGTGGTGGCGCGGTAGCGGCCCTCCGGGTACTCCACGCCACACCGCTCGCCCTCACGGAACGACGGGCACACCACACGCGAGAGGCCGCGGATGATCGGGTCGCGTACCTCGGGCGGCATCTCGAGCTCGTTGAGGATCACGGGACGCTCGAAGCTCTGCACCACCTCGGCCGAGTCGAGGTCGGCGCGTGCCGGCACCCCGACCTCGTTGGGGGTGAACGGCGACAGGATCGCCTTCACCACGTGCGGGCGCATCACGAACCCACGGTTCGCGATCGCTGCGTACGCATTCGCCAACTGCAGCGGCGTGGCGGCGAAGAGACCCTGCCCGATCGACACCTGCACGAGGTCGCCCGTCACGAGTCTCGGCGCCTCGCCCTTGGCGAGCACGCCCCGCTCGACCAGCTGGCGCTTCACCTCGTCGTCGGGGATGCGGCCGTCCCACTCGAAGGGCAGGTCGATGCCGCTGTCGGCTCCGAAACCGAACTCCATGAGGTCGGCCTTCAGCTCGTCGC
The DNA here is from genome assembly GCA_009704985.1 of Actinomycetota bacterium. Lineage (GTDB taxonomy): Bacteria > Actinomycetota > Acidimicrobiia > Acidimicrobiales > Ilumatobacteraceae > VFMC01. The sequence goes on along the minus strand of WLDE01000007.1, from coordinate 44,698 downwards.
GTCGCCCGAGGAGCGTGAAGAAGGTCTCGCCCAGTCGGTAGAAGAACGTGTCCGAGCTCACGGCGAGCGAGTCCTCGACGTCGACCGGGCCGTACTGACTGGGCAGCCCGGACGGGTCGTTCGCGTTCTTGAACTCGCAGCGCACACCTTCGGCGCAGATCTCGTCGGGTACCGACACGAGCTTGTACGTGCCCTGGTCCAACCAGATGTCGTCGGCCTCGATCAGCCCGCTGTGCATCGCCGACCACGACATGAACGGCTTGATCGTCGACCCGATGTTGTAGCGACCCTGCACCGCGCGGTTCACGAGGATCGACCGGTCGGGGTCGTCGGTCTGGGGGAAGAGCTGCGACAACTTCTCCTTGCTGACGCCCGCGTTGAACCAGCGGTTGTCGAACGTCGGGTAGCTCGCCATCGCGATGACCTGGCCGTTGGAGTGGTCGAGCACGACCACCGAGCCGGCCGGTGCCTTGTACTGGATCCACTCCTGGTTGCCGAACTCCTTCGAGCTCGAGTACACGCGGGTGACGCCGTCGTTGATCTTCCGGTCGAGCGGGTTGTTCGCGGCCAGGTCGGCGCACTGGCACTCCTCGCGGTCGGTGGGCAGGTCGCGGCGCTGCTTCAGCATCGTCTCCAGCGCCTGCTCGGCGTACTGCTGCACGTCGAGGTCGATCGCGAGCTGGATGTCGAAGCCGCCGACGGGCAGCACCTCCTCGAGCAGCCGCACGGTGTTGCCCGCCGCGTCGATCTCCCACTTCTGGTAGCCCCAGGTGCCGTGGAGCTCGGCCTCCATGCTCTGCTCGATGCCGAACGCCCCCACGCGTTCGTTGAGGTTGTAGCCCTTGGCGAGGTACTCGTCCTTGGTCTCGCGGGTGATCGCGCTCATGTAGCCGATGACGTGGCTGGCGAGCGGCGCGTACGGGTACACCCGCCGCCACTGCTCGGTGACGTCGACGCCGGGGAAGTCCTCGGACCGCTCGAGCAGGTACTGGACGGTGTCCTCGCTGACGTCCTCGACGAGCGGCATCGGCAGCAGCGGGTCGTAGATCTCCACGCCCTCGTCGTAGCGCCGCTCGAGCTCCTCGACCGGCTTGCCCACCCAGCCGCTCAACCGCTCGAACAACTCCTGGCGCTGCGTCGGCTTGTTCCGGATGACGCTCCAGTCGACGGTGACGGTGAGCACCCGCTCGTTGTCGGCGAGGATCCGACCGTCCGCGTCGAAGATCCGACCGCGCTCGGGCGGGAGCGTGACGGTGCGCACCTTCGCCTGGTCGACCGATTCCTGGAACGCCTCGGCCTGGACGCCCTGGAGGAACCACAGGCGGGTGCCGAGGGCACCGACGAGGACGACCGCCACGAGCGCCAACACGCCCAGGCGACTGCTCCGACGATCGATGGCCATGGTCAGTCATTCTGGCGGATCGACCGCCCCGAGCGGGCGCGCGCCCTGCGTGCTACTCGTGCATCGCCTTCCACTTCGGCCGCTTGACACACATGCACCATCGGCCGAGCGGGACCACGAGCGGGCTGATCACGAGGGCGAAGACGGTGACGACGGGCACGATCGTGAACAGCTGCGACGTGAACCAGCCGTCCTGCCCGATGAGCGCGCGGGCCGCGGGCGCCGCCGTCTCCCCCACCGCTGCGCCGATGCCCACGAACAGCGATGCGAGCCACCACGGCGGCGTGGGGGTGAACGTGAGCACGTAGCCGGCCACGAACCCCGCCAGCGCGTACACGAGTGCCGTCAGGCCGAGCGGGCTCCCGGTCGCCAGGTCGTACATCAGCCCCAGCGTGAACCCGGCGATCGCCCCGCGTTCGGGACCGGCCCCGGCACCCGCCCCGGCGGCGAGGGCGAGCACGATCTGCAGCACGACGTCCATCACCTTCAGCTCGGTGAGGAAGGTGCGCTGCATCGCGAGCACGCACAACCCGACGGGGAAGAGCCGGACGAGCGGGCCGGTCAGGAACGCCCGCACGCCTCAGCCGCCGCTCGTGTTGGGCACGTACAGCAGCACGCGGACGAAGTTGAGCTTCGAGAGGTCGCCGGCCGACGACGCCACCTCGACGAGCTGCGCTCGGGTGCCCGACTGCTGGCGGACGGCGGTGATCTCGCCGATCGGGATGCCGGCCGGCGCGATCGACGCGGTACCACCGGCGGTCTGGACGGTGGACCCCACCTGCACGCGACCCTGCGACGAGGAGTCGTCGACGAAGCGGAGCACGAGTGGCTTGCCAGCGCCCTGGCCGCTGAGCGTGCCGGTCTCGCGGATGATCTCGACCGGCGCCACGGTGGTGGTGGTGAACAGCGGCGGTGCGGTGGTGCTGGTCGTGGTGACGGCGTCGTCGAGCGGGTCGAGCGGCCCCTGCACCGGATCCACCGTGGCCGTCGGGGCCGCCGGATCGGGTGCGATCGTGGTGGTGGTGACGGTGGTGGTCGTCCCCGCGGTCGGGTCGGTGGTGGCCGGATCGACCGGCGCGAGCGGGATGCCAGAGGTCGGTGCCTGCACGACCGGCGCCGGGACCGCCTCGGTGAGCACCTTCGCACCGATGGAGAAGCCCGGGTCGACGATGAGCAGCACCACCGAGGAGTTCGGGAAGACCTGCGTGATCTTGCCCACCAGGCCACCGCCGTTGACGACCGGCATGCCGACGGCGATGCCGTCGACGCTGCCCTTGTCGATCTCGACGGTGTACTGGAAGTTGCCGGGCGACGCGCCCTGCACCTGCGCGGTGGCCGACGGGTAGCTGCTCGACCCGAGCAGCCGGTTCAGCGTGAGCAGCTCCTGGTACTCCAGGATCGCGGCACGCGCCACGATCTCGGCGCCACGCTGCGAGTCGACCTGCTCCTGGAGCCGCTCGTTCTCGCGCACCAGCTCGTCGTACTGGGTGACACCGCGCCAGGCGTTGATCACGGGACGCGAGATGGTGCGGGCGGCGGCGTCGAAGGGTTCGAGGACGAGCGAGAAGACGCTGCGGGCGCGATCGATGACGGCGCTGCCCCGGAGGTCGAGCGTGACGAGCAGGATCGAGGTCAGCACCAGCACGGCGATGACCCGCCGGCGCCCCATCGAGTAGATGGCCATCGGCGACGCGGTTCTACTCGTCGCCGCCCAGCGACATCAGCCCCCGCATCGCATCGATGTTCTCGAGCGCCCGCCCCGACCCGATCACGACGCTGAACAGCGGGTCGCGGGCGAGCTTGATCGGCATCCCGGTCTCGTGGGCGAGCCGCTGGTCGAGCCCGGCGAGCAACGCGCCACCACCGGTGATCGTGATCCCCTGCTCCATGATGTCGGCAGCCAGTTCGGGAGGCGTCTTGTCGAGCGTCGTCTTCACGGCGTCCACAATGGCAGCCACGGGCTCCGCGAGGGCTTCGCGCACCTGCTCGGTGGTGAGCGGGATCGTGCGGGGCAGGCCGCTGATCATGTCGCGACCACGGATGTCGGCGGTCAGCTCGTCGTCGAGCGGCCAGCACGATCCCATGTGCATCTTGATCTCCTCCGCGGTGCGATCGCCGATCGCGAGGGAGAACTCCTTCTTGATGTACTGCATCACCGCGTCGTCGAGCTCGTCACCCGCGACCCGCACCGACTGGGCGGTGACGATGCCGCCGAGCGAGATGACGGCGACCTCGGTGGTGCCACCGCCGATGTCGACGATCATGTTGCCGCTCGGCTCGTGCACGGGCAGGTCGGCACCGATGGCGGCGGCCATCGGCTCTTCGATGATGTGCACCGGCTTGCGCGCACCGGCGTACTCGGCGGCGTCCTGCACGGCGCGCTGCTCGACACCGGTGATGCCCGACGGCACGCAGATCACCATGCGCGGCTTGCTCCAGCGGCTGGCGTGCACCTTCTGGATGAAGAAGCGGAGCATCTTCTCGCAGACCTCGAAGTCGGCGATGACGCCGTCCTTCAGCGGTCGGATCGTCTTGATGCGGCCGGGGGTGCGGCCCATCATGCGCTTGGCCTCGATGCCCACGGCGACGGGCCGGCCGTCGGTGATGTCGATCGCCACCACGGAGGGCTCGTTGAGGACGATGCCCTGGCCGCGCGCGTAGATGAGCGTGTTCGCGGTCCCGAGGTCGATGGCGAGATCTCGGCCCAGCGCCAGCGGATTGGATCGCGCCATGGCCGGCCTCCCTTCTACGGTCGCCTGTCAGCAGCCTCGCGAACGGGAGGCGAGTCTAGCGGCGAGGCGTGCGCTCAGAGGTTCGGGAAGAAGATCCCGAGCTCGCGCTCGGCGGACGCGAGCGAGTCGCTGCCGTGCACGAGGTTCTCGGTGAAGAGCGTGCCGAAGTCGCCGCGGATGGTGCCGGGGGCCGACTTCAGCGGGTTGGTGGCGCCCATCATCCCGCGCACGACCTCCCAGGTGTCCTGCGGACCCTCGAGCGCCAGCGCCACCACCGGGCCGCGGCTCATGAACTGCACGAGGTCGGCGTAGAAGCCCTTGCCGACGTGCTCCTCGTAGTGACGGGCGAGGGTGTCGGCGTCGAGCTGGCGGAGATCCATCGCGACGATCTTCAGACCCTTGGTCTCGAACCGGGCGAGGATCTGGCCGACGAGGCCGCGCTCGACGGCGTCGGGCTTCAGGAGGACGAGGGTGCGATCAGACATGGCCCCGGAGGCTACCGGCGAACTCGCGCGGAGCGATGGGGCTCAGGGCAGCAGTCGGCGCAGCGCGGGACGCGCCTCGCCCACGACGTACAGGCTGCCGGCGACCAGGATCGCGTCGTCACCGCCGGCGAGGCGCAGCGCCTTCGCGCACGCCTCGGACGGCGTCGAGCACTCGATCACCTCGTCGCAACCGAGCTCGGCGGCGGCGCGCGCCAGGCCTCGGGAGTCGAGGCCGCGCGGCGAGGGCGCGGTGCAGGTGAGCACGACGTCGAACTCGTCGGCGCGAAGCGCCCCGAGCAGCTCGGGCGCGTCACGCGTCTTCAGGCAGCCGACCACCAGGTAGCGCATCCCTGCGGGGTCGAAGTCCTCGAAGAACACCTGCGCGGCCACGTCGGCGCCGGCGGGGTTGTGCGCGCCGTCGACGATCACCAGCGGCTGGCGCCCCATCACCTCGAACCGACCCGGCATCCGCACCTCGGCGAAGCCCTCGCGCAGGATCTCGTCCTCGAGCGGACGGGCGAAGAACGCCTCCACCGCCATGAGCGCGACCGCCGCGTTGTCGGCCTGGTGCTTGCCGTGCAGGGGCACGAACACCTCGGGGTACACGGTGGTGGGTGTGCGCAGGTCGACCAGGCGACCGCCGAGCGCGAGCTGGTTCTCGACGACGTCGAAGTGCTCGCCGCGGAGGAAGTGGGCCGAGCCGCCGGCGTCGACGAAGATCTGCGCGAGCTCGGGTTCGGTCTCGCCGATCACCACGGCGCTGCGCGGCTTCACGATGCCCGACTTCTCGCGGGCGATGTGCGCCTTCGTGGGGCCGGCGTACTCCATGTGGTCGAGCGCGATGTTGGTCAGGACCGCCACCTGCGCATCGACGACGTTCGTCGCGTCCCAGCGGCCGAGCATGCCGACCTCGATGACGGCGACGTCGACGGCCACGTCGGCGAACCATCGGAACGCTGCGGCCGTGACGAGCTCGAAGAAGGTGGGCCGCACCCCGGAGATCACCTCGATCTCGGCGAGCGCAGCGATCTGCTCGGCGAACTCGTCGTCGCCGATCGGCTCGCCGTTGCGCTGGATCCGCTCGTTCAGCCGCTCGAGGTGCGGGCTCGAGTACGTGCCGACCGTGAGCCCGTGGGCCATCAGCAATCGCGTGACCATCTGGGTGGTCGAGCCCTTGCCGTTGGTGCCGGTGATGTGGATCACCGGGTAGCCGAGCTGCGGATCACCGGACACCTCCATGAGGCGGGCGATCCGGTCGATCGTGGGCGACTCGACGCGGCCCGTGGTGTCGTAACTGGCGTGCGCGTCGAGATACGCCATCGCCTCCGTGAGGTTCATCGGATGCAGGCCTCGTGTGCTCGCAGGGTGGGGATCGGGTGGAGGTGGGTGGAGGTGGGGGGAGGTCGTCCGACAGGGGCGGACGACCGGCGACGTACGTCAGCTGGCGGCTCGACGGGGCCGGCTCGCCCGCGTGGGTTCGCGCGGCACCAGCGTCGGGTTGACCTTGGTGCGGACGGTGTCCGCGTCGATGACGACACGGCCGACGTCGGCACGGCCGGGCAGCTCGTACATGGTGTCCAGCAGCACCTCTTCGAGGATCGCCCGAAGGCCACGTGCGCCGGTGGCCCGCAGCAGCGCCTGGTCGGCGATCGCCTCGAGCGCGTCGCGGGTGAACTCCAGCTCGACGTCCTCGAACTCGAAGATCTTCTGGTACTGCTTGACCAGCGAGTTCTTCGGCTCGACGAGGATCTTGGTGAGCGCCTCCTGATCCAGGCTGCGCACGGCGCCGATCATCGGCAGACGGCCGATGAACTCGGGGATCATGCCGAACTTCAGCAGGTCCTCGGGCAGCACCTGCGCGAACAACTCGCCCGGGTCCTTGTCGGCCTTCGATCGCACGGTGCCGTGGAAGCCGACGCCCTTGTGGCCGATGCGGTGCTCGATGATCTGCTCGAGCCCGGCGAAGGCACCACCGCAGATGAACAGGATGTTCGTGGTGTCGATCTGGATGAACTCCTGGTGCGGGTGCTTGCGCCCGCCCTGGGGTGGCACCGACGCCTGGGTGCCCTCCAGGATCTTGAGCAGCGCCTGCTGCACGCCCTCACCGCTCACGTCGCGCGTGATGGAGGGGTTCTCGCTCTTGCGCGCCACCTTGTCGATCTCGTCGATGTAGATGATGCCGGTCTCGGCCTTCTTCACGTCGAAGTCGGCGGCCTGGATGAGCTTGAGGAGGATGTTCTCGACGTCCTCGCCCACGTAGCCCGCCTCGGTGAGCGCGGTGGCGTCGGCGACGGCGAACGGGACGTTCAGCAGGCGGGCGAGCGTCTGCGCGAGGTGGGTCTTGCCGCAGCCGGTGGGGCCGAGCAGGAGGATGTTGCTCTTCTGGAGCTCGACCTCGTCGCGGCGGCCCACGCCGGCGTTCTGCTGGTACTGGATGCGCCGGTAGTGGTTGTACACCGCGACCGAGAGGATCTTCTTCGCGTCCTCCTGGCCGACCACGTAGTCGTCGAGGAAGGTGCGGATCTCGATCGGGGTCGGCAGCTCGTCGAACCGGAGCTCGTTGCCCTCGGTGAGCTCCTCTTCGATGATCTCGTTGCAGAGGTCGATGCACTCGTCACAGATGTAGACGCCGGGGCCGGCGATCAGCTTCTTGACCTGCTTCTGGCTCTTGCCGCAGAAGCTGCACTTCAGCAGCTCCCCGGTGTCCCCGAACTTCGCCACGGTGACTGTCCCCTCCGTCGTCCGAACGTCGACTCGATCGCGGTCTCAGCGGTCTCAGCGGATGGGACCGGTGCGGTCGACGTTGGCACGCGACGACAACACAGCGTCGATGATGCCATATTCGATCGCCTCCTGTGCTTCCATCACGAAGTCGCGATCGGTGTCGGCGTGGATCCGCTCCATCGACTGGCCGGTGTGGTGGGCCAGGATCTCCTCGAGCAGTTCACGCATGCGGAGGATCTCCTTGGCGGCGATCTCCAGGTCGGTCACCTGGCCGTAGCCCACCTGGCCGTAGGGCTGGTGGAGCAGCACGCGGCTGTGCGGCAGGGCGAGGCGCTTGCCCTTCGTTCCGGCGGCGAGCAGCACCGCGGCGGCGGAGGCGGCCTGGCCGAGGCAGATGGTGGCGATGTCGTTCTTGATGAACTGCATCGTGTCGTAGATGGCGAAGAGCGCCGTGATGTCGCCACCGGGGCTGTTGATGTAGAGGTTGATGTCCTTGTCGGGGTTCTCCGACTCGAGGTGGATCAACTGGGCGCAGATCACGCTGGCGACGGTGTCGTCGATCGGGGTCTGCAGGAAGATGATGTTGTCCTTGAGCAGGCGGCTGTACAGGTCGTACGTGCGCTCGCCACGGCTGGTCTGCTCGACCACGTAGGGCATGGGGATGGAGTTGCGCATCTCGGTCATCGTGACTCCGTTCAGTGGTCGTGGCCGTCGTGGTCGTGATCGTGATCGTGACCGTCGTGACCGTCGTGATCGTGATCGTCGTGGTCGTCGTGGCCACCATCCGCGTCGTGCGAGTTGCCGAGGATGAGGTCACGGTCGATCGGCGCGCCGTCGGGATCGACGATCTCGACGTGGTGCAGCAGCCAGTCGAGCGCCTTGCTCTTGCGGATCTGCGCGAGCAGGTCGGTGACCGCGTCGTTGGCCTCGTAGGCCCGCTTCACCTGCTGCTTCTTCTGACGCACCTGCACCGCGATGCGCTCGTACTCGGCGTCGAGGTCGTCGTCGCCGGCCTCGAGCGACTCGGCGACGGCGACGGCCCGCAACGCGAGGTCGACCTTGACGGCCTTCTCGGACTGCACCCGCAGCGCAGCCACGAACGACTCGGCGTCCTGACCGGTGGCGGCGAGCCACTGCTCGATCGAGATGCCCTGCGCCTGGAACTGCTGCACCGTGTTCTGGATGCGGGCCTGGAGGTCGCCGTTCACCATCGCCTCGGGCGCCTCGACGTCGACGAGCTCGGCGAGCGCCGTGGTGACCCGATCGACGAAGGAGTTGCGGGCCTGGTTGAGCTTGGAGGCGCCGATGCGCTCGGCGATCGAGGCCCGGTAGGCCTCGACGGTGTCGAACTCGCCGATGTTCTCGTCGACCCACTGGTCGGTGAGCTCGGGCAGCACCATCTCCTGCACGTTCGAGACGGTGACCACGAAGTCGGCCGGCTCGCTGGTGCCGTTGGGCGTGGCGGTGAAACGGAGTTCGGCACCCTTGGTGGCGCCGAGCAGCTCGGCGTCGAACGTGGGGGCGACCCAACCCTGGCCGACCTCGTACAACCAGTCCTCGGTGGTGAGACCGATCACGGGCTCGCCGTCGCGGGTGCCCTCGAGGCTCAGCGTGACGTGGTCGCCGGACTGGACCGGACGGTCGACGTCGACGAGCGAGCCGTGGCGGCGCAGCTCGGCGCGCACGGCCTGATCGACGTCGTCGTCGCCGGCCACCGGGCTCGGCAGCTCGACGCGGATGCCGCCGTAGCCGGGCACGGTGATCTCCGGCCGCACCTCGCAGGTGGCGTCGAACACGACCGGACCGTCCTCCTCGCCGGAGGTGATCTCCACCTGCGGCGTGGCGATGAGGTCGATGTCGTGCTCGCGCACGGCGCTCGCCAGGTACACCGGGATGGCGTCGCGCAGCGCCTGCTCGCGGGCAGGGGCGAGACCGATGCGGGCCTCGAGCACCTTGCGCGGGACCTTGCCGGCACGGAAGCCGGGCAGCCGCACCTCGGTCGCGATCTTGCGGAACGCCTGGTCGATGTCGCGGTCGAACTCGGCCTCGTCGACGGTGAGGGTGAGCTTGACGAGGCGCTTACCGGGCGCGTCTTCGAGGTTTTCGAGCGTGCTCTTCACAGGTCGTGGAGCCTACCGACCCGGCGGGCCTTCCCGGCGCTTCCCGGAGCGACCCCGGCGATTGCGTGCGCGACGACCCCGATCGGGCAGACTGTGCACCTATGCCGACCTGGAAGCCGCACGCTCTGGCCAAGCCCCACGCCGATCAGCTCGCCCTGCGCGCCAACGACCGGGTGCGCACCACGGTGGAGCTGCCGGGTGTCCCGCAGGGCACCGAGGGCAAGGTGCTGCTGGCCAACGGGTTCAACTGGCTGCGATACCGGGTGCTGTTCGCGAACGGTGTGGAGGTGGGCGACCTGGACGCACGCCACCTCGAGCCCGCCGGCCGCACGGCCAAGCGGCTCGCCAAGGCCGCCGCCCGGGCGCGCTGAGCGCTCCCCGCCGGAGCACACACCGTGACCTGCCTTCACGACCACGTCGTCGACACCACCGCCGCCCCATGACCTCCACCTCCCTGCGCCACCGCTTCCCCGGCGTGTCCGACGGATGGGCGCGGTTCGACGCTCCCGCCGGCACACAGATGGTCGACGTCTCGATCGAGGCCACCTCGGCGTGGATGCAGAGCACCAGCCTCGCCTGCAGCGGCGGGTGGTTCGAGGCCTCGCAGGCCACCGGCGATCTCGTCGGCCGAGCACGCGACACGGTGGGACGGCTGTTCCACGCGGACCCCGCCGGCGTGGTGTTCGGGCCGAACATGACCACGCTCACCTTCGCCGTCAGCCGCGCGGTCAGCGCCACGCTGCGCCCCGGCGACCGGGTGATCGGCACCCGGCTCGACCACGAGGCCAACGTGTCGCCGTGGCGGTACGCGTGCCAGGCGGCGGGCGCCGATCACGTGCTCGCTCCGTTCGACCCGACCACGGGCACGCTGCCCCCCGAGCACGTGATCGAGCTGATCGACGAACGCACCCGATGGGTCACCCTGCCCGGTGCGTCCAACCTGCTCGGCACCGCACCCGACCTGCGCCCGATCATCGACGCCGCGCACGCCGTGGGTGCGCGCGTGTACGTCGACGCGGTGGCGCTGGCGCCGCACCAGCGCATCGACATCGCCGCGCTGGGGTGCGACGCACTCGTCACCTCGCCGTACAAGTGGTACGGGCCGCACAGCGGCCTCGTGTGGATCGATCCCGATCTGATGGAGGAGCTGCCGGCGTTCAAGGTGCGCCCGGCACCCGACCACGGCCCGGGTCGTTTCGAGACCGGCATGCCGAACTTCGAGGCGATCGCCGGGGTGGAGGCCGCCGCCCGGTTCCTGCTCGAGGAGGACATGGACCGCGTGGCCGCGTACGAGATGGCGGTCTTCGAGCCGCTGCTCTCGGGGCTGCAGTCGATCCGCGGGGTCACCGTCTACGGGCCACGCGGGCTCGATGGTCGCACCCCCACCGCGGCGTTCCGCATCGACGGTGTGGAGCCGGCCGACGTGGCGCGGGCGATGGCCGCCGATCGGATCGCGGTGTGGGACGGCCACAACTACGCGGTCGAGGTGGTGGAGTCGCTCGGCCTCACCGACCGGGGCGGCGTGGTGCGGGCAGGCCTCGCCCGCTACCTCGATCCCGACGACGTGCAGCGACTGCTGCGCGTGGTGGAGCGGCTCGCCGCCTGGAGCTGACCGGGCTCGGGCGCTCCGACTCCGGTGCTCAGGCGCTCAGGTCCTGCGCGAGCACGCGGTCGCCGATCGGCTGGGTCGGCCGGTTGTTCGGTCCCTCGAGGCGGCTGGCGAACGCCTCCATCTGCTCGGCACTCATCGTGATCGTCCCCTGCAGCACGGACCAACTCACACCCTCGGTGCACGGCGGCGTGGTGAGCGAGCCGTCGTAGCGATACGCAGCGGTGATCTCGGGGAGGAACGCCGCCACGTCCACCTCGCCGTAGACGACGTCCTCGACGTCCTGGCGGATGGGCAGCGAGGTGATCAGCAGGTCGAACGCCGGCCAGGCGGGACCCTCCTCCACCAGCACCGCGACCACGGCGAGCGCACCGTCGGCGGAGCGGTGCACGAGGTGCCACTCCATCGGCCAGCTGTCGCCGGCGACCGTGTGCTCGCTCGGCGAGTGGAAGTGCAGGTGGGTGAACTGGTAAGTGGTCCCGTCGAGCTCGAGCGTGCCGGCCTCGGGCACGTTCACCTGCACGGTGTGGCCGAGGTCGATGATGGTCGCGTCCGCGGGTTGGTAGCGCATCACGGCGTTCGGCAGGTCGATGCCGGTGGCGCCGGCGAGATCGACCGGGGACTGTTCGTCGCCCTCACCGCAGGCGGAGAACTCCGCTGCCAGCTCGCCCCAACGTTCGACGTCGTCGTAGGACCACTCGGGCGCCTCGGTGTCGGCGGCATCCTCCTCGGCCCCGGCGTCCTCGCCGGTGGCCTCACGGGTCTCGCCGGTGGTCGTGAGGCCGGCGGCCACCTGGAGCCGGTCGACCTCCACCTCCAGCTCGAGCACCTGCAGCCGCAGTTCGTCGAACTGCTCCTTCGTGATCGTGATCGTCTCCGCACCGCCCTGGTGACCGTCGTCCTCGGCGGGCGCCACCGTCTCGGTCCCGTCAGCTCCGCCACCGGTCCCGCCGGTCTCCCCGGCGGGCAGGCTGCTGCCGGTGGGGACCGAGCCCTCGCTCGCGTCGTCGCCGCCACCACCGCACGCAGCGATCGCCAACGCGACCGTCACGAGGGTGGCGAGGTGGACGACGGATCGGGACGCGGCGCGGCGACGGCTCACGCCACCGGATCGTCCGCCCGCCGCAGGCAGTGTCAGGCAGCCGCCGCGGGTTCGACGTCGTGACGCCTCAGTCGAGGCCGTGGTGGGCGCGGTCGTGCTCGCGGCGCGCCACGAACACCGCTGCCTCGGTGCGGCGCTCCATGCCGAGCTTGGCGAGGAGACCGCTCACGTAGTTCTTCACCGTCTTCTCGGCGAGGAACATCTTCTCGCCGATCTGACGGTTCGTGAGTCCCTGACCGATCAGTTCGAGCACCTCGCGCTCGCGGGCCGTGAGGCTCGCCAGCCGCCGGTCCTCGCTCGACGGGTTGCTGAGCCGCTTCATCACCCGACCGGTGACGGCGGGGTCGAGCAGGTGCTCACCGTTGGCCACACGTCGCACCGCGGCGAGCAACTCGGTGCCGCGCACCTGCTTGAGCACGTAGCCGGAGGCGCCGGCGATGATCGCCTCGAACAGCGCCTCGTCGTCGGAGTACGACGTGAGCATCAGGCACTTCACCTGCGGCATCCGGCTGCGGATCTCGCGGCACAGCTCGACGCCGTTGCCGTCGGGCAGACGGACGTCGAGGATCGCCACGTCGGGCTGGACGGCCAACACGCGCGCCAGGCCGGTCTCCACCGAGTCGGCCTCCCCCACCACCTCCAGGTCGCCGGACGCGTCGATCAGCGCGCGGACCCCCTGGCGGACCACCTCGTGGTCGTCGACCAGGAACACTCGGACACGGGGTTCGTCGCTCATCGGGGGCAAGTCTGCCGTGCCGACCGACCCCCAGCCAGGGACCTTCGGCACTACCGATGGTCGGAAACGACGATCGCGCTCGGCGGTTCGCCCGACTCGGTCACCGATCCCCGCTCCGGGGTCCCACGGTGCCGGTCCTCCGCCGCGGCGCGCAGGTCGCAGCGCCGGACGGTCGACGCCCCCACATCGGCGGAGGTCTCGCTAAGGTGACCGCGATGACCCACGATGCGTCAGACACGAACACCGTTTCCGACGCAGACGCGGGAACCGAATTCGCCGGCTGGATCGACGAGTTGCCCGACGGCCTCGTCGTCTGCAGCCGCGACGGCACGATCCGCGAGGTCAACGAACGGCTCGTCGAGATGTCGGGGTACGGCGCCGAGGAACTCGTCGGCGCCAGTATCGACGTGCTCGTCCCGACCCGCTCCCGCGACAAGCACGCACCCCTGCGGAAGGGCTTCGTCCAGGGCAACCAGGCACGTCCGATGGGTCCGGGCATGCAGCTCTCGTTGCAGCGCAAGGACGGGTCGGAGGTGCCCGTCGAGATCAGCCTCTCGCCGCTCAGCGCCGGCGACCGCGACGGGGTGGTGGCGATCGTGCGCGACGTCACCGAGCGGCTCCGAGCCGAGAGCGTGCTGAAGACGACCAGCGATCTGCTCACCCTCGCCGGCGAGCGCGAGCGCATCGCTCGCGACCTGCACGACACCGTGCTGCAGCGGCTGTTCGGTCTGGGCCTCGAGCTGCAGGCCACCGCGATCCGGGCGCAGTCCGACGTCTCCGAGCGCATCGAGCGGTCGGTCGACGAGATCGACCTGATCATCCGCGAGATCCGCACCGCGGTGTTCACGCTCGGGTCGGCCGGCCGCGAGGGCTCGCTCGGCCAGGAGCTCGCCACCGTGACCGCGCAGGCCAAGCGGGTGCTCGGCTACTCGCCGCGGGTGCGCATGGACGGTCCCGTCGAGACGGCGATCACCCCAGAGATCCGCACCGAGCTGCTGGCGAGCCTCCGCGAGGCGCTCACGAACATCGCCCGGCACGCCGGTGCCACGGAGGCCGAGGTCGAGCTGGTGGCGACGGACGTGCTCACGCTGCGCGTCCTCGACAACGGGCGCGGTGTCCCCACCGAGCTCGGCACGTCGTCGGGCAACGGCCTGCACAACATGGCCGAGCGCGCCCGGCTGCTCGGCGGCGGCTGCACGCTCTCACCGCGACCCGACCGTGGCACCGAGCTCTCGTGGTGGGTGCCGCTGGCGCAGTGACACCCGAGGTGCGCTCCGCGGTCCACCCGGGCCGGGTGCCCCACGTGGTCGAGAGGGCGGGATCGGTTCCCGCCGGAGGTTCTCGCGGGACCTAGGTCCCGGGTGGTCCCGTCTTGTGGCCCTGAATGCCCGGAACGGCCCACCCGCATGATGGACCGCACTATGAGCAGAACAGACCGGTCCGTCCTCGGGTGGGGAGCGTTCGTCGTCGCGATCGCTGCCCTGTTCCTCGCCATCTTCGGACTCAACACCGACAGCGATGCCTCCGGAGCGGGCGGTGACGGAGGAGCGAGTGGCGCCACCGTCATCGACCTCGAGCTCTCCGAGTGGGCCATCGGGCCGCTCATGAGCGAGATCCCCGCCGGTGAGATCATCCTCAACGTCACGAACGTCGGCTCGATGGTCCACAACCTGTCGATCCCGCAGCTCGGCGTGAAGACCGCCGACCTGCAGCCCGGCGAGTCCGAGACCCTCGAGCTCGGCAACGTCGCCGACGGCCAGTACGACATGCTCTGCGAGATCGCCGGTCACGCCGCGAGCGGCATGCAGGCGGTGCTGATGGTCGGCGACGCCATGGGCGGCGACGGCGGCATGGCCGGTGGAGAGATGGACTGGCAGACCATGGAGCGCAACATGCTCGAGCGCAACCTGCTGTTCCCGGCCGAGACCCAGGGCAAGGGCGGCGAGCTCATGGAGCCCACCATCGACGCCGACGGCACCAAGGTGTACGACGTCACCGTCTCCGAGGTCGACTGGGAGGTCGAGCCCGGCAAGTTCGTGAAGGCGATGGCCTACAACGGCGTCGTGCCCGGCCCGCAGATCCACCTCGAGGTCGGCGACAAGTTCCGCATGAACGTGGTCAACCAGCTCGACGAGGGCACGAGCGTGCACTTCCACGGCATCCGGGTGCCGTGGAACATGGACGGCGTCGAGCCCTTCACCCAGCACGTCATCGAGCCCGGCGGCACCTTCACCTACGAGTTCGAGGCGCTCGAGCCCGCCGTCGGCATCTACCACTCGCACACCAACGGCCAGACCCAGATCCCCAACGGCCTGTTCGGCGCCTTCACGATCGGTGAGATGCCGATCCCCGAGTACCTGCAGGACAAGGGGTACACGGAGATCGCCAAGACCGTGAACATGGTGCTGAACGACGCCGGCACGATCGGCTTGAGCCTCAACGGCAAGAGCTTCCCGGCCACCGAGCCGTACACCCTGCGTCTCGGTGAGGTGATGATGGTGCACTACTACAACGAGGGTCTGATGGCCCACCCGATGCACATGCACCAACCGATGGGGTGGATCATCGCCAAGGACGGCGTCCCGCTGGAGACACCGATCCCCAGCGACACGGTCAACGTCGCCCCCGGCGAGCGCTACACGGTGCTCTACAAGGCGACCGACGTCGGCGTGTGGGCGTGGCACTGCCACATCCTCAACCACGCCGAGAGCAACGACGGCATGTTCGGCATGGTGACCGCCGTCATCGTCACCGAGTGACGAGCGTCTGACCACACGACACCTCGACGGGTCCCGGTCGTCACCCGACGATCGGGACCCGTCGTGTTCCCCCGCCACGACACGACCACACCGCCACACGATCACCGCCGCACGATCACCGCCGCACGATCACCGCCGCACGATCACCGCCACACGAGGAGGACCCGATGAGCACCGAACGGTTCGAGCTCCCCACCTGGGAGAGCCTGTCGCTGCTGCGGTCGCGCCAGGTCGGCCGGATGTGCGTGGTCGACCACGGCTTCCCGGTCGCGCTGCCGATCAACTACGTCGTCCTCGCCGCCGACGATCCGTGCCAGGTCGTGGTGCGCACCGGTCCGCAGACGATCGTCGGGCGATCCGAGGGGCCGGCCTCGCTCGAGGTCGATCACGTCGACGAGGTGGCGCGCGAGGCCTGGAGCGTGATCGTGCGTGGCACGCTCCGCCACGTGACGGGCGCCCACGGCCTGCCCGATCCGGGTCCGTGGCTCGACGGCCGCCACCACTGGATGGTCCTCACCGCGTCGGCCGTGAGCGGCCGCCGGTTCGTCGGCCGGCCCGGCACCGACGTCTTCTCGGTCGAGTGGCAGCTGAAGACGAGCTGACCACCCCGGTAGCATCGACCGACGTTCGGGGCGTGGCGCAGTTCGGTAGCGCACCTGCTTTGGGAGCAGGGGGTCGGGAGTTCGAATCTCCCCGCCCCGACCATCATCGATCAGCGCGTCCGGCCGGTGCGCCCGGGTACGGCCGGTGCGCCCGCGAGCGGCGTCACGGCACCAGTGGTGCGTCGTCCGAGGAGGCGGCGAGCAGACCTCCGTCGGCGATCCGCCGGATGTGCGCCTGCGCGTAGCGAACGGCGTCCGCGATCTCGAACGCCATCCCCTCGGCGGTGAGCCGGGCGAAGTCGTGCTCGCCGAGCACCGAGCGGAGGTGCGCGACGGCGTCCCCCAGGTTCGGCACCAGGCCGATGCTCGCCTGCCGACTGCTCGCGCCGTACACGACGGCGGCGATCTCGTGCTGCTCGACGCGGTCGAAGAACACCGCCAGCGACGCGAGTGTCGCGGCGAGGAACACGACGTTGCCCGCACGGTGGAACGAGTCGATCGAGGCGGAGAACAGGTCGAGCGCGTCGTCGAGCTCGCCGTGGCTCGCCTCCAGCCGCGCCGCGTCCTGCGCGAGGTTGGCCTGCCAGAACCCGAGGCGGTGATCCCTCGCGTACGCCAGCCCCTCGCGCAGGGCGTCGAGCGCGCGGAGGGGCTCGCGTTCGGCGAAGGCCCGTCCGTAGCCGCCGAGCGCCCATCCGATCCAGAACGGGTTGCCGAACTGGCGGGCCGCGTCGACGGTCTCGTCGGCGATCGCCATCGCCTCGTCGGCACGACCCACGGCCGGCAGCGCCCAGGTGAGCCCGCAGAGACCCACCACCCGGGCGAAGCCGGTGCGTCGAGCGAGGTCGGCCGACACCTCCACGCGACGCTCGATGCGGCCGCCGAAGAGGTGTGCCAGGGACTCGAGCATCTCGCTCCAGCCGTCCTCGAACGGATCGAGCCGCTCGTCGTCCCGCAGCGCGGTCGCGGCACGGGCGTACCCCACCGCCCGGTCCGGTTCCCCGAGGTAGAGGCACAGGCTCGCGGCGACGTACAGGCGTGGGAGGTGCACGACCCTCGCGGTGACCGCGCGGTCGAGGATCTCGAGCGACCAGCCGACCGGTTCGAAGCGCTGCAGCGGCCAGATCATCACGGCGACGTGCGCCGCAACCGTGGTGGCGCCGGCGATGTCACCACGGTCGGCACTCCACCGGAACGCGCTGCGGAGGTTCGCGAACTCGACGTCGAGCCAGTCGAGCTCCGCCCGCTGACCCGGACCGTCCCAGGCGGCCCACCGACGTACCACCTGCTCCCGGAACCACCGAGCGTGCGCGTCGCGCGTCGCCTCCATCCGTCCGGAGGCGACGAGCTGCTCCTCACCGAACTGGCGGATCGTCTCGAGCACGCGATACCGGGTGTGCCCCGCCTGACGCTCCACGACGACCAACGACCGGCGGACCAGCGCCTCGACGAGGTCGAGCACCTCGAACTCGTCGTCGACACCGTGGACGGCTGCCAGCCCGCGGAGGTCGAAGCCGTCGGCGAACACCGAGCAGCGGGTGAGCACGCTCCGTTCGTCATCGCTGAGCAGGTCGTACGACCAGGCGATCGCCTGCCACAGCGTCTGGTGGCGTTCCGGGCCGCGACGACCACCCGACAGGAGCCGGAACCGCTCCCCCAGACGGTCGCGGACCTCCTCCGCGCTCAGCGACACCATGCGGGCCGCCGCCAGCTCGATCGCGAGCGCGATGCCGTCGAGACGCCGGCAGATCTCCATGACCGCCTCGATCGTCCCCGGGTGGTCGAACGAGAAGTCGGGCGTCGCCGCCTTCGCACGCTCGACGAACAACGACACCGCCGGCGAACCAGCGCCGGTGCCGACGTCCAACGGCGGTACGGGCCAGGTGTGCTCACCGGCGACCCCGAGCGGTTCTCGCGACGTCGCGACGACGTTCACGGTGGACGTGCGAGCGAGGACGGCTTCGACCACCCGGGCGGCTGCGTCGATCACGTGCTCGCAGTTGTCGAGCACGATCAGCAGGCGGCGGCCCGACAGTGCCAGCGCCAGGCTGTCGAGCACGGTCATGCCGGCGAGCGGCGTGACCCCGAGCGCGGTCGCCACGGTGTCGGGCACGGCGGCCGGATCCGTGACGGGCGCCAGCTCCACGAGCCACACGCCGTCCGGGAAGCGCAGTGACAGCTCGGCGGCGAGGCGGATCGACAGGCGCGTCTTGCCGACCCCGCCGACACCGGTGAGGGTGACGAGCCGGCGGTCGCCGACGAGCGCCACCAACTCGTCGACCTGCGCGTCACGGCCGATGAGGCTCGTCGGCGGCGCCGGCAGGTTGCCGGGCACCGTGTCGACCGTGCGCAGCGGTGGGAAGTCGCGCCCCAGGTCGGCCGCGCCGACCTGGTAGATCTGCAACGGCTCGGAGAGGTCGCGCAATCTGCGGGACCCGAGGTCGATCAGCTCGATGCCGTCGATCCCCCCGACGAGGACGGCGGTCGACGCGGCGACGAGGATCTGTCCGCCGTGGCCGGCCGCCATCACCCGGGCCGCGCGGTTGAGGGGTGGTCCGAAGTAGTCGTTGCCCTCCGCGTGCGCCTCGCCGGTCGCGAGACCCATCCGGACGGGGAGCTCGAGTTGTCGCTGGGCGTCGACCGCGGCCCGCACGGCGCCCAGCGCCGAGGCGAAGGCGGCCACCATGCCGTCACCGGTGTGCTTGAACAGCCGGCCGCCGTTCGACTCGACCGCCGACACCAGCACCGCGTCGTGGTTCGCGAGCGCCAGCCGCATCGCGTCCGGGTCGGCCTCCCACCGCTTCGTCGAGCCCTGGATGTCCGTGAACAGGAACGTCACCTGACCGGAGGGCAACTCCGTCGGGTGATCGTCCGTTCCCACGTGGCCAGTCTCCCACGATGTCGCGACGAGCGGGCGCGGCGACAGGATCAGCGCGAGGCCGGGGTGCCTGCGACGAGGCCGGCGGTGATCGCTGCCACGAGGCGCTCGACGAGCGCCGAACGTTCAGCTGCCGTGCGTGCGATCTCCGGCATGGTGATGAGCAACGAGGCCAGGCCGTGCACCTGGGCCCACACCACGCGGGCGAGCACCTCGGGATCGGCCGCGGGGATCTCGCCGGAGTCGATGCACGCACGGATGTTGCCCACCAGGTCGTCGAACGCGGTCAGCGCCCGCATCGACGGGTCGTCGAAGAACTCGTCCGGCAGCGACTTCGGGGTCATGAACAGTGCCACGTACGTGTCGGGCTTCGTGGTCGCGTAGCGGATGTACGCGCGACCACGTCGCTCGAGCGATTCGAGCGGCGACGTCGTTCGTCGGCCGGAGCGGCGCAGCGCGTCGCGGAAGTCGTCCATACGCCGGGCGTGCACCGCCACGAACAGCGCGTCCTTGTCCGCGAAGTGCTGGTACAGCACCGGTGCGGTGACACCCACGCGGCGAACGATCTCCGCGACGGGCACCTGCTCGGCCGAGCCACGCTCGGCCAGCAGCTCCTCGGCGGCCTGGACCAGCTCGTCACGCACACGGCCACCCTCGCCACGAGCCGACCGGGCACGGGTCCGCGTGCGGGTGGCGGAGCGGTCGGACGTCACACCGCCAGGATACCGGTTGCGTCGCTGTGTTAATTGATTAACGTACCGCGCTAACACGAAGGAGAAGCGATGACCACCACCTCCCCCGTCGAGGCCACCGACTCGTCCGTCACACCCGATCCCGCACGCTGGCTCGTGCTGGCGGTCGTGTGCGTCGCCACCTACGCCGTCCTCGTCGACACCTCGATCGTGAACGTCGCGCTCCCGACGCTCGTGCGCGAGCTCGATGCCACCACCACCGAGCTCAAGTGGATCGTCGACGCCTACAACCTCGCCTTCGCCTCGCTCGTCCTCGTCGGCGGCAGCCTCGGCGATCGGTTCGGCCGCAAGACGATGCTGCTGCTCGGGCTCGCGGTCTTCGCGTTCGGCAACCTCGCGGCGACCACGATGAACTCGCCCGAGGGCCTGATGGCGATGCGCGCCGTGATGGGCGTCGGCGCGGCGCTCGTCTTCCCCGCCACGCTGTCGATCATCACCAACGTCTTCACCGACCGCGCCGAGCGGGCGAAGGCGATCGGCCTGTGGGGTGCGATGACCGGTCTCGGCGTCGCCTCGGCACCGATCATCGGCGGCTGGGTGATCGAGCAGGGCTCGTGGCGCTGGGTGTTCGCGGTCGTGGTCCCGATCGCCGTCGTCGCCTTCGCCTTCGCCGCCTGGCGGGTGCCGCAGTCGTCCGACCCCGACGCGCCGCCGCTCGACCTCGGTGGCCTCGGCCTGTCGATCGTGGCGCTCGCCGCGCTCGTCACCGCGATCATCCAGGGTCCGGAGTGGGGCTGGCTCGGCTCGGGCACGCTCTCGCTGTTCGCCGTCGCCCTCGTGGTCGGCGTCGCCTTCGTCGCCTGGGAGCTGCGCCGCGACCAACCGATGCTCGACGTCTCACTGTTCGCCAACCCGCGGTTCACCGCGGCGTCGGGTTCGGTGACGTTCGCCTTCTTCGCCCTGTTCGGCTTCATCTTCCTCATCACGCAGTACTTCCAGTTCGTCCTCGGTTACTCACCGTTCGAGTCGGGCCTGCGCGTGATCCCGGTCGCCGTCTCGATCGCCGTCGCCTCGATCCTCGGCACGCGCCTCGCCGTGCGCTTCGGCAACAAGGCCGTGGTCGCCTCGGGGTTGCTGTCGATGTCGATCGCCTTCGCCTGGGTGTCGACGGCCAGCCCGTCGACGCCGTACGTCGAGATCATCGGCCAGATGATCTTCCTCGGCCTCGGACTCGGGTGCACGAGCGCTCCGGCCACCGAAGCGATCATGGGTGCGGTGCCGCCACACAAGGCCGGCCAGGGCTCGGCCGTCAACGACGCCACCCGCGAGGTCGGCGGCACCCTCGGCGTCGCCGTCATCGGCAGCGTGTTCGCCTCCGTGTACGCCACCGCCCTCGGCGACCGTCCGGCGTGGGGGCAGGTGCCGGCCGAGTTGCTCGAGCAGGCGAAGGACGGCGTGGGGCTCGCGCTCGGCGTCTCGGAGGGCGCTGCGGCGCAGGTCGGACCCGAGACCGCCGCTGCACTCGCCGACGGTGCGATCGCGTCGTTCATGGACGGCCTGCAGGCGGGTTGCCTCGTCGCCGCCGGCGTCACGCTGGTGGGCGCCCTGATGGCAGCGTTGCTGCTGCCCGCCCGCCCCCAGCACGCCCACGCCGGCCACTGAGCCGCCACCGGCCGCCATCCGACCTGGCCGCTGCGAACCGATCATGGGCCCGCGACGGGCCGGTGGTCGGGTCAGGTGCCGCAGTAGGTGACGTACGGCGCGCCGTGGTCGGGAGCGGGTTCGGTGTACGCCTCCAAGCCGGGACGCTCGTCGAAGGGCTGCGACACGGCCTCGACGAGCCGGCGCACCGGGGCGAGGTCGCCGGCCACCGCCGCGTCGAGCGCGGCCTCCACCAGGTGGTTGCGCGGCACGTACAGCGGGTTCACCAGGTCGAGCTCGTCGGCGAGCGCCTCGCACGCGGCGCGCTCCACCGGCAGGAGAGCGAGCCACGACTCGGCCCACGCGTCGAACGCGCCCGGGTCGGCGAACAGCGACCGCGCCGGCCCGCTGTCACCGCGCAGCACGTGCGACAGCCGCCGGAAGAACAGGGTGTGGTCCACCCGCTGCGCACGCAGCAGCTCGGGCACGGCCTGCACGAACGCGTCGAGCCGGGCGACGTCGGCGTCGGACCCGTCGGCCCGGTGGAGGCCGAGCTTGCGGTGCATTCCGTCGTGCCAGTGCGTCTCGTACTGCGGACCGAACCCCTGCAACGCCTCGGTGGCCATCGCGACGGCCGTGTCGGTGTGGTCGGACAGCAGCGGCAGCAGCGCCTCGGCGAGGCGGGCCAGGTTCCACTGCAGGACACGGGGCTGGTTGCCGTAGGCGTAGCGGCCGCCGTGGTCGATCGAGCTGAACACCGTCGCCGGGTCGAACCGGTCCATGAACGCGCAGGGCCCGTAGTCGATGGTCTCGCCGGAGATCGTGGTGTTGTCGGTGTTCATCACGCCGTGCACGAATCCGACGTGCATCCAGCGCGCCACCAACTCGGCCTGGACGGCGATCACCCGCTCGTAGAGCGCGAGCGCCGTGTTCGGCGCCTCTGCCGCCGACGGGTGGTGTCGGGCGATGGCGTGGTCGGCCAGGCGGCGGAGCAGGTCGCGATCACCCGTGGACGCCGCGTACTGGAAGGTGCCGACCCGCAGGTGGCTGGACGCAACGCGCACCAGCACCGCCCCGGGCACCGGCCCGCGGTCGCGCATGATCCGCTCCCCCGTCGCGAGCACCGCCAGCGCACGGGTGGTGGGGATGCCGAGTGCGTACATCGCCTCACCGATCACGTACTCGCGCAGCATCGGCCCGACCGCGGCCTTGCCGTCGCCACCGCGGGCGAACCGGGTGCGGCCAGATCCCTTGAGGTGCACGTCGACCCGACGCCCGTCGGGGGTGACGTGCTCGCCCAGGAGCAGCGCCCGGCCGTCGCCGAGGCGCGGTGAGTAGTTGCCGAACTGATGACCCGAGTAGGCCATCGCGATCGGCACGGATCCTTCGGCGACGGCGTTGCCGACCAGCACCTGCACGCCGGCGGCATCGGCGAGCTGGTCGGCGTCGAGCCCGAGCTCGGCGGCGAGCGGACCGTTGAGCACGAGCAGGTCGGGGGCGGGAGCCGGAGCTGCCTGCCACGGGTCGTACAGGCCCTCCAGCTCGCGGGCGAAGCTGTCGTCGAAGGTGAACAGCGGCGGTGCGACGCTCATGTGTCGAGGCTACCGATCGGCTCGCGGCCACACTGGGGCGCCATGGACGATCACCCGGACCTGGAGGCACGGACCGACCTCGCTCCCGAGCCCGGCACGACGGGTGAGGTCGTGCTGCGGATCGGACATGTGAGCGACCTCCACGTCCTCGACGCCGCCTCGCCGATGCGCTTCGAGTGGATCGAGACGCTCGCTGCCGACCCTCGCTGGCGCCCGCTGCTCCACATGCACCGCCCCCAGGAGAGCCTGGTGCCGTGGGCGCTGGCACAGCACGTCGACGAGATCCGCGCCGACGGCTCGGCCGACCTGCTGATCAGCACCGGCGACAACATCGACAACGCCCAGCGCAACGAACTCGACGTGTACCTCGCCCTCGTCGCCGGCGGCACGGCGCAGCTGCCGGCGACCGGCGGCCCGCAGGACGCACGCGACCACCTCCACCTGCTCGGCGACGCACCCTGGCCCTACTGGAGCCCCGACGCCTCGGTCGACGACCTGTGGAAGCCGCGCGGCTACCCCGTGGTCGACGACCTCGTGGCACGCACCGAGGCGCCGCTCACGTCGGCCGGCGTCGGCGTGCCGTGGACCAGCCTGCCCGGCAACCACGACCTGTTCTGCCAGGGCACCTCGCTGGTGAACGACACCCTCGCGAGCGTGGCGACCGGTGGCCGCAAGGCGTTCCTTCCGCCACCCGGGTTCGTGCCGGACGATCCGCTCACCCTGTTCGTCGACCGTCCCGAGGCGTTCCTCGGCGCCGGGGAGCGGTCCGTCGAACCCGACCCCGACCGCCGCCCGACCGACCTCACCGAGTGGATCGCCGCGCACGCGATGGCGGGCGCGCTCGGGTGGAGCGGCACCACACCCACCGGCCGTGCCGACACGGTGGTGCGCCTGGGCGAGGTGACCCTCGTGCTGCTCGACACCAACCACCCCCACGCCGACTACCAGGGCAGCGTCGGGCGCTTCCAGCTCCGCTGGCTCGAGGAGCAGCTCGACGAGGCCGACCGCCACGGCCGGCTCGTGGTGCTCGCCAGTCACCACGGGCCGGACACGCTGGTGAACGAGCGTGGCGCCGATCCCGACCGCGTGCTCGCCGCGCCGATGCTCGAGGTCGTGCACCGCCATCCGTGCGTGGTGCTCTGGCTCACCGGCCACCGGCACGTGCACCGGATCACGCCGCGGGCCGGCGCTGCGGGCGGCTTCTGGGAGATCACCACCGCCTCGATCATCGACTGGCCGAGCGAGCGGCGCTCGATCCGGCTCGTGCGACATCCCGGGGGCTCGGTGGAGATCCGCACGACGGTGCACGCGCACACGGCGCCCGAGGGGTCGCTCGCGTGGTGGCACCGTGCCCTCGCCGAGCGCTCCGGCGGCTCCACCATCCGCAACGCGATGGCCGGTTCGCGGCTGGACCGCAACGTGCGCCTGTTCCTGTCGCGCTGACCACCCGACCCGACGGCCCGGTCCGGGCCCGTCGACCGCCTGTCTCGGTTCAGCGTCCGGCGAGGCGCGCCACCACGGGAGCGAAGGCGTCGCCCACGCTGTCACCGACGGTGACGTACGAGATGCCGTACCGCTCGCGTCGCCGCTCGAGCTCGTCGCAGATCGTGTCGACCGAACCGATCAGCGCGTGCGGGTGGCTGAGCATCTGCTCCACCGACAGCCCCATGCGGGGCGCCATCGCCTCGGCCGTCGCCTGCCCGTGGTCGGTGACGAAGGTGAAGTAGGCGCCGATCTCGAGCTCGAGCTCGTCGAAGCGGTCGCCGGCGGCGTCGCGCACCCAGTCCACCTTCTGGTCGGTCGCGTCGGCGTCCGACGTCGGCACGCCGGGGCCGATCTTGCCGGAGGAGTTGTCGAAGTTGAAGCTCACGATCTGGGCCTCGCGCGCCGCGAGCGACAGCACGCGCTTCGAGCCACCACCGATCATGATCGGCGGGTGCGGCTGCTGCACCGGCTTGGGCAGACCCTCGAACCCGACGGCGCGCACACCGGTGCGCTCGGCACCCTCGAACTCCACCACCCCGTCGGCCATGAGCAGCTTGGCCATCCGCACCACGTCGGCGAGGCGGTCGACACGGACCCCCGCCGGGTCCCAGTGCACGCCCATCGCCTCGTACTCGCCCTGCAACCAACCCGCACCCAGCCCGAACTCGAGCCGGCCCTCGCTGAAGAAGTCGAGCGTCGCCATCTCCTTCACGAGCACCGCCGGGTTGCGGTAGTCGATGCACATCACGCGAGCACCCACACGGATCGTGGACGTGGCCTCGGCGGCGACGGCGATCGCCGGCACCGCGGCGATGCCCTGCACCGGGTGGTGCGTGGCCTCCAGCGCCGGACCGGGTCCGATGTAGTGGTCCGCGAGCATGAACGACGAGTAGCCGAGGTCCTCGGCCCGCCGGGCCTTCTCGCGCCAGTCGGCTGCACTCGTCGCGTTGTAGGCCTGCCACCCGAATCGGAACGGTCGCGTCATGGTGCCCGAGGATGTCAGGCCGGCGAGACGGGTGACGATCCGTGCGGACGGATCGACGGCCGGCGCGGTCGCGGCGACCCGAGCATCGGCGCGTCAGCGCGGCGCGTTCGGCGGCTTCGGAGCGCCCCAGCCCTGGTCGCGCGCCACGTCGAGCTGCGACATCGCCATCAGGTTGCGCATCGTGCGCTCCATCCCCTCCGGCGAGCCGTCGAGGAAGAGCACGTTGCCCTTGCCGTTCTCGGCCATGTTCCGGATGCTCTCGGTCCAGATCGAGAACAGGATGAGCGACGAGTCGACGTTCGCCGCCTCCATCTCCCGGGCCGCCTGGGTGAGGCCACGCCCGACCTCCTCGCGGAACAGCGCCACACCCTGACCGCGGAGCTGGGCCGCGGTGCGCTCGGCCTCGGCGGCGATGCGGATCGCCGTGCCCTCGGCCTCGGCCTCCTTGGTGCGGCGGATGAGGAGCGCGTCGCCCTCGTTGGTGGCGGCGGCCTTGAGGTTGTTCGACGCGACGACCTGCGCCATCGAGGTGGTGATCGCCTGGTCGAAGGTGATGTCGTTCAGCTGGAGGTCGATGATGTGATAGCCCCACGTCTCGACCGTGGCGTCGAGGTTCTCCTTCACCTCCTGGACGATCTCGCCGCGGAGTCCGAGGATCTCTGCCTGGCGCATCGTGGCGACGAAGCCGCGGGTGCTGCCCTCGACGCTGCGCACCATCGCGGTGAGGAAGTCCTTCTCGCTGACGAACTTGAACGCGACGTTCTTGATCGTGGTCTCGGCCTCGTCGAGCGTGGAGTAGACGAGCATGGCCGTGAAGTAGACGTTCGCCTGGTCCTGCGTGATCGCCTGGAACTGCAGTTCGACGGCGCGGTTCTGGGTGCTGATCCGGCGGAAGATCTTCTCCACGAACGGGATCAGGAAGTTGAGCCCGGGGCGACGGATCGACCGGTACTTGCCGAAGATCGTGGTGACGGCGACCGTGCCCTGCGCGACGGTCTTCACCGACGACAGCACCAGGATCACCAACAGGACGACTCCGACGATCGCTGCGATCTCCACCGGTCCCATACCTCCACCTCTCCGCGGTGACGCGCTCACCGCCGCCGCGGTGATCCTAGGACCCGTTCCGCGGCGGCGCTGCCGGTGCGGCGAGGAACGACTCGATGTCGGGGAACGCCCGCCGGTCCTGGTACACGAAGAGGTGACCGCCCTCGTACGTCCGCAACTCCGCGCCGGGGATCCGCGACGCGATCGCCTCGCTGTTGCCCGGCGGCGCGATCCCGTCGAACGCACCGCACGCCACGAGCGTCGGGCAGGTGATGCGCGGCAGCCGGTCCCACACGTCGTGGTGGCGGCGGGCCTCGAACTGCATCGCCTCGCCGCGCAGCTGCTCGGCGGTCTTCGCGGCGGCGGGACGGCGGCGCATGGTGTCGACGATCGCGCGGTCGAGCGGGCTCGAGGCGAGGAAGGCGTCGTCGTACCGGGTGTCGACGATCTGCACCGACACCCGCTCGCGCTCGTCGGCCTCCAGGTCGGCGAGGGTGTGCAGCGGGTAGCTCGACCCTCCCGGGCCGCCCGCCGACGTGCAGAGCAGCGCCAGTCGGGTGATCCGCCCGGGGTGGGTGACGGCGAACTCCTGCGCCACCATCCCGCCGAAGCTGATGCCGAACACCGCGGTGCGCTCCCAGCCGACGTGGTCGAGCAGCACCGCCGCGTCCGACGCGTAGTCGACCATCGTGGGCTGCTCGTCGGGCACGCTCGTGCGACCGAGGCACCGCTGGTCGTGCACGAGCACCTGGAACGAGCGTGCCAGGCGGTCGAGCAGCGGACGGGATCCCTCGATCGTCGCTCCCGAGCCGTTGAACACGAGCAGTCGGGGCGCGGTCGGTTCGCCGAGCCGCTCGTACCAGAGCGTGAGGTCGTCGAGGTGCAGTTCCGTCACGGCGCGCCCGACCGCAGATCAGTACGGGATGGCGTCGAGCGCCGTGCGCACGGCGTGCTCGAACGCCCGCACGTCGCCCTTGCAGGCCTCGAGCTGTTCGGGTCCGAGCGCCACGACCCAGCGGTCACCGACGTGGGCCAGCACCGTGGGCAGGGCGTCGCTGACCGACGCGTACGCGGCGCCGGTGGTCTCGTCGAGATCGTTGCGGTGGAGGTACTCGATGGGCAGGTTCAGGCGCGCCTCGACGGAGGTGAACTCGCTGCGCTTGCCGTGCCAGGTGTGGGTGATGTCGCACAGCGAGCAGTGCTCGCCCTTGAACCGCGACCGCACCAGGTAGGCGATCTCACCGAACAACGTGCCGTCGGCGTCGTAGATGAACGTCAGTCGATCGGCTCCCATCGATGCACACCCTACGCACGACGGACGCGGACGACCCGGCTCCAGGCGCAGATGGGATCCCCTCTCGGTCCAGCCATCACCGTGCTGCTCGGAGAACGGTGAGCGAGGAGCGACGGCGACCGGGGCGATAGCCTCTCCCGGCACCTCGCGGGTGTAGTTCAATGGCCAGAACCTCAGCCTTCCAAGCTGATGATGCGGGTTCGATTCCCGTCACCCGCTCCAACCGTCCGGCGCTCAGGTGGCCCAGTCGTCGTAGAACGGCGGCATCTCCGAGGCCCGCCCGGTGAACGACGGCGGACGCTTCTCCCGGAACGCCTGCACGCCCTCCTTGCCGTCGCCGATGCTCGTGTAGAACATCGAGAGCGAGTCCACCTGGTGCGCCGCGAGCGGATGGGTGGCGCCGGCGTTGCGGTAGAGCATCTGACGCGTCATCGCGACGGCGACCGGCGACCGCTGGTCGACGAATCTCCTGGCGAGCGCGTACGCCGTCGGGAGCAGCTCGTCGGCGGGGACGACCGAGCGGACGAGGCCGCCCTGGTGCGCCTCGGCGGCCGTGAGCACGTCCGCGGTGTACAGCCACTCGAGTGCCTGCGACATGCCGACGAGGCGCGGCAGGAACCAGGTGGAGCACGCCTCCGGGGTGATGCCGATGCGGCCGAACACGAAGCCGATGCGGGCGTGTTCCGACGCGATCCGCACGTCCATCGGCAGCGTCATCGTGGCGCCGATGCCGACGGCTGCGCCGTTGATCGCGGCGATCACCGGCTTCGTGCAGGCGAAGATCGCGAGCGACACCCGGCCACCGGTGTCGCGCACGCCGCGCACCACCGCCGGGTCGTCGAGCCGCTCGGTCATGTCGTCCATCGTCGGGCGCAGGGTCTCGTCGAGACCGAAGACGTTGCCCTCGACGGTGAGGTCCATGCCCGCGCAGAACGCCCGTCCCGACCCGGTCACCACCACGGCACGGACCTGGTCGTCCCGGCTCGCCCGCTCGAACGCGTCGACCAGCTCGTCGGCCATCTGCACCGTGAAGGCGTTGAGGTGCTCGGGCCGGGCGAGCGTGATCGTCAGGATCCCCTCGTCGACGGCCCAGTCGATCGTCTCGTACGCCACGTCTGCTCCTCACGTCCTCGTCGCCCGGTGCGACGGCGGGGTGGAGTCTCGCGGAGGTCGGGACGATCGACCGGGATCGACCGGGATCGACCGGGATCGATCGGGATCGACCGACACGAGCGGACTCAGTCGGCCGCGACGACGACCGACCTCGGGTCGTTCACGAGCGAGATGAGATCGGCCTGCGACGACACCGACAGCTTCGCGAACACGCTCTTCAGGTGGTTGCGCACGGTGTGCTGGCTGAGGAACAGCCGCTCCCCCACCTGCCGGACGCGGAGCCCCTCGGCGATGAGCCGCACCACGTCCTGCTCGCGCTGGGTGAGCCGCTCGAGCAGGTGGTTCGGGAGCGCGGCCACCGGCAGGTCGGGCGGCAGCACGATGCCGTCGATGCCACCGGTGCGGGCACGCCGCATCATGAGCCGCATCGGATGCGACGGATGACCGTCGGCGTGATGGACCACGACCTCGTACGACGCCATCGAGCCGGCGAGCAGGGCGTCGACCGCGGCCAGCAGCGGCCGGCGATCGTCCGCGTCGACCTGCATCTCGAGCCGTCGGTCGACGCCGACGAGCGGGAACGGCCACCGCAGCAGCAACCCCTCGTGGTCCGTCGCGAACGAGTACGACGATCGCTCATCGTCGGGGTCCGACGCGAGCTGGTCCCACTCGAAGCCGGCGAGCCGGACGATCGCGCGGGAGATGAGCACGCTGCAGCGGATCCGCAACGACGCCGCCTCCAGCTCGGAGAGTGGCTCGACGTCGTCGGCGAAGACGAACACGGCGTGGCTGGTGCCCGGCATCGAGCGGGCGCCACCGACCACCCAGACCGTCGCCACACCGCGGTCGGCGAGCACGGACGACACCGCAGGCGGCACATCGGACGGGGCGAACGAGGCCACGGTGCCGTCGGGCACCAGCTCGTGCCACGACGGCGTCGCGAGCAACCCGGCCAGCATCCGGCGATCGTCGTGCGTCTCGGCCGGGCCGTGCAGCAGGACCCGCTGTTCGACGCGGGCGCCCCACGCCACGATCAGGTGGACGGATCGGGCACCCGAGAGCTCCTGGAGCCGCTGGAGCTCGGCCGAAGCGATCCGCTGGAACGCCAACGGGTCCGGCGCAGCGCTGAGCGCCTCCGCCGTCCTCGCGATCTCCGTCACACTCGTCTCGAACCTGCCCGACTCGCCGTCCCGGCTCGTCGGCGGTTGCGGCTGGGCCAGCCCCGACCCGGTCACGCTTCCGTCCTTCCTGGACCGCCGCCCCGCGCGGCGGGCGCCAGATTACGACGGGGTGTCGGGTCGCCGAAGACTCGTGCGGGGAATGACCCGAAGTGGACCACCACGGTCGCCGACGGTGACGGAGGCGGATCAGGTTCGGATCAACGTGCCGTCAGAACTCGCTCCACCGCTGGTGGCGGAGGCTGCGGGCGCGCGTCACGGCACGCTCGGTCCGGGTCAGAGGTCGCCCAGCGTGAGGTACGGCCGCTCCGGCGCGGTGATCTCGCGGATCGCGGACACCTCGATCAGGGGGTCCTCCACGTCGCCGTCCCACTGGCCCCACAGCTCCACCCACGTGCCACGTTCGAAGGTCGTGGGCCCCTCGGCGACCCGGTCGAGCCCGAGCGGGGTGGTGAGCCGCACGGCGTCGGCCGCACAGCACATGATGCGGAACCGCACGAGGGATGCGTCACCGTCCTCGTCGACGTCGAACTGGCCGACCATGCGGATCGCGACCTCCTGGAACTGGTCCGGCAGCTGGTCGACCGCGAAGTGGATCTGTGCCGCGTGCAACTCCACGGCGCGTGCGCGGATCTCCGCTGGGTCGGCGTCCACC
The DNA here is from genome assembly GCA_009704985.1 of Actinomycetota bacterium. Classification (GTDB taxonomy): domain Bacteria; phylum Actinomycetota; class Acidimicrobiia; order Acidimicrobiales; family Ilumatobacteraceae; genus VFMC01. Next base: position 13,867 of record WLDE01000007.1, on the reverse strand, counting down.
CCGACGAGCGACTCGGGAGGGATCTCGAACGACGCCTGCACCCGTTCGCCCGAGACCACGTCGTAGCGCAGGCCGGCGTCCACCGACAGCGGACCGGGCCGCACCACCAGGATCACGATCGCCGCGACGCCGACGAGCACGAGCGACCGTGGCGCGTGGGCGGGGACCACCACCCCGGCGATCGCCGCGACACCGAGCAGGACGACGAGGCCACCGGTCACGATCAGCGGCAGGTCCATGAACTCGCGGACGTAGAAGCTGCTGTCGCCGGTGAGCGCGACGACCATCATCGACCCGCCGATCGCGGTGAGCAGCGCGCCGGTGAGCGATCGGCGCACGAACGCCGCACGGCTGCCACCGTCGTCGTGCGCGTGGTCGTGCGCGTGGTCGTGCTCGTGCAGGTCGGTCACAGCAGCAGGCTCCCCACCACCAGGCTCGACGTCACGGCGCCGATCATCGCGAACGAACCGATCGCGGCCGCCGCGCGGGTGCCGAACGCGGAGCGGTACATGAGCAGCAGTCGGATGTCGACGAGCGGCCCGACCACCATGAAGGTGAGCACGGCCGTCGACGGGAACAGCACGAACGTGGCCGCCACGAAGGCGTCCGACTCCGAGCACAGCGCCATCACCACCGCGAGCACCGCCATCGTGGCCACGGCGACCGGCAGGTCGTCGGCCAGGCTCGGCAGCACGCCGTCCGGCAGCAGCACCCGCAGCGACGCGGCGATCGCCGCGCCGAGCACGACGAGCCCGGCGGTGTGGGCGAGGTCGTGCTGGGCCGAACCCGACAGCCGTCGCAGCACCCCGCCTCCCTCCACGTGGGCATGGCCGCTCCGATAGGGCGGCTGCATGCCGCTGGCGGTGAGGTACGCGCCCACCACGAGCACGGCCAGGAACGACGCGACGAACCGGGCGAGCACCATCTCCGGGGACCCGGCGAAGGCGGCCGCCGTCGCCAGCAGCACGATCGGGTTCAGCGCCGGCGACGCCAGCGCGAACGACATGGCCGCGGCGAACGACACGCCACGATCCGTGAGCCGGCCCGCGAGCGGCACGGTGGTGCACTCGCACCCGGGCACCAGCGCCCCGCACGCGGCGGCCGCGGGAACGGCCACGACCGGTCGCCGACGCAGCACCCAGTCCCACACGCGCGTCGGCACCAGCACACCGACGAGCGCCGACAGCACCACGCCGAGGACCAGGAACGGCATCGCCTGGAGCACCATCGCCGTGAACAGGGTCGACCAGGCGTCGAACTCGTTCCGCACCGCCCCATCATCGCCGCTGGAGGGCCGGTTCGTCAGCCCCACCCACGGACCGCTGGGACGGGCGTCCGGGCTGCCTACGATGCGGCGAGGTCGGCACGACGCTGCGGACGCGACGGGAGGGGCACATGAACGGCGATCAGGCGATGCGGGCACATGCGGCGACACTGCCGGCACCGGAGTTCCCGAATCCGGCGTGGGTGACCCCGAGGCCGCTCTCGGAGTCCACGGTCGCGATCGTCACCTCGGCCGCGCTCTACGCCCAGGGCGACGAGGCGTTCGGCGCCGGTGACGCGGGATACCGCTTCGTGGCCCGCGACCGCCGTGATCTGGTGCTCGGGCACTGGAGCCCCAACTTCGACCGCGTCGGGGTGGCCCTCGACCTGAACGTCGTCTACCCGATCGACCGCCTGGAGGAGCTCGCCGCGCGAGGCGTGATCGGCCGCGTCGCGCCGCGGCACGTGTCGTTCGCCGGCAACCAACCCGACGACGTGGCCACCATCCGGCTCGACACCGGCCCCGCTGCGGCCGCCGCGCTGCGCGCCGACGGTGTCGACGTGGCGATCCTCACCCCCGTTTGACCCCTCTGCACGCGCACCGTGAGTGTGCTCGCCCACGTCCTCGAAGCCGCCGGCATCGCCACCGTCGTCCTGTCCTCCGTGCGGGAGATGGCCGCCAAGGCCGCTCCCCCGCGTGCGCTGCACTGCGAGTTCCCGCTCGGTCGTCCCCTCGGTGTCCCCGGCGACCCCGAGTTCCAGCACGACGTGCTGGCACGCGCCTTCGCGCTGCTCGACGAGCCGAGCGGCCCCGTGCTCGTGGACCACCCGACGGTGATCGAGGCCGACGACACGCCGCTCGCCTGCACCCTGCCGCCCCGGTTCGACCCGTCGCTGCCCCCGGCGGTCGACGAGGCGCGGGGCCTGCGCAAGGCCTACGACCGCGCGCTCGCCCGCCGCGGTGTGAGTTCGGTCGGCCGAGTCGTGGACGCCGACGGCGTGCCCGGCGCGCTCGCCGTGCTCCACGCGATCGCCGAAGGTGCCACGTGGAAGGAGGCCGGCCTGCCGGGCGGCAACACCACGGCGGTGTGCCACGACATCCGCACGTACTACGAGGAGGCCGCGCTCGAGCTGGTCGACGGACCCGCCGCCGGCGCCCGCGCCGTCGAGGACTGGTTCTTCGACCGCACCGAGGCTGGCGCGCTCGTGCTGCGAGCACGGGCCGCGATCCGCGACGCCGGCGCTCCGTTCCCCGTGTGGTTCTACATGACCCCCGGCCAGCGCTGACCGACGACGACCGGCGTCAGGCGAAGCCGGCGGCGGTCGCGACGGCCCGGTACTCGTCGGCGGGGAGGCACGCCTCGGCGGCGGCACGGAACATCTCGAAGATCTCCGGCGGGGCGCCCTGGTACATGCCGCCGAGCATGTCGAGCCGCTCCGAGAAGTTCATCGACGGGACCATGTACCGGATGAACACGCACATCTCCGGGAACGAGCGGGGGGTTCACGCCGACGCCACCGACGGCACCCTCCGGCACCCTCGCCGCTGTCAGACCGACGGGACGTTGCCGGCGGCCCGGTCGTCGGCGATCTGCGCGGCCATGCGATCCAGGGTGCCGCCGCGCAGCGCCCGCACGGTGCCGGCGTAGGCCCGGCGGTGCAACGACGCCAGGCCGGCCGCGGCGGCGACGGCGGCGTCCAGCACCTCGTCGGCGGCGACCACGCGGTCGAGGAAGCCCGCGTCGATCGCACCACGGCCGTCGGTGACCTCCGCGAGCGCCACGGCCCGCTGCAGGTGACGGCCGTCGAGCCGTTCCTCCGAGATCGTGATGGCCCAGGCCGGCAGCACCATGCCGATGGCGACCTCGTTGAGGCCGATCTTGCAGTCGACGTCGGCGCCGATCCGCAGGTCGCAGCCGAGCAGCAGCAGCGCGCCCGCGGCGAGGGCGTGCCCGGTGCACGCGGCCACCACGGGCACCGACGCGCCGTACAGCCGCTGCACCAGCTCGCCGCCGTCGCTCACGAGCCCCACCACGGCCGCGAGGTCGCCGCCACGCATCACCTCGAGGTCGAACCCCGCGCAGAACTTGCCCGGCCGGCCGTGCAGCACCAGCGCCGACACGGACGAGTCGCCCTCGGCGGCGTCGATCGCCTCGTGGATCGCCCGGATCATCACGCTCGACAGGGCGTTCGCCTTGCCGTCGTCGAGGTGGGCGACGAGCACGCCGTCGCGCGCTTCGAGGGTGACAGGTGCGGAGGTCATGCCGAGGAGGGTAGGCGACGGCGAACGGCGCACGCCGTGTCGTCGGACCACGCGGAGCCGGCGCACCCTGCGACGTAGGCTCGCCCGACGTGAGCGACGCACCCCCCACGGCCGGCGCACCTGCACCGCGGGCCACCCACGCGGCACTGGCCGCGGCGACGCTCTTCTTCGTCAACGGCGCGACGTTCTCCAACTGGCTCCCGCGCATCACCGAGATCCGCGACCAGCTCGGGCTCGGCAACGCCGGTCTCGGCGTCACCCTGCTCGGTGGTGGCCTCGGCGGCATCATCGGCGCGGTCGCCGTCGGGCGGCTGTCCGAGCGCCTCGGCAGCGCCCGGTTGCTCACCATCGCGGCGGTCACGCTGTCCGTCGGCATGCCGCTCATCGCGTTCGCACCGCACGCGGCCCTCCTGCTGGTGCTGCTCACCGTGCTCGGTGCGTTCGACGTGTTCAACGACGTCGCGATGAACGCCCAGGGGGTGATGGCCCAGGAGCAGCTCGACCGGCCGATCATGAACCGTCTGCACGGCATGTGGAGCCTCGGGTTCACGGGGGGCGCGCTCGTGGGGTCGCTCGCCCGAGCGACGGAGATCCCGATCGAGGTACACCTCGTCACCGTCGGCGCCCTGCTGCTGGCCACCACGCTCGTGGTGCGCCGCTGGTTCATCCCGGTCGACGCGCCGCACGAACCCGCCGCCACCGCAGCCGGCACGGACGACGCACCGACGCGCCGCCGCCTGCGTCCCGACGGGCCGATGATCGCGATGGCCCTCGCCGCGATCGGTGCGATCGCGCTCGAGGTGGCACCGGCCGACTGGGCCGCCGTGCTGCTGACCGACGAGTTCGACGCCGGCCGGCTCGCCGGCCTGGGCACGGTCGCGTGCGCGGGGGCGATGCTGGTCGGGCGGCTGAGCGGCGACCACGTGCTCGAGCGCGTCGGCGAGACACGGCTGATGAACGGCGCCATGTGGCTCGTGGGTGCCGGCCTCGTGGTCACGGTGCTCGCCCCGGCGACGCCGATGGCGGTCGTGGGACTGATGCTGTGGGGGCTCGGGCTGTCGGTCGTGTTCCCGCAGCTGTACGCCACCGCCGCACGCCTCCCGGGCACCTCCGCCGGTGCCGGCCTCGGCTGGATGCTGCTCGGCCAGCGCTTCGGATCGATGCTCACCGCCGTGTCGATCGGTGCGGTCTCGCAGTGGCAGGACGTGCGGATCGCGTTCGCCGTGGTCGGCGGGGTCGCGCTGGTGCTCATGGCCGGTGCGCTCCACCGCGGCCGGCAGGCCGTCGCATCCGGCCCGCTCGCCGAGGCCACCCCTCGGTAGGGTCGGACCCACATGCTCGTCCGGCTCCTCCGCTCCCACCTCCGCCCCTACCGTCGGCAGCTGCTCTGGGTCGTGGCGCTGCAGTCCGCGCAGGCCGTCCTCGGCCTCTACCTGCCGCGACTCAACGCCCGCATCATCGACGAGGGCGTGGTCACCGGCGACACCGGGTTCATCTGGCGCATGGGCGCCCTGATGCTGCTCTGCACGCTCGGTCAGGTGGTGCTCACCATCGTGGCCGTCTACATCGGCTCCCAGGTCGCGATGGCCTACGGCCGCGACGTGCGCCGCGACCTGTTCGACCGGGTGACCGGCTTCTCGGCGCGCGAGGTCGGCACCCTCGGCGCCCCGTCGCTCATCACCCGCATCACCAACGACGTGCAGCAGGTGCAGATGCTCGTCCAGATGAGCCTCACGATGATCGTGTCGGCACCCATCTGGGCGATCGGCGGGATCATCATGGCGATGCGCGAGGACGTCGGCCTGTCGTGGCTGCTGTTCACCAGCATCCCGATCCTGCTGCTCATCGTCGGCAACATCATCCGGCTGATGGTGCCCGAGTTCCAGCGGATGCAGGACCGCATCGACGGACTCAACCGGGTGCTGCGCGAGCAGATCACCGGGATGCGCGTGGTGCGGGCGTTCGTGCGCGAACCGCAGGAGGCCGTGCGGTTCGCCGAGGCCAACGACGCCGTCACCGAGAGCGCGCTGCGGTCGGGCCGGCTGATGTCGTTCATGTTCCCCACTGCGATCGCGATGACGAACTTCGCCAGCGTGGCGGTGGTGTGGTTCGGGTCGAACCGGGTCGCGAGCGGCGACATGCAGGTGGGCGCGATGGTGGCGTACATCACCTACCTGGTGCAGATCCTGATGTCGGTGATGATGTCCACGTTCATCGCCTCGATGTGGCCGCGCGCCAGCGTCAGCGCGGACCGCATCATCGAGGTGCTGGACACCCCGTCGTCGGTGGTGGCCCCGGCCACGCCCGTCACCTCGATGCCGCAGCGTGCGACCGTGCAGTTCATCGGCGCGTCGTTCGGGTATCCCGGCGCCGAGAGCGACGTCCTGCACGACATCACCTTCACCTGCCTGCCCGGCCAGACCACGGCGATCATCGGCAGCACCGGCTCGGGCAAGACCACCCTGCTCGGCCTCGTGCCACGGCTGTTCGACGTGACCGGCGGACGGGTGCTCGTGAACGGCGTCGACGTGCGCGAGCTCGAACCGGCCGGGCTGGGCGAACGGATCGGCCTGGTGCCCCAGAAGCCCTACCTGTTCTCCGGCACGGTGGCGAGCAACCTCCGCTACGGCCGGCCCGAGGCCACCGAGGACGAGATGTGGCACGCGCTCGAGGTGGCGCAGGCGGCCGACTTCGTGCGGGCCATGCCCGGCGGGCTGGAGGCGTCGATCGTGCAGGGCGGCAGCAACGTCAGCGGTGGCCAGCGCCAACGCCTGGCGATCGCCCGTGCGCTCGTGCGTCGCCCCGACATCTACCTGTTCGACGACTCGTTCTCCGCGCTCGACGTCGCCACCGACGCCCGGCTGCGGGCTGCGTTGCGACCCGAGACGCGCGACGCCGCCGTCCTGCTGGTGGGCCAGCGCGTGGCCACCATCCGCCACGCGGACCAGATCCTGGTGCTCGAGGACGGTCGAGTGGTCGGCCTCGGCACGCACGACGACCTGCTCGCCGGGTGCCCCACCTACCAGGAGATCGTCGAATCGCAGCTGCAGACGGAGGAGGCGGCATGAGCGCCGACGAGGCCGTCGACACCGCCGACACGGCGGCCAGCGACAACCCGCTGCGCCCGCCGGCCGCCGAGGCGCGACCCGGTGGTGGCGGCCGGTTCCACTCCGTCGGCGTGCCCACCGAGCGCTCGAAGGACTTCAAGGGCACCTCCTCCCGCCTCGCCGACCAGATGCGCGTGGAGCGCGCCGGCGTGATCGTCGTCATCTCGCTCGCGCTGGTGAGCGTGGTGGCGGTCGTGTTCGGTCCGAAGGTGCTGGGCCGGGCCACCGACGTCGTGTTCGAGGGCATCACCGGCCGCAACGGTGCCGACGGCATCGACTTCGACCGCCTGCACCGGATCCTGCTGCTCGCGATCGTGCTGTACGTCGGGTCGTACGCGCTGAGCTGCCTGCAGGCGTGGATGCTGGCGGGCATCGTGCAGCGCACGATGAACCGGCTGCGCAACGACGTCGAGGCGAAGCTGAACCGGCTGCCGCTCGGGTACGTCGACCGCCAGCCACGCGGCGACCTGCTGAGCCGGGTCACCAACGACATCGACAACGTGGCCCAGAGCCTGCAGCAGACGCTGTCGCAGCTGCTCACCTCCGCGCTCACGATCACCGGTGTGCTGGTGATGATGGTCTGGATCTCACCGCTCCTCGCGCTCGTCGCGATCGTGACGGTGCCGCTGTCGATCTTCTCGATGAAGACGATCGCCGGTCGCTCGAAGAGCCGGTTCATGGCGCAGTGGAAGCACACCGGCGCACTCAACGCGCAGGTGGAGGAGGTGTTCACCGGCCACGCCATCGTGCGCGCCTTCGGCCGCCAGGACGAGGCCCGGGCCCGCTTCGCCGCCACCAACGAGAAGATGTACCAGGCGGGCTTCGAGGCGCAGTTCGCATCCGGTTCGATCCAGCCGATGATGATGTTCCTCGGCAACCTCGGCTACGTCGCGATCGCCGTGATCGGCGGCATCCGGGTGTCGTCGGGTTCGCTCGGCGTCGGCGACATCCAGGCGTTCATCCAGTACCAGCGGCAGTTCACGATGCCGCTCACGCAGTTCGCCTCGATGATCAACGTGCTGCAGTCCGGCATCGCCTCGGCCGAGCGGGTCTTCGAGCTGCTCGACGCCCCGGAGGAGTCGCCCGACCCCGAGCACCCGTTGCTGGCCGGCCCGGCGCGCGGTCGGGTGGAGTTCGAGCAGGTGTCGTTCCGCTACGTGGAGGACCGGCCGCTCATCACCGACCTGTCGCTCGTGGCCGAGCCCGGCACCACCGTCGCGATCGTCGGGCCCACCGGTGCCGGCAAGACCACGCTCGTGAACCTGCTGATGCGGTTCTACGACCTCGACGCCGGCCGGATCACCCTCGACGGTGTCGACATCGCTGCGATGTCGCGTGCCGAGCTGCGGAACCAGCTGGGCATGGTGCTGCAGGACACCTGGCTGTTCGGGGGCACGATCTTCGAGAACATCAAGTACGGCAACCCCGACGCCACCGACGAGCAGGTGTACGCCGCCGCACGCGCCGCCTACGTCGACCGCTTCGCGCACATGCTCCCCCACGGCTACGACACCGTGATCGACGACGAGGGCGGCAACGTCAGCGCCGGCGAGAAGCAGCTCATCACCATCGCCCGGGCGTTCCTCTCCGATCCGTCGATCCTGATCCTCGACGAGGCGACCAGCTCGGTCGACACCCGCACCGAGGTGCTCATCCAGCACGCGATGGCGGCGTTGCGCTCGTCGCGCACGAGCTTCGTGATCGCCCACCGCCTCAGCACGATCCGCGACGCCGACACGATCCTGGTGATGGACGCCGGCCGCATCGTCGAGCAGGGCACGCACCAGGAGCTGCTCGCGAAGCAGGGCGCCTACTTCACCCTCTACCAGTCCCAGTTCGCCGGCGCCGCCACCGACCTCGGCTGACCCCGGCCGCGAGCCAGGGACGGGAACGCCCGCTCCGGGCACATCCGTCCCGCGCCGCGGCTTCGGTGCGGGTCGGGCCCACTCGGTACGGTCGAGCCGTCGCGACCCGAGCGACGACCTGAGGGGGTTCGATGAAGACGGCGATCACGGACATGTTCGGCATCGACGTGCCGATCCTCGCCTTCACCCACTGCCGCGACGTGGTGGCGGCGGTGTGCAAGGCGGGCGGCATGGGCGTGCTCGGCGCCGCGGCGCACACACCCGAGCAACTCGAGATCGATCTGCGCTGGATCGAGGACGAGATCGGCGACCGCGCCTACGGCGTCGACGTGATCGTGCCCGCGAAGTACGCCGGGTCCGACGAGGGCGGGCTCACGATGGACAGCATCCGCTCGATGATCCCCGAGGAGCACCGTCAGTTCGTGAACCGGCTGATGGAGAAGTACGACGTGCCGCCGTTCGAGGGCGACGGCCGTCCCCGCCGCGATCCGGCCGATGCGGCCGGCAACGCCGCCCCGTTCTCCGCAGCGATGATGGACCCGCTGCTCGAGATCTCGCTCGCGCACCAGCCGCGCCTGCTCGTCAACGCGCTCGGCCCGCCCCCGGGGCACATGATCGAGCGCTGCAAGGAGGAGGGCCGCCTGATCGGCGCCCTCGCCGGCAAGGCGCAGCACGCCGAACGCCACGTGAATGCCGGCGTCGACGTGATCATCGCCCAGGGCGCCGAGGCCGGTGGCCACACGGGCGAGGTCGGCACCATGGTGCTGATCCCCGAGATCGTCGACGCCGTCGCACCCGTGCCGGTGCTCGGTGCGGGCGGCATCGGCCGCGGCCGCCAGATGGCGGCGGCGATGGCGCTGGGAGCGCAGGGCGTGTGGTGCGGCAGCGTGTGGCTCACCACCGACGAGGCCGAGACGCACCCGGTGGTGAAGGAGAAGTTCCTCACCGCGTCGTCGAGCGACACGCTGCGCTCACGGTCGCTCACCGGCAAGCCGGCGCGTCAGCTGCGCAGCGCGTGGACCGACGAGTGGGACGACCCCGCCAACCCGAAGCCGCTCGGCATGCCGCTGCAGCCGATCCTGGTCGCCGAGGCCCGTGCCCGCATCGACCGTGCCTCGTACCGGAAGGGCTCGGGCGCCGAGCAGCTCGCGAACTACTTCGTCGGCCAGATCGTCGGCTCGATGAACGAGGCCAAGCCCGCCGCGCAGGTGGTGTTCGACATGATCGACGAGTTCATCGACAGCGTCCAGCACCTCAACCGCCTCATGGAGGCCTGAGCAACCGACCGGATGGTCCGCACCAGCGATCGCGGCTCAGGCCAAGATGTACCGATGCGCCGGGCACTCACCGCCTCGTTCACGGTTGTCGCCCTGATGGGCCTCACCGGATGCTCGCAGGGAGGCGACGACGAAGGCACGCCGATCGAACCGGCTTCGACGGGCTCGGGCTCGAGGTCGGTCACGGTGTGCGCCAGCGACGGCGGTCCCATCGAACCGGATGGACTCCTGACTCCGTGCTCCGTCAACGGCCTCGACTTCGGCATGTCGCGCGACCTGGTCATGCCGGCAGCGATCGAGATGTTCGGGCCGTTCGACTTCGAGAGCACGGAGGAGTATCCCGAGCCGACGACCGACGGCCGGTTCGCCGCCGAGTTCGGTGACGAGACCTTCGCCCTCAGGATCATGAGCTACGCCTGCTTCCCGAACTCGCTCTGCCTCTTCTTCGGCGGCGACGAGGAGGCAGACCTCGTCTTCACGGGTTGGCAGTTGCTCGGCGGATCGGTGACCGACATCGACCTCGCCACCGCGTCCGGCGTCACGCTCGGGTCGTCGTGGGCCGATCACCTCGACGAGATCGTGCTGGAGGCGGGTTGCGAGTGGACGGCCGTCGCTGCGCACGAGGGCATGAACCTCATCCTGCTCTCGTCGGACGAGTTCTTCGGCACTGCGGGCGTGCTGGCCGAGGAACTGCCCGATCCGACGACCGTGAAGGTCGACGGCGCCTACGCCGGTGAGATCTCGATCCCGACCGACGGCTTCTGCTGACCACGATCGTTCGTGAGCGACGCCCTGCTCGTCAGGGGTAGGGGACCCAACGGCCGGCGTCGAAGTCGTCGAGCTTGCAGGCCTTGGCGGCCTCCAGGGACGAGCCCATCGACGATCCGCCGGTGCTCATGTCATGCGATCATCGGGGTCGTGCGAGTGATGCACCGTGGATGCCGTGGTGCCCTCCGCTGAGCAGGTGCGGGTCGTCGAGTCGTTCGACGACTTCTACCGACGCGAACGACGCGGTCTCGTCGCGCTCGCCTACGCGCTCACGGGCAACACCGACGCGGCCGACGATCTCGCGCACGAGGCGCTCACCGCCGCAGGCCGGCGATGGGATCAGGTCGGTGCGCTGGAGCAGCCGATCGGGTGGGTGCGGCGCGTGGTGTCGAACCGCTCGACGTCGTTCGTGCGTCGACGGATCGTCGAGGCGAAGGCACTCCCCCGCCTGCTCGCCCGCACGGAACGTTCGACGATCCCGTCGATGCCGGTCGAGAGCGAGCACGTGTGGGCGGCCATCCGTCGCCTGCCCCGCCGTCAGGCCCAGGTCGTCACGTTGAAGGCGCTGTTCCGGCTGTCGCTCCAGGAGATCGCCGACGAGCTCGGGATGACGAAGGAGACAGCACAGACCCATCTCACGCGCGCCCGGGCGACGCTCACCGCCGTGCTCGAACAGGAGGACCTCCGATGATCGACCTCGACGACCGCCTCGACCGCGCCGCCGACGACCTCTGGACCGTGGTGCTGACGACGGCGAGCACCGGGCCGACGATGCGCCGCCCGACCTCTCGCGTGCTCCTCGGTGTCGCGGCTGCGACGGTCCTCGTCGTGACGCTCGCCACCGTGTGGGCCTGGCGAGACGCTCCGGCCGATGAAGCAGCGGCGACAGAGCCGGACGCGCCCGTCGCTTCGGCGCCCATCACCCCCGCGCCCGTCGCTTCGGCGTCTGGCGACCCCGCGGCGACCGTCCCGGCACCTTCGGGCGGCCCAGGAGTTGCTGGCTCGGTGCTGCGAACCGAGGTCGAGTACGTCATCCGGGATGGCGACACGCCCGCAACGATCGCGAGCGACTGGAGCGTGCCGTTCGCGGACCTGCTCATCTTCAACGGCATGACCCTGGAGCCCAACGGCATCGTGCCCGAGTGGCCGGGTGTCGGCGGGACGATCCGGATCCCTGCCGGCGCGATCGTGCCGGCAGGGTTCACAGACACCACGCTTGTGCCCACGGTCGAGGTCGTCGAGCAGGACATGCAGGTGACGTTGACGTCGGACTTCGACTGTGAGGTGCCGTCCGGGTCCGCAGGATTCGACACGTTCACGCTGTCGCTCTTCTCCGACCGGGAGGCCGGCCGATGGGTGCTGCGCGCCACGTTCCCGGATCAAAGCACCTTCGATCTGATCGGCACCGGCAGCGTGCTCTACCCGACCACGCTGCACGCCCGAGGGGTCTGGAACGGGATCGACACGAACTGTGCCGTGTTCGGACCGAATCAGGTGCCCGGACGGATGATCGGCGAGGGAGCGATCGTCGCACTGAACCTCGAGGACGACCTCGCCGAGGAGGACCGCCCGTTCTTCGCCGGCGATGTCGATCCGGCTGCGACGGAGGGTGGGGATCTGACGTCCACCGGCTTGCCCGGGACGGGGTGGACGCTCACACGAACGAGCACGTACACCGCCGACGACATGACGCCACGAGGCCTCGAGCAGACGACGCATTGGATCGTCTTCGACGGCCTCGTTGTCGAGCGGACGTTCGAGAACCGGATGGAGGTTCTCGGCACGGCGACGGTGACCACGTTGCTGCTCGGGTACGGCGACACGCTGATCGATGCCGCCTCGTTCGACACCTCGGATGCCCGCCCACTGGTCCCGTCCGAACGCCCGGCCCCGCCGGACAACGACGGAACGCCACCTTCCGACAGCACGCCACCAGAGGTCGCTGCCTGCGGCACCTACACGGTGGTCGAGGGTGACGTCCCCGCGATGGTGGCGGCGCAGCTCGGCACCACGTTCGAGGCGCTCGCGGCGGTCAACGTCGACACGCCGGGCTGGGACTCGTGGTTCCCCGGCCTCGAGATCCTGGTCCCCTGCTGACGCCAGCTCGGGACGGAAACACCCGAGCTGGGTGCATCCGTCCCATGCCGTCACGACCGGCGGGGAACAGAGGGACGGAAACGCCCAGGCTGGGCGCATCCATCCCGCACTGCGGGCGACCCGCCGCGACCGCGGGACACCGACGCCCGATGTGGGCCGACTCGTCCCGCGGCGGGTGGCGTCAGGCCTTCGCGGCGCTGTACGGCAACCAACGGCCGGCGTCGAAGTCGTAGAGCTTGCAGGCCTTGGCGGCCTTCAGATACGAGCGGAGCGACAGGCGTCCGGAGCGCACCGTGTCGGGGTACGCGGCGCGGATCGCATCCGCCGCTGCCGGCAGCTGGTGGAACGGGATGCGCACGTCCACGTGGTGCGGCACGTGCACGAAGATGTTGTGGAACCAGAGCGTGTTCACGATCGGGTTCACGCGCAGGATCGTGGTGGAGTCCATCTGGCCGTGGAACTGGCTCCACTCCTTGCGGGTCCACCACCGGATGTCGGGGTCCACGTGGTGCACGTACACGGTCCAGCCGATGATGTGGATGAACAGCAGGAACGGCACGACGAAGAGCTTGATCGGCAGCCAGATCGCCTGCACCCATCCGCCGGTCAACGCGCCGATCACCACGGTCGCGGCGGTGACCACCAGCATCACCGAGCCGAGGGTGATCTTGTCGCGGATGATCGCGCTGCGTCGCTGACCCGGCGCGTTGAAGCGCCACATCTTCTGCCACCAGACGGTGCGGAGGAAGTAGGCGCCCGACCCGAGGAAGCTCCACTCGAGCCGGTGCTGCAGGCGGGCGAGACGCCCCATCGCTCGGTACTCCTGCGGCGTGACGGGGTGCCACACGAAGTCGAAGCTCTGGCGGGTGGTGTAGCCGTGGTGGATGCGGTTGTGGCCGAGATCCCACGCGGCCTCCACGTGTGCGCTCGGCGCCATGCACGCCTGGGCGACCAGGCGGTTCACGCGGCGCGACTCGAGCAGGGCGCCGTGCGAGGCGTCGTGGCCGAGGACGAACAACCCCGACACGGCGAGGCCGGCGAGGAGCCAGAGCGGCAGCACCAGGTACCAGCGATCGGTGAGTGCCAGCCCTGTCAGCGGCAGGAGGTACAGCACGACCGCCTGCACGAGGGCGAGCGACGCCCGGCCCGCGGACCGCCGGTAACAGGTGGCGGGGATGATCTCGCGCACCTCGTTGAGCGATCGTTCTCGCACCTTCGGGCGGCGGG
>WLDE01000068.1 GCA_009704985.1 Actinomycetota bacterium | reverse complement strand
GGCAGAGCACACGCCTGAAAAGCGTGGGGTCACCGGATCGACGCCGGTCTCGACCACCAACACGAACGCCCCGGACCAGCGGTTCGGGGCGTTCGTCGTTCCCACCACCGGACCCGCTCTGGACCCGCTCCGGGCCCGCTGCCGTCGCCGGGCCGAGATCGCGGGCCGAGATCGCGGGCCGAGATCGCGGGCCGAGATGGCGGGCCGAGATCGCGGGCCGAGATGGCGGGCCGGTTCAGGCCCGCGTCACGCGGCCCTTGCCCGCCCGCTTCGAGGAGTACATGGCCAGGTCCGCCTGCTTCAGCAGGTCGTCGGCCGACACCGGGTCGGTCGCGGGGTTGACCACGTCGGCGATGCCGATGCTCGTGCCCACGGCCGCCGTCGCGCCGTCACCGAGCACGATCGGTTCGGTGACGCGCTGCAGCAGCCGGTCGGCGATCCGGTTCGCGCCCTCGGGCCGCGACACGACCACGAACTCGTCGCCGGCGAAGCGGGCCACGAGATCGCCGTCACGCACCGACGCCGCCAACCGGCGACCCACCTCCACGAGCACCTCGTCACCGGCCTCGTGCCCACGCGAGTCGTTGACCGCCTTGAAGCCGTCGAGGTCGCAGAACAGCACCGCCGTGGGGGTGCCTGCGGCGAGCCGTGCCTCCAGCGCGCCGAGCAGTGCCCGGCGGTTCAGCAGCCCGGTGAGCGTGTCGCGGTGGGCCAGCGTGTCGAGGTGCCGGTGCAGGTCGGCGGCCGCCGTCACGTCACGGGCGGTGGCCTCGAGCACGGTCGGCACGCCGTCGCCATCGCGGACGAGGTTGCTGCGCACCTCGACGGTGCGCACCGAACCGTCGGCGTGCACGAGGCGGAACTGGATGAGCTCGGGCGGGTCGCCGCGCAGCGTGAGCCCGAGCACCAGCGGCGCGTCCTCGGGGTGGATCCGCCGGACGAACAGCAGCGGATCGAGGTAGAGCTCGTCGGGCGTCGCACCCAGCAGCGGTTCCACCGCAGGGCTCACGTAGTCGAATCGGAACGAGTCGAGCGCGATCCGCATGATGACGTCGGGCGAGCGCTCGGCGAGCTGGCGGAAGCGCACCTCGCGGGCCTCGAGCTCGCGCCGGAGGGCGAACTGCTCCGTCAGGTCGGTGGCCGTGCCCAGCCAGCCCGTGATCACCCCGTCGTCCGAGCGCAGCGGCGTCACCTCCATCTGCACCGGCACGATGCGGCCGTCGGGGCGGCAGTGACGCACCTCGCGCACGAACGCGAACCCACCGGTGCGCGAGGCCCGCCAGGCCTCGGCCACCTCGTCGCGGTCGTCGGGGTGCACGGTGACGAGCCAGCCGTCCTCCGGTGCGGCGTCGGGCGTCTCGACGCCCGGGTCACCGAGGTCGCCCAGGTCGCCCAGGTCGCCCAGGTCGACGAGCTCGAGCCCCGTGAACTCGGTCCACCGGCGGTTGGCGTACGTCCAGCGGCCCGACGCATCGGCCTCCAGGATCGCCACGGGCGCGAACGCGGCGAGGTCGCGGAAGCGTGCCTCGCTCGCCGCGACCGCCTCGACGTTCGCGAGCTCCTCGGTGACGTCGGTGAACGTCACCACGGCCGAGGTGGGGTCGGTCTGCCCGAACGTGAGCACCGGGTGCACGGACATGCGCAGCGACCGGTGCTCGTCGCCGACCCGGAGCCGGTGGACCTCGGCGTGCACCGGCTCGGCGTCGAACAGCGCCCGCCACAGCGGATGCGCATGGCGGGCCAGCGGCGCACCGTCGCGGTCCACCAGGCGCAGGTCGTCGAGCCGTGAGCCGACGAGGAAGTCCACGGTCGGCAACCAGAGCAGCTCGACGGCGGCCTGGTTGGCGTCGGTGCAGATGCCGGACGCGTCGACCACGAGCACGCCCTCCGCGAGGGAGTCGACGATCTGACGCTGGTGCGCCTCCGACGAGGCGACCGTGTCGCGTGCCTGGAGCAGCTCGGTCTGGTCGACCAGCGCCCACAGCAGCGCCGGGCGTCCGCCGAGCTCCATCGGGATCGTCGTCCACTCCACCAGCCGGGCGGTGCGGTCGGGGCGCAGCACGCGGAACGTGGCCGGACCCGGTGTCCCGCCGTCCTGCGACGCCGCCACCCGTGCGGCGAAGCGGTCGCGGTCGTGGTCGTCGACGTGCACCCCGGCGGCGATGCGCATGCTGAGCTGCTCGATGTCGGCCACCCCCACGAGGTCGAACGCCGCAGGGTTGGCGAACACGACGACGCCGTCGACGGCCACCATCACCGGCGTGGGGAGCCGTTCGAGCACCGCGACCTGGCGGTGGTCGGCCGAGTCGAGGGTGGCCGCGGCCTGCTCGATGGCGCTGGCATCGACCAGCGTCACCACCCAGCCCACCTGGTCGCCGTCACTGCCGTGGACCGCCGCCGCGTGCTGCCGGTCCTCCTCGGGGGCGAGCTCCATGAGGTGCCGGCCGACCACGTCGTCGCGCTCCCGACCGAAGAACCGGCAGACCGCGTCGTTGGCCGAGACCACCACGCCGCCCATGTCGACGGTGAGAACCGGCACCGAGATCGCCGCTGCGGCCGCGGTCAGCGACACGAGCGTGTCCGCGCCGGCGAGCGGACCTGCGGGCACCTCCGGATCGGTGCTCGCGACGGGCGCGGACGTCATGTCCACGACCGTCCCGACGGCGACGATCCGCGCCACCAGGACCGGCACGAGGCGAACCCCCACGGACCGGCCACCGAACCCCCACCGACCGGCCACCGACCGGCCACCGACGAGGTGATCGTCGATCGGGCGTCGTCCACCATCGCGTCGCTCGACCAGTCGTCGCACCAGATCCGGCAGGTCGTGACGCTCATCCGCCAGGTGACCGCGCAGAGCCGGTTGCTCGCCCTCGACGGCACCATCGAGGCAGCACGCGCCGGTGAGGCGGGACGGCAGCGGCGCCGCTCCTGAACCCGGCCGCCGCGTGCCGCGCGGGTCCCGGCCGCCGGAGGTTCGCCGCCCGTAGCCTGACGGCCATGTCGCACCCGCTGCAGCTGTCGTTCGTGGCGTCGGCGAAGCGACTGGCCGACCTCCCGCCGTCGCCGAGCGAGGTCGCGTTCGTGGGCCGCTCGAACGTCGGGAAGTCGTCGCTCGTGAACGCGCTGGCGAACCGCAAGCAGCTCGCCCGCGTGTCGAACACGCCCGGCCGCACCCAGTCGATCAACCTGTTCGTGCTGCCCGACGGCGCCACGGTGGTCGACCTGCCCGGCTACGGATACGCGGCCGTGCCGACGCGCGAGAAGCGGCAGTGGGGACCGATGATCGAGCACTACCTGCTCGAGCGCGACTGCCTGCAGGCACTGCTGCTGCTCGTCGACGGCGAGATCGGACCCACCAAGCTCGACCTGCAGATGCTCGACTGGGTGCGCGAGCACCGCATCACCACCGTGGTCGTCGCCACGAAGCTCGACAAGGTGAAGCCGTCGCGACTCGCCGGGCGCAAGCAGCAGGTGGCCGCGGCATGCCGGCTCGACGAGGGCGACGTGCTGTGGGTGAGCGCCTCGAAGGGCACGGGCATCGACGCGCTGCGCTCCCAGGTGCGCACCCTGCTCGCCCTCGCCGACTGACCCGGGGTCGAGCCTCCGCCTTCAGCCGTTCCGGCGACGCAGGCGGCCGACCCCGCGGGCCCACAGGTCACGCGGGTCGGGCAGCGTGAGACCTCGACGCACGAGGCGGAGCTTGGACGCCGAGTAGGGCGGGTAGAGCAGCGACGGGTCGAGGCGCGTGCTGCGCTCGTGCACCGACCGACGATGACTGAACGTGTCGAACCCCGCGCGACCGTGGTAGGCGCCCATGCCGCTCTCACCCACGCCGCCGAAGGGCAGGTGCGGGTTGCTGATGTGCATGATCGTGCCGTTCACGCACACACCGCCGCTGCTGGTCGCGGCGATGACCCGTTCGTGGTCGGTGTCGTCACCGCTGAACGTGTACAGCGCGAGCGGCTTGTCGTCGGCGTTCACGAACGCGATCGCCTCGTCGAGCGAGTCGACGGCGATGACGGGCAGCACCGGCCCGAAGATCTCCTCGGCCATCGCCGGGTCGTCGCGGGTGACGTCGGTGAGCACCGTCGGCGCGATGTAGCGCGTGTCGGCGTCGGTGTCGCCCCCGACCGCCACGGTGCCGGCGTGCAGCAGCTTCTCGAGCCGGTGGAAGTGGGCGTCGTTGACGATGCGGGCCAGGTCGGGGCTGGTGCGCGGATCGGCGCCGTAGAACTCGCGGACGCGGGCGCGCAGCTCGTCGACGAGCCGGTCGTGCACCGAGCGCTCGACGAGCACGTAGTCGGGTGCGATGCAGGTCTGACCTGCGTTCAGGAACTTGCCCCACGCCAGGCGGCGCGACGCGACCTCGAGATCGGCCGACGCGGTGACGATGGCGGGGCTCTTGCCGCCGAGCTCGAGCGTGACCGGCGTGAGGTGCTCGGCCGCGGCGCGCATCACCACGCGGGCGACACGGCCGTTCCCGGTGTAGAGGATGTGGTCGAAGCGGTGGGTGAGCAGCTCGGTGGTCTCCGCCACCCCGCCGAGCACCACCCCGACCGCGGGGTCGTCGAGCCCGCGGACGATCGCCTCGACGACGTCGGCGGCGTGGGGTGCGAGCTCGCTCGGCTTGCCGACGACGGCGTTGCCGGCGGCGATCGCCGCCACCATCGGCACGAGCAGGAGCTGCACCGGGTAGTTCCACGGAGCGATCACGCACGCGACGCCGAGCGGCTCGCGGACGATGTGCGACGAGCCCGGCTGGAAGGTGACCGGCGTGGGCACGCGCTCGGGGGCCATCCAGCGGTCCAGGTTCGCGAGCGTGTGGTCGATGTCGGTGAGGATGAAGCCGATCTCCGCCGCCCAGGCCTCGAAGCGCGGCTTGGAGAGGTCGGCGGCCAGGGCGTCGAGCAGGGCGTCCTCGTGGGCGACCACGAGCTCGCGGAGCTGGCGGAGCGTGGAGACCCGCCAGGCACGCGACCGTGTGCGGCCCGACGTCGCCGCCTCGCGCGCCGCGGAGACGACGCCGGCGATGTCGCCGAGCGGCGTGGCGCGGGGCAGGTCGGACACGGGGCGGAGACCGGTGGTGCTCATGCCACCGAGGCTACGGCGGCAGCGCCGGCACTCAGCCGAAGGCGCCGGAGGCGAGCTCGGCCTCGTCGGCCACGATCGCCTCCACGATGCGACGGGCGACCGCCGCCGGATCGAGGCCCTGCGGGAACGTGGGCGCAGTACCGGCGATGGCCCGACCGGCCAGACCGGTCTCGGTGTGCGGTGGACGGGCGTCGAGCACGTGCACGCCCGACCGGCGGGCTTCGCGACGCAGGCCGGGCATCGCGTGCGACACCGCCGCCTTCGACGCGCAGTAGGGCACCATGTTCGCGAGCGACTGCTCGGCCACCACGCCGCTGATGTTCGCGAAGAAGCCGCGTCGCTCGGCGAGGGTGGGCAGCACCGCCTGCGCGAGCCACAGCGGGCCGAGTGCGTTCACCAGGAACAACTCCTCGACCACGACCGGGTCGGTGCCGACGAGGTCACCGAACGCGACGATGCCGGCCGCGTTCACCACGCCGTCGAGGCGGCCCTGCGTCCCGAGCGCTCCTCGCACCACGGCATGGCCGGCATCGACGTCGCGCAGGTCGCACACGACGTCGGGGCCGTGACGCCCCGCGCCGAGCACCACGGCGCCGCGGTCGCGGAGCTCGGTGGCGATCAACGACCCCAGGGCTCCGGTGGCTCCCACGACGACGACGACCGACCCTCCGAGTTCACGCACCCCGGCATGTTGCCGGAGGAACGGTCGCGTTCCGACGCGCCCGTGAGGGGTTCTCGGAGGACACCTGTCACGAACGTGGTCCGCGAGCGCCCGGACCTCGTCCGCTGTCGCGTCGTCGGCGGCGGTCCACCAACATGGGGTCGTGACATCCGACGCCTCCTCGACCGACGCCCGACCCCTCGACGAGCTGGGGTTCTACGGCCTGGCCGGTGCCCCCCGGTCACCACGCGACCTGATCCAGGAGTGCGTCGACGGCGAGGCGCTCGGCCTCGGCACGGTGTTCCTGAGCGAGCGGTTCAACATCAAGGAGATCGCGACGATCAGCGGCGTGGCCGGTGCGGTGACCGAGCGGATGCGGATCGCCACGGGCGTCACCAACCACAACACCCGCCACCCGGTGGTGACGGCGAGCTACGCCACCACGATGCACCGCCTCACCGGCGGCCGCTTCGTGCTCGGGCTGGGCCGCGGCATGGACCGCATGTTCGACGCGTTCGGTCTGCCCCGCATCACGACGGCCCAGCTCGAGGACGTCGCCGGGATCATGCGCCGGCTGTGGCGGGGCGAGGTCGTGGTCGGCCACGACGGCCCGGCCGGCCGCTGGCCGGTGCTCACGCTCGACCCCGACTTCCGCGAGGACATCCCGCTGCTGCTCAGCGCGTTCGGACCGCAGAGCCTGCAGCTCGCGGGCCGCGCCTTCGACGAGGTGCTGCTGCACACCTTCTTCACCGACGAGACCCTGCAGCGCTGCGTGCGCACGGTGAAGACCTCCGCCGAGCAGGCCGGTCGCGACCCGGCCGACGTGACCGTGTGGAGCTGCTTCGCCGTGGTGGGCGACTGGCTGCCCGCCGATGTGCGGCTGAAGAAGACCGTGGGCCGCCTCGCCACCTACCTGCAGGCGTACGGCGACCTGATGGTGCGCACCAACGGGTGGGATCCCGAGGTGCTCGTGCGGTTCCGTGCCGATCCGTTCGTGGCCGGCTTCCGCGGCGCGCTCGACGGCAAGGCCACCACGGCCGAGCTGGAGCACGTCGCCACGCTGATCCCCGACGAGTGGCTCGCACCGGCGGCGACCGGGTCGCCCGAGCAGTGCGCCGCAGCGGTGCGCCGGCAGATCGAGCTCGGTGCCGACGCGGTCATCCTGCACGGCGCCGCGCCGACCGAGTTGGCGCCGGTCGTGCAGGCGTACCGCGCGCTCGTCGCCTGACCTCGCCCGACCTCGCCCGACCTCGCCCGACCTCGCCCGCCCGACTCCGAGTGGCGCGCGTCCCGGTGCTCTGCCAGCCTGACATCCGATGTTCCTGGCCCTCACGGAGATGCGACGCGCCAAGGTGCGCTTCGGGTTGCTCTCGGGTGCGGTCGGGTTGCTGGTCTTCCTGATCCTGTTCCAGCAGGCGTTGTCGACCGGGCTGATCAACCAGTTCATCGGCGCGTTGCGCAACCAGTCCGCCGACGTCCTCGTGTTCAACGCCCAGGCGCGCAAGAACCTCGAGGGCTCGATCGTGCTGCCCGCGCAGCAGGCAGCCGTCGCCCAGGTGCCGGGTGTGGCCGAGGCGACGCCGCTCGGCGAGGGCACGTTCACCGTGCTCGCGGGCGTCGACGGCGCGGCCGAGGAGCAGGACGCGGTGATCTTCGGGTACCAGCTCGACGGACCGGGCGCGCCCACCACGTTGGTGGAGGGGCGGCTCCCCGAGGCGACCGGTGAGGCCGTGGCGTCGAGCCGCAACGCCGACGAGGGGTTCGGCATCGGCGACACGGTGACGGTGGTGCCGAACGCCGGCGGCGCCGAGGTCGTGTTCACCGTCGTCGGACTCGCGGAGGAGATCAACTACTCCGTCTCTCCCACGCTGTTCACCGACTTCGCCGGGTTCGAGGCGGCCAAGCGGGCGGTCAACCCCGACGCGACCGCGGTGCTGCCGTCGGTGATGGCGGTACGCGTGGCCGACGGCGCGGACCCCGAGGAGGTCGCGGCCGCGATCACGGCGGCCGTGGAGGGCACCGAGGCGCTCACCCGCCGGCAGGCGGTGGACGGCTCGCCCGGCGTGTCCGCAGTGCGGCAGAGCTTCTCGGTGGTGCTGCTGCTCTTCTACCTCGTCGTCCCGCTCGTGACCGGTCTGTTCTTCCTGATCGTCACCTTCCAGAAGGCCGGCGCGCTCACACTGCTGCGCGCGATCGGCTCGCCGGCCGGGTTGCTGGTGCGGTCGCTGCTGCTGCAGGTGGTGGTGGTCGTGCTCACCGGCAGCGTGCTCGCGGTGGGGCTGTTCTGGCTCGCGTCGCGCGGCGGGGGTGGGCTCGACATCTCCGTCGAGTCGGGACCGGTGCTGTTCACCGTGACGTTGGTGCTCGTGCTGGCGCTGCTCACCTCGCTCGCCGCGGTGCGACGGGTGCTGCGGATCGACCCGATCGCGGCCACGACGGGCGCAGGAGTGCAGGTCGGATGAGCCTGGCCGTCACCGAGCTCCGGCGGCGCCCCGGCCGCTTCGCCGTCGCGACCGTGGTGCTCACGTTCCTGTCCCTGTTGCTGCTCCTGCTGGGTGGCCTGCTCGACGGGCTGTTCCTCGGCTCCACCGGCGCGATCCGGGCCCAGCGCGCCGACGTGATCGTGTACTCCGACACCGCCCGCGACTCGTTCCTGCGCAGCCGCCTCACCACCGAGGTTCGCCGGCAGGTCGAGCAGGTGGACGGGGTGGAGGCCGTCGGCGGCCTGGGGTTCAGCCTGCTGGGCGCCACGGTGCCCGGCGAGACCGACCTCGCCGACGTGGCCGTCGCGGGCTACGAGCTCCCCCCGAGCGGTGTGCCGGACCCGCCGTCCGCCGGGCACGCCTGGGCCGACGAGCGGCTCCGCGAAGCCGGCGTGTCGATCGGCGACACGCTCGCGGTGGGGCCGGCGGGGACGCCGATCACGATCGACGGCTGGGTGGAGGACACCAACTACCTGCAGCAGGGCGCCCTGTGGGTCACGCTCGACACGTGGCGCGAGGTGCAGAACGCGAACCGGCCCGACGCCTTCGTGGCGCCCGACGTGGTCCAGGTGTTCGTGGTGCGGGGTGCCGGCGGCGACGGGCTCGCCGCGGCGATCGACGCCGCGACCGGCAGCACCTCCACGCTCACCCGCGACGACGCCGTGTTCGCGCTGCCCGGCGTCAGCGAGCAGCAGAGCACGTTCAACGCGATCATCTTCTCCACCCTCGCCGTGGTGCTCGCCGTGGTGGCGCTGTTCTTCTCGCTGCTCACGCTCGAGCGCACCGGTCTGTACGGCGTGCTGAAGGCGATCGGCGCGTCGACGCGCCGCCTGTTCGCCGGTGTGGTGATCCAGGCGGTCACCGTGGCGGTGATCGCGTTCGTGATCGGCGGGGTGCTCGCCTTCGTCGGTGACGCCCTGCTGCCGGGCGACATCCCACTGCAGCTGACGCCCGGCCGCTACGTCTTCACCTTCGTCGCCCTCGTCGTCGCCGCGGTGCTCGGCAGCGCGATCTCGCTCCGCCGGGTCACCCGCATCGACCCCGCCTCTGCCATCGGGAGTGCCGCATGAGCTCGAACCCCGCCCCCTCCGGTGCCCCGCTCCGACTCGAGGCCGTCCGCAAGGTGTACCGCTCGGGCGACAGCGAGATCGTCGCCGTCGACCACGCCACGCTCACCGTCGCCGACGGCGAGATCGTCGCCCTGCTCGGGCCCTCCGGGTCGGGCAAGACCACGCTCCTGTCGATCGCCGGCGGTCTGCTCACGTCCACCGAGGGCCGGGTCGTGGTCGGTGGCCAGGACATCACCGATCGCTCGCCGCGCGAGCTCACCGAGTTCCGCCGCACCACGGTGGGGTTCGTGTTCCAGTCGGTGAACCTGGTGCCGTTCCTGACCGCCGAGGAGAACCTGCTCGTGGTGGCCGAGCTGTCGGGTCGGTCGGGCATGTCGCGACGCGACGCCCGCCAGCGGGCGAAGGAGCTGCTCGACGAGCTCGGCCTCGGGCACCGCGCCGGCAACCTGCCTTCGCAGCTCAGCGGCGGCGAGCGCCAGCGCGTGGCGATCGGTCGCGCCCTGTTCAACCGGCCCGCACTGGTGCTGTTCGACGAGCCGACGTCCGCGCTCGACACGAAGATCGGCGAGCAGGTGATGGAGCTGATCCAGAACGAGATGCGCTCGCGCGGCACCGCCGCCGTGATCGTCACCCACGACACCAGGATGACCCACTACGCGGACCGCACGGTGCGGATCGTCGACGGCGTCCTGAGCGACGACCCGGTCGCCGCCGGGCACCCCTGACGCGCGGCTGCGACACACCGCTCCCCGGCGCTCCGACCCCAGCACACGACCCCGGACTCGCCGCGGCTCCGGACACGCAGGGGTACGGTGCGCACATGGCCGCCGCATCGGGTCCCTGGGAGCAGCTGCTCGCCGGGGTGCACCTCCCGTTCCATCCCGACCTCACCGTGCCCGAGCTGCACGAGGTGGAGCTCGCCGTGCCCGATCCGCCGGCGATCGGCGACGTTGCCGCGGCGGCACACGAGCGTGTGGTGGCCACCCTCGCCGGAGCGGTCACGCCCGGCACCACGGTGGCCGTCGGCGGCGGCAGCCGCGGGCTCACCGACCGCGTGGCCCTGCTGCGCGGCACGATCAGCGGCCTCCGCGCGCTCGGTGCCGAGCCGTTCGTGGTGCCGGCGATGGGCAGCCACGGCGGTGCGACCGAGGAGGGCCAGCGGGCGATGCTCGCCTCGCTCGGCATCACCGAGGACAGCGTCGGTGCCGAGGTGCGGGCGACGATGGAGACCGTCGAGGTGGCGCGCACGCCTCGCGGAATGCCGATCTACCTCGACCGGCACGCCGCCGACGCCGACCGGATCCTGCCGGTCAACCGGGTGAAGCCGCACACCTGCTTCTCCGGTCCGATCGAGAGCGGCTGCACGAAGATGGCCGTGGTCGGCTTCGGCAAGCAGCCGGGGGCGGCACAGATCCACGCCTGCGGACCGGTGGAGATGCGCGAGCGCCTGCTCGACGGCATCGCCGAGCTTCGGGCCACCGGTCGTCTGCTCGGTGGGGTCGCGTCGATCGAGTCGGCGAGCGGGCACGTCGTGCGCGTGGAGGCGCTGACGGCCGACGAGGTGGGTGGCGAGGCCGAGCAGGTGCTCACCGACGAGGCTCGGGCGATGGTGCCGCCGCTGCCGTTCCCCCAGATCGACGTCCTCGTGATCGAGGAGGGCGGCAAGGACATCAGCGGCACGACCATGGACCCGAACGTCACCGGCCGGTTCTGGGTGCACGGCCTGCGCGACGGCGACACGCCCGACGTCTCGGCGATCGTGCTGCTCGGCATCACCCCGGTGTCGGGCGGCAACGTGCTCGGCATCGGCTTCGCCGACTTCATCCCGGTGTCGGTGGCGCAGCAGATCGACTTCGGGAAGACCTATGTGAACTGCTTCACCGCAGGCATCGCCGGCCTGCGCCGCAGCCGGATGCCGATGGTGCTGCCCACCGAGGACGACTGCCTGCGCGCCGCGCTCAGCATGTGCGGCCGCAGCGTCGACGAACCGAAGCGGGTGGTGCGGATCCGCAACACCCTCCATCTCACCCGATGCTGGGTGAGCGACGCGCTGCTCGACGAGCTGCCGACCGGCGCCCGTCCGGTCGCGCCCCGCTGATCCTCCCCGGTCCCCGGTTCCGGCCGTTGCCTCCGCCGGCCGGTTGGTTCCCCCGTTCGATCACCCGACATCGCTCAAGCACCCCTCCTGCGGGGCCGATGAACCCACCGTGAGCGTGGAGACCGGCATCTGGCGCGCCGTGGACGAGGGGGTGCACCCCCTCCGGAGCGCGCCCGCGCGCACCCGGGCCTGGTCGACCGGATCCCCGAGCGTCGGACGGTCGTCGACACCTGCGCGGTCCGCACCGCTCCACATCACCGCGCCGGAGCCGCCGGACCTGCCGGACCTGCCGGACCCGCTGGAAGGACACCCATGACGAGCCCCGACCACGTGACGCAGGAGACCGTGCAGGTGCCGCCGCCCGCCCCGACGTGGGACCCCACGCAGGTCGCTGCGGCACCGGACGATGCCTCGTCCGAGCGTCATCCGCTCCTCGTGCGTCAGCTCGCCGAGGCCGGGATCGGCCCCGCCACCCCGACGCACCCCCAGTGGCTCACCTTCGTCTCGCAGGTCAACCGCACCTACGTCGAGGTCGACCGCGAGCAGGCGGTCGCCGAGGCCACGTTCCAGGCGTCGGCGCAGGAGTTCTCCGAGCGCTTCCGCGAGCTCCGGCTCGCCACCGAGCAGGTGCTCACGTCGCAGCGCGAGCGCCTGGAGGTCGTGTTCGGTTCGGTGCCCACCGCGCTCGTGGTGATCGAGCGCTCGGGTCGGATCGCCGACGCGAACCCGGAGGCGGCCCGCCTCCTCGGCCCGGTGGACGCGCTCGTCGACCACTCGCTCGACGAGGCGGTGTTCATGGTCGGCCGCGACGGCCAGCTCCGGCCGATCGTGCCGCTCGCCGAGCTCGACGACGTGCTGCTCGGCGGACGCTGGGAGCGGCACGACGTCCGACTGGTGTCCGTCGGCGGCCGCGAGCAGCTGCGCACCGGCGCGGCCGCGGTGCTCCCCGAGCACCTGGTGGCCGCGGACGTCGCACTGATCCCGTTCACCGACGGCGACGTGTGCGTCGGTGGGCTCCTGATCATCACCGACAACGCGGAGCGCGAGTCGGCTCGCGAGCGGATGGCCTGGCAGGCGTCGCACGACCAGCTCACCGGCCTCGTGAACCGCGCCGTGGTGACCGAGCGCATCGAGCTCGCACTCGTGGGGGCGCGCCGCTCGGGTGCGTGGCCCTCCGTGCTGTTCTGCGACCTCGACCGCTTCAAGCACATCAACGACTCGTTCGGTCACGGCACCGGCGACCGGCTGCTCACCGTTGCCGCGCAGCGCCTGCTCCGGTGCGTGCGCAGCATCGACACCGTCGCCCGCCTCGGTGGCGACGAGTTCGTGATCCTGGTGGAGAGCGCCGGCGACACCGAGCTCGTGCGCGGCATCGCCGAGCGGATCCTCGAGGCGCTCGCCGAGCCGTTCGACCTGCACGAGGAGCAGACCCACGTGTCGGTGTCGATCGGCATCGCCCACGCCGGCCCGCACCACCCCTCCGCCGACGCGCTGCTGCACGACGCCGACCTCGCGATGTACCGCGCGAAGGACCGGGGCCGGAACTGCTTCGACGTCGCCGACGACCTGCTGCGCATCACCGCCGCCGAGCGGGCGACGCTCGAGCGCGGGCTGCGCATCGCGATCGCCCGCCGCGAGCTCACCGTCGCGTACCAGCCGGTGAAGCGGGCCGACGGCGACGAGCTGGTCGGGTTCGAGGCGCTCGCGCGCTGGGTGCACCCGGTGCTCGGCGACGTGCGTCCCGACCGCTTCGTGCCGGTGGCCGAGGAGACCGGGCTCATCCAGGCGCTCGGCGACCGGATGCTCGACGTCGCCTGCCGCGACGTCGCCACCTGGAACCGCGAGCGCCTGTCGCAGGGTCGCGAGCCGCTGGTGGTGCACGTCAACATCTCCGGTCGCGAGCTCCAGTCACCGCACCTGCTCGGTCGGGTGCGCGACGCGCTGCGCCGCCACGACGTGCCACCGCACTGGGTGGTGCTGGAGATGACCGAGACGATGCTGCTCGACGACCCGGACACAGCGCTCGAGCGCCTGCGCGAGCTGAAGCTCGCCGGCATCCGGGTGGCGATCGACGACTTCGGCACCGGCTACTCGTCGCTCGCCTACCTGCGCCGCTTCCCGGTGCACATGGTGAAGATCGACCGCGAGTTCGTGGCCGGCCTCGCGTCGTCCACCCAGGACCAGTGCATCGTCCGTGCGATGGTCGACCTCGCGAAGGCCCTCGACCACGTGGTGCTCGCCGAGGGCGTGGAGACGGGCGCCGAGCTGGAGGTGCTGCGCGAGCTCGGGTGCCAGATGGTGCAGGGCTACCTGATCGGCCGACCGATGCCGAGCGAGGACGCGATGCGGCTCGCGACCCGCCCCCATGCAGCAGCCGTGGCCTGATCAGGTGCCGTAGCCGAACCCGAGGTCGGGTGCGGTGAGCATCGGGCGGAACGGCACACCGGCCGCCTCCGCCATCGCCCCGCACGTCCCGCCCCGGTCGACGATCACGGTGATCAGCACCGGTTCGGCACCGAAGGCGCGCACCACCTCGACGGCCTCCATGATCGAGGTGCCGCGCGTGACGGTGTCCTCGGTGATCACCACCCGGTCCCCGGGCGCGAGGGCGCCGGCGATGCGGCCGGTGATGCCGTGGTCCTTCGCCTCCTTGCGAACGGTGAAGCTCTTGAGTGACACACCGCGGGTGGCACCGATCGCGGCGACGGCGTAGGCGACGGGGTCGGCGCCGACGGTGAGCCCGCCGATCGCGGTGGCGTCCGCTGGGACGAGCGACAGGGCGACGTCGGCCATGAGCAGCACACCGTCGGGACGGCACGCGGTCTGCTTCGTGTCGAGGAACCAGGTGCTCGTCGCCCCGGACTTCAGCGTGAACTCGCCGTGCTTCACGCTGTGCCGCAGCACGTGCTCGCGCAGGGCGTGGCGGGCGGGGTCGAGGGGCGGGAGCGACCTCGGGGAAGAGGGGGAAGAGGGGGAAGAGGGGGACGCGGACGTGTCGGGCACGCCGGCCGACGCTAGCGCTGCGTGGTCGCCGGGGTCAGCCCGCCGGGCGGGTGCCGCGGCGCAGCAGCACCTCCTGGGCCACGGTGGCGACGTGCACGCCGGCGGTGGTGAAGACGTGGCCGACCGACACTCCACGACCACCGACGTAGCTGTGACACGAGAAGTCGTAGAGGTGCCACTCGTCCACCCGCATCGGGCGGTGGAACCAGACGGTGTGGTCGAGGCTGGCGGCGAAGCTGCCGGCCCACCAGAGGTCGATGTCGGTGACCGGCGGATCCTCGGCTTCGGCGAGCGCGTGACGCACCGAGTCCGTTGGCATGTCGTCGCTCATGTACGACAGCCAACAGCGGTGGACGAGCTCGTCGGCGGCCACGACGTCGTCGACGCGCAGCCATGCGGCCACCCGGCCCGCACCGGTCGCGCCGGCGGCACGCAAGGCGGCCTGCGGGACGGGGCGGCGGGCGAACGACGACGTCCAGCCGTCGTCGGGGCACTCGTCGGGGGCCGGAAGGCCGGCGGGCATCGAGACGGTCTGCAGGTCGACGGTGGACTCCGGACGCTGGAACGACGCCTCGAGGTTCAAGATCGCACCGATCGCCTGGCGGGCCACGACGCGACGCGTACAGAAGCTGCGGCCGTTGCGGATGCGGTCGACCTCGTAACGGATCGGCTCCGTGTGGTCGCCGCGGCGGATGAAGTAGGCGCGCAGCGAGTGCGGTTCGAGGTCGTCGTCGACCGTGCCGGCAGCGGCTCGCAGTGCCTGGGCGACGATCTGGCCACCGAACAGGCCGCCCCACGGATAGCGGGGCCCGACCCCGACGAAGGTGTCCGGTCCGTGCGGTGCGAGGTCGAACAGGGCGCCGAGATCCATGGAGGCACGACCCTACCCGCAGGTCGACCGATCGGTCGCCGGATCCGTCTCCATGGGACCCACCGCAAGGGCGTCAATTCCGACAGGGATTCTCACCGAATTGGGGTCTATGGATCCGATCGTGCAGCCGACTGACGGAGGGGGGTACGCTGTCCGTCCATGGCGAAAAAGGGTCCGAAGAATCCACTGAGCGACCAGCACAAGGCAGCGATGGCAGCCGGTCGTGTCGAGGGTCGCGCGGTGCGTGACTACCTGGATGCGTTGCGCTCGAACAAGCCCAAGCGCGGCCGCAAGCGCACCCCGGATTC
This sequence comes from Actinomycetota bacterium, assembly GCA_009704985.1. Classification (GTDB taxonomy): domain Bacteria; phylum Actinomycetota; class Acidimicrobiia; order Acidimicrobiales; family Ilumatobacteraceae; genus VFMC01. The sequence continues at coordinate 3,738 of WLDE01000068.1, read as the reverse complement.
GATCAAGGCGCGACTCGCGAAGATCGAAGAAGAGCTCGAGGTCGCCGATCCGCTCGACGAGCTCCGCCTCGTCCAGGAGCGCCGCAATCTCACCGACGAGCTGGAGACGATGAGCGCCGCCGTCGACATGACCGCGCTCGAGGCCGAGTTCGTGAAGGTGGCGAAGTCGTACAGCGAGCGCCAGGGCATCAGCTACGCCACGTGGCGCGAAGTGGGTGTCGAGGCCAGCGTGCTGAAGGCCGCCGGCATCAGCCGCGGCGCGAGCTGACCCCCGATCCGGCCCGTCCGGGCCGGATTCGCAGGCTTCAGGTGCGCAGCTCGTCGAGCGCCTCGAACACGGCGCCGACGTTCCGGAGCGACCGATCGAGGTCGAACGCCGCATCGAGCACACCGCCACCGAGCGCCGCCACCTGGCCGTCGGCCTCCAGCAACGTCCGGAAGTCGGTCCCCTCGTCCCACGAGCGCATCGCGGCTCCCTGCACGATGCGATAGGCGTCGTCCCGTGTGAGTCCCGCCTGCACCAGTGCGAGCAGCACCCCTTGACTGAACACCAGGCCGTGGCTCGACCAGAGATTGGCGCGCATCCGGGCCTCGTCGACCACGAGTCCGGCGAGCAGTCGCCGGCCGCGCTTCATGACGTAGTGGGCGAGCAACGACGAGTCCGGGAGCACCACACGCTCGACCGAACTGTGCGAGATGTCGCGCTCGTGCCACAGGGCCACGTCCTGCATCCCGGCCTGCAGATTGCCGCGCAACACGCGTGACAGTCCGCTGATCGTCTCGGCCGAGATGGGGTTCTTCTTGTGCGGCATCGCGGACGATCCCTTCTGCCCCGGCTTGAACCCCTCCTGCACCTCGCGCACCTCGGTGCGCTGGAGGTGGCGGAGCTCCACCGCGATCAGCTCCATCGTGGAGCCGACCGACGCGCACGCCCACAGGTATTCGGCGTGCCGGTCGCGGGCGATCACCTGGGTGGCGGGCACCGGCCGCAGCCCGAGGCGGTGGGCGACGAAGCGCTCCACGCTCGGGTCGATGTTCGAGTACGTGCCGACGGCACCGCTCAGCTTGCACACCGACACCACCTCGCGGGCCGCCCGCAGTCGCTGCCGGTCGCGGTCCACCTGCAGCGCCCACAGGGCGACCTTGGCGCCGAAGGTGGTCGGCTCGGCATGCACGCCGTGGGTGCGACCGATCATCACCGTGTCGCGATGGCGGTGCGCCATCTCGACGAGCGTGCCGAGCAGCTCCGTCGACGCGTCGATCAGCAGGTCGGCAGCGTCGCGCAGCATCCAGCACCAGGCCGTGTCGACGACGTCGCTGCTGGTGAGCCCGTAGTGGATCCAGGCACCGGCCGGCGCGCCGATCGCTGCCTGCACGACGTCGACGAAGGCGGCGACGTCGTGGTCGGTGACCGCTTCGCGTTCGGACACTGCGGCGACGAACGCGTCGTCGACGACGGGCGCCCGGTCGCGGCAGGCCGCGGCGTGGTCGGCGGGCACGACGCCCAGCGGGACGTGCGCCTCGGTGGCGAGCAGCTCGATCTCGAGCCACCGGCCGAAGCGGGCGGTGTCGGTGAACACCGCCGCCATCTCGGGGAGCGAGTAGCGGGGGATCACGGCGTCAGGACCAGTGCACGTAGTCGTCGCGTTCGGCACCCACGCCGACCACGGTGATCGGCACCCCGACCTCGGCCTCCACGAGCTGCACGAAGGCGCGGGCGGCCGCGGGCAGCTCGCTCACCTCGCGCACGTTGCGCAGCGGCCGCTGCCACCCGGGCAGCTCGACGTACTCGGGCTCCACCCGGCCGAGCAGCTCGACGCGGTCGGGGTAGTGCGTCAGGCGCACACCGTCGACCCGGTAGCCGACGCAGACCTTCACGGTCTCGAAGTCGTCGAGCACGTCGAGCTTGGTGAGGGCGAGCTCGGTGAGCGAGTTGATCCGCACCGCGTGGCGCAGCATCACGCAGTCGACCCAGCCCGGACGACGGCGGCGGCCGGTGACCGTGCCGAACTCACGCCCGATCTCGACGAGCCGGTCGCCGTCCGCGTCGAGCAGCTCGGTGGGGAACGGGCCGGCGCCGACGCGGGTCGTGTACGCCTTGGTGATGCCGACGATGCGGTCGATGAGGCGTGGCCCCAGCCCCGTGCCGGCGCACGCTCCGCCCGCCGTGGGGTTCGAGGACGTGACGTACGGGTAGGTGCCGTGGTCGAGGTCGAGGAAGGTGGCCTGGGCACCCTCGAGCAGCACGTGCTGCCCGGCGTGCACGGCGTCGTGCAGCAGGTTCACGGTGTCGCCGACGTACGGGGCCAGGCGGGTACCGAGCTCGACGAAGCGGGCGACGACGTCGTCGACGTCGAGGGGGTCGCCGCCGGCGGCGACGAGCGTCTCGTTCTCCAGCCGGGCGCGCTCGCGGACGGTGGCCGCGAAGGCCGCCGGATCCAGCACCTCACCGGCGCGGATGCCGACGCGACGGGCCTTGTCGGCGTACGCGGGGCCGATGCCCTTCAGCGTGGTGCCGATCTTGGCGTCACCGCGGCCCTGTTCGTACAGGGCGTCCCACGACTGGTGCCAGGGGAAGATGAGGTGCGCGTGGCTGCTCACCACCAGCCGCTCGCAGGAGATCCCGCGACGCTCGAGGGTGTCGATCTCGCGGAACAGCGTGGGGAGGTCGACCACGACCCCGTTCGCGATCACGGGGACCACGTGGTCGTAGAGGATGCCGCTCGGCACGAGCTGCAGCGCGTAGCGCTCGTCGCCGACCACCACGGTGTGGCCCGCGTTGTGACCGCCCTGGTAGCGAACGACGTAGCCGTGTTCCTTCGACAGCAGGTCGATGACCTTGGCCTTGCCCTCGTCGCCCCACTGGGCGCCGACGACGACGGTGACCGGCATAGCACGCTCCTCGCACACGGGTGACCGCGGACCGGCGGCGGCCGGTGGCGGGATCCGACCCGACGCGGCATGCGCGGCATGTGCGGCGTGTGCGGAACGTGTGCCGATCCTAGCCGTGCCACCCCGCTCCGACCGCGTCCGTTCGTCGGGCCGGGCGGGAGCGACGCCCGCGAGAAGTGGTGCTAGCACCCATCCGCCGGGGTGGGTCGCCGGGAGATGATCGGGCGACGAACGAGCCCCGCCGACGTGGCGGCGAGGGCGCTGCGGCGAAAGGAACCCTCAGGTGACGCGTGCCATCGGCATCGATCCGGCCGACGACCTGACGCGCTGGGCCGTGGCCACCGGTAACCGGGTGCTCGCGTCCGGACGGGTGCGGTCGACGGTGACCGTCGGCGGCATCGACGTCGACCACGTCGTCGACCGGCTCGGCCGGGCCGAACCGATCGTGGTGGGCGGCGTCCCCTACGGCGCGGAGGCCCTGCTCGGGCGGCTGCTGGCGGCGACCGTCGAGGGCGCTCGCGGCGCGCACGGCGAGCTGGTGGTGGCGGTCGTGCACGACGACGACCTCGACGACTACCGGCGGTCGCTGCTCGTGGAGGCGACCCGGGTGGGCGAGGTCGGACCGGTCGTGCTCGTGGCCCGCTCGACCGCGGTCGAGGCCGCCGCCGCGCACCGGCCCGACGACGAGGATCTCACGGCCGCGGTCGGTGCCGCGCTGTGGCTCGCCGACCAGCACGGTGGGGGCGGGATCGGTCCCGGGGCGGCGATCGCCGGTGGTGGGGTGGTCGGGCTCGCCGCCGGTGCGGTCGTCTCGACCACCGGTGGCGGTGGTCCGGCAGCGGCGGC
>WLDE01000067.1 GCA_009704985.1 Actinomycetota bacterium | reverse complement strand
CGACCCGCAGGCCGACCGAGGTGACGCGCCGCTGGGTCCGGGCCGCGACCGCCACCATCACGGCCAGGAGCGCGAGCTGCAGCAACGACAGCACCGCGGCGCCGCCGACGTCGCCGAGCTGGGTGGCGAGCCGAGCGATCTCCACCTCGATCGTGGCCCGCCCGGGCCCGCCGAGGATCTGCACCACGCCGTAGGACGTGAACGTGAACAGGAACGTGATCGAGCCGGCGGCGACGATCGCCGGTCGCAGCAGTGGCAGGGTCACCTCACGCGTGGCGCGCCAGGGGGTGGCGCCGAGCAGCCGAGCCGCCGACACGAGGTCGGCCGGCAGCTGCGACCACATGCCGCCCACCACCCGCACCACCACGGAGACGTTGAAGAACACGTGGGCGAGCACCACCGCGGTGGCCGAGGTCTCCAGCGACGCGGGGAGCAGCGACACGAACGCCGCGCCGACCACGACCGTCGGCAGCAGGAACGGCACGGTGAGGAGCGCCACGAGCAGACGGCGGCCGGGGAAGTCCCAACGGGCCACCAGGTACGCCGGGCCGATGCCGGCCACCAGCGTGGCGGCCGTGCTGACCGCGGCCTGCCACGTGGTGAACCAGAGCACCTGCGCGAGGTTGCGCCGCCCGAGGGTGTCGCCGAGCACGCTGCCGTCGACCACCGTCGCGACGAGCGTGGCGACCGGCCACGCGTAGAACACGGCCAGGAACACCACCGGGACGGCGAGCAGCGCCGCCCGGGCGCCGAGCGGCAACGCGGTCACCGAGTCGCGGGCGCGTCGGGCTCGCGACGGACGCGACGGACGCGACGGACGCGACGGACGCGACGGACGCAACGTGTCGGCGCTCAGCCGAGGACCAGCTGCGTCCACTCGTCCAGCCACGCCTCACGGTTGGCGTCGATGTCGGCGGGCGGCAGCGACAGGGGGTCCTCGGCGAGCTCGGCGAACTCGACGAACTCCGGCGGCGGCGCCACGTCGGTGCGGGCCGGCCACACGAACAGGTTGAGCGCGACCTCCTGCTGGAACCGCTCGGACGCCAGGAAGTCCACGAGCGCGCGGGCCTCGTCCGGGTGGTCGGTGCCGGCGAGCACCCCGGCGAACTCCACCTGGCGGAAGCAGGTCGCGGTCATGACGCCGGTCGGGGCGTCGTCACGGGGCGGGTCGGCGAAGATCACCTCGGCCGGCGGGCTGCTCGCGTAGCTCACGACCAGCGGACGCGGACCCTCGCCGCTCGATCCGCTGAAGCGCTCGTAGTAGGCGGTGGTCCACGAGTCGACGACCTCGACGCCGTTGTCGACGAGCTCCGCCCAGTACTCCTGCCAGCCGGCCTCGCCGTACTCGGCGATCGTGGCGAGCAGGAACGCGAGGCCCGGCGACGACGAGGTCGGGTCCTGCACCACGAGCAGGTCGCGGTAGGCCGGGTCGATCAGGTCGTCGAACGTGGTGGGCGGCTCGAGGCCCTCGGCCGCGAACCACTCGAGGTCGTGGTTGATGCACACGTCGCCGAAGTCCACCGGCGTGAGCTCACCGTTCGGGACGAGCTCGGTGAGCGCCGGGTCGATCGCGCCCAGCTCGGTGCTGGTGTACGGCTCGAACGCCGGGAGCGCCCGTGACAGCAGGGTGTTGTCGACACCCCACATCACGTCGCCCTCGGGGTTGCCCGCGGTGAGGACGGCCTTCGACACCATCGTGCCGGTGTCGCCGGCCACGAGGAGCTCCACGCCGATGCCGGTCTCGGCGGTGAACTCGGCGAGCGCGTCGTTGAGCGAGGTGCCCTCGGCCGGGAACGAGTCGTAGGTGACGAGGGTGATCGTGACGCCCCCGCCGTCGCCGTCGCCGTCGGTCGTGCCGGTCGTGTCGGTCGTGTCGGTCGTGTCGGTCGTGTCGCTGCTCGCGGTCGCGGTCGTGGTGGCCGGTGCGATGTCGGGGTTGTCGTCGCCGCACGCGGCCGCGAGCACCAGCGACGCGGTGAGCGTGACCGCGAGCGGAGCGACGCCGCGGCGGCTCGAACCGGTCGAACGGCGCGGTCCGATGGATCGGGGAACGGGGGTGGGATGCATCAGGGGTGCTCCTGGTTCGTGTCGGGGGAGGTCGGGTCGGGCGAGGTCGAGGCGGGCGAGGTCGAGGCGGGCGAGGTCGAGGCGGGCGGGATCACCACGGTGAGCACGCCGCGGCCGACCGACACCTCCACCTCGCGATCGAGCGCCTCGTTGCTGATCCCGATCGTGCTGGAGCCGTGGAGGCGTGCGTTGCGCAGCGGCCAGCGCGCGCCACTCACGTCGATCTCCTCGCAGGGGCCGTGGAGCGCGAGCAGCGAGAAGAGGGCACCGGGCTCGAGCTGCATCGTCACCGTGCGGCCGGGGTGCAGCACGTGCAGCAGCGAGCCGTCGAGCTGGGCGGTCACGGACTCCAGCGTCCACAGCGAGGGGTTCCCGAGCGCGGCCAGCGTGCCGAGGAGGTGGTCGAGGCGGGCCACGCCGGTGTTGCCGTGGAGGCGGAGACGCGTCGCGCCGAGGCGGACGGCCGCAGCGAGCGCGAGTTCGGTGTCGGTCGCGTCCTTGTCGGTCGGGTGGCGCTCCACCACGACGTCGTGCGCGGCGGCCCACGCGCGTGCGGCAGGGGAGATGCTGTCGAGGTCGCCGACGAGGTGGGTGGGCACGAAGCCGGCGGCGAGCGCGACGTCGAGGCCGCTGTCCGCCGTGATCACGAGGTCGTACGTCTCGGTCGGCCCCTGCACGGGACCCCCTCCGACGACGACGGCTGCCGAAGCTCCCATCCGTCCCTCCGCTGGCATTACCCAGATCAGGTTCGAGGGTCGGTGGCGGTCGGCCACCCTCTCAGCCCGCCGGTCCTGCGAGCTCCCCTGGTTCGTTGTCGGCGTCAGGGTACCGCTGCGCCGTGCGCCTGTCACGCCGGTGGGCGTCAGGCCTCGGGTCCGAGTGGTTCGTCGCCCGGCGGTGCGCTCTGCGGCGCGGTGCGACGGCTGAGCGTCACCACCATCGCGAGCCCCACGAGCACGAGCAGCATCCCGAGCAGCTGGATCGGCCGGATCGTCTGGTCGAGCAGGAGGTACGCCCAGATCACGGCCAGCGCCGGTTGGGCGACCTGCATGATGCTGATCGTGCCCACCGGGACCGACTGCTGCGCGTAGACGATCAGGCCGTGTGCACCGGCTCCCGTCATGATCGCCAGCAGCACGATGTACGGGATCGAGCGTGTGGTGACCTCGTCGACGTTGCCGGTGAACACCGCGAGCGGCAGCACGGTCACCGAACCGACGATCATCACGGCGCACAGGATCGACTGGACCGACATCTGCTGGCGCAGCCGCCGGCTGGTCAGCAGGTAGGTGGCCCACGAGAACATCGCGAACACGATGAGGAGGTTGCCCTCCCACGTGGCGACGCTGTTCGACGGCACGTTGAACAGCACGAGCATCAACCCGACGAGCGACACCACCCCGAACCACAGCGCCCGACCGTTCACCTTCTCCTTGAACAGCAGCGCGCCGGCCGGCACGAGGATGATCGGGGTGAGCGCGCCGATGAACTCGGCGTTGGCGACCGTGGTCTTGGTGACGCCGGTGAAGAACGCGGTGATGTTGAGGCCGAACACGACGCCCGGGATCGCGGCCAGGCGGATCTCGGCCCACGTGATCCAGCGGTGCTCGGTGAGGCGCAGGATCGCGAGCCACAGGCACGAGGTGAGGATCATCCGCCAGAACGACATCGTCGGACCGGGGATGCCCGACTTCTTCACGATCGTCGAGCCGAGGCTGAACGCCACGATCGCTCCCAGCATCGCGAACAGCCCGAGCGTGCGTGCCGAGCGCCGACCGCCGGGGCGAGCCGTCGTCGGCGCGGTCACGCGTGTGGCGCGCGAGGCGCGCGCGACCGGCCGGAGCGGGTCGCCTTCATGCGGTGGGGCATGCACGAGCGCATGCGGTCGAGGGGCACTCGTCTAGGTTGCCACGCAGCGCGCCGCGAGCCCGAGTGCCGTGGCATGTGCCACGGGACGACACGCGACGGCGTGACACGGAAGGGGGAGCGATGGGTCAGCTCGAGGGTCGGATCGCACTGGTGAGTGGCGGGGGCCGCGGCATCGGACGCGGGATCTGCGAACTGCTCGCGTCGGAGGGCGCCGCCGTGGCGGTGAACTACCGCCGCGACCGCGAGGCCGCCGAGGAGACGGTGGCGGCGATCGAGGCGGCCGGTGGCGTGGCACGTGCGTACGAGGCGTCGGTCGACGACCCGGCGGCGTGCGCGGCGATGGTGGAGGCGGTGGTGTCCGACCTCGGTGGGCTCGACACCCTGGTGTGCAACGCCGGCATCGCGTCGCGCGGTCGCGCGGTTGCCGACACCGACCCGGACGAGATGATCCGGGTGGTCACCACCCACGCGTTCGGTCCGCACCACCTGTCGCGGGTCGCGATCCCGCACCTGCGCGCCCGGGCGGCCCAGCACGGCCGCGGCGACATCGTGATGATCTCGTCGGTGGCGACGTCGTCGATGGGTGCCAACGGCGCGCCGTACAACATGGGCAAGGCGGCGATGGAGGCGCTGGCGCTCACCCTCGCGAAGGAGGAGCGCCCGCACGGCATCCACGTCAACATCGTGGCGCCGGGGCTCGTCGAGACCGACATGGGCGTGCGCCTCGCGCGCGCCTTCACGGGCAACCGCGAGATGGACGACCTGCGGGCGCTCGACGCGTCGTCACCGTTCGGCAGGGTGTGCCAGCCGCTCGACGTCGCCAACGTGGTGCTGTGGTTGTGCAGCCCCGGGTCGGGCTACGTGACCGGCCAGCGGATCGAGTGCAACGGCGGCGGGTGACCAGCTGAGCGAGCGAGGAGCTTGCGACGAGCGAGCGAGGCCCACAGGTGACCAGCTGAGCGAGCGAGGAGCTTGCCGGAAGCACCCGAACGCGGATTCCTGCACCCGACATCCATCCCGGTCGCGCCGGTAGCCTGCAACGCGTGAGCCCTCTCGCCCCCCTGTCCGATGCCGACACGGATCGCCCGAGCGACCTGATCATCACCGTCACGCCCGAGGCGCTGGCCGAACTGGTGCAGATCCGCGCCGACGAGCCCGACGGCGACCGTCTCGGCCTCCGGCTCGAGATCGTGAGCGGTCCCGGCGAGGAGTTCCGCTACGACCTCAGCTTCGACGTGGTCACCACCGCTGCGTTCAGCGACGAGGTCCGCACCCACACCGGCCCCGACGGCGCGACGCTGAAGGTGATCATCCCGGCCAAGGACCGCGACTCGCTCGAGGGTGCGGTGCTCGACAAGACCACCAGCCAGGGTCTCGTCATCCGCAACCCCAACAAGCCGCAGGCTCCCACGATCGAGGGTCTGGTCCGCGACGACGAGTTGAGCGCCGAGATCGAGGCCGTGGTGTCCACCGAGGTCAACCCGGCGCTCGCCGCGCACGGCGGGTTCGTCACCTACGTCGGCCACGACGGTGAGGGCACCGCCTACCTCACGATGGGTGGCGGTTGCCACGGCTGCTCGATGAGCCGCATGACGATGCTCGAGGGCGTGCAGACCATGCTGGTCGAGCAGGTGCCGGGGGTGGAGCGGGTGAAGGACCTCACCGACCACACCACCGGCGAGAACCCGTTCTACCGCTGACCCGCCGTCGGGGTCGTCGCGCGACTCACCGCTGTCCGCGGATCTCGGTCGTGAGCGCCGTCGGGTCCGCCGCGATCTGCTCCGGCGTGAACCGCACCTCGCGCAGCGACCCGCTCGCGTAGATCCCCATCTGCGCCGTGAAACGTCCGTCGGGCGTCTCGGTGTCGGTCTGGCCGTAGGTGAGCACGGCCCGTGCGCTCGGACCGTCCGGCCCGAACGCGACCACCATCATGAAGCTGTTGCCGGTGGTGATCGGGTAGCGGCCGTCGCGCAGCGACAGCACCTCGTCGCGCTCGCCCGGTTCGCCCTCCGGCGCGAGGGTGCCGCCGTTCGCGCAGCACCCGACGATGCTCGCCGTGCCGTCGGTGTTGGTGCCGCCGGGCACGCCCACCGGATCGTCGACCACGCGCCCGTCCACCTGCAGTTCGCCGAGCGCCACGTCGAGGGGGATGCCGAGCTCGGTCATCCGCTTCGCCACGACGCCGAGCCGCTGGAGGAGGTCGACGTCGCGCACGTCGTTCACGGTGTTCGGCGTGCCGATCGGGTCCGCCGGGTCGAAGCCCACGAGGTACAGCGCGCCTGCGTCGGAACGGTCGTCCCCGCTGAACTGGCCGATGAACTCGCGCCACAGCACCGCGCCTCGTGCGTCGGTGGTGTACCGGCCGTCCCAGCCGGCGAGCACGGCGCAGGCCGGGGCGATGTCGTACGGGCGCTCGTCGACGAGCACCAGGGTGGTGCGCCCGCACGCCGTGAGCACGCCGGGGAGGGCGAGCTCGGCGTGCAGCGCACGCTGCGACATGATCGCCGCCTCCACCTCGTCGGCGGAGAACAGGCCGTCGTCGCCGCGTACGGCCGGGTCGGTGAGCAGGATCACGTTCATCCGGGTGCGCGCCGACTGCGGCACGCCCTCCGGGCCGGTCAGCGGGGAGAAGCCGGTGAGCGGCGCTGCCGGGTTCGCGATCCAGTGCGAGTCGTTGGCGTTGAACACGTAGTCGCGCCGCTCGAGCTGGGGCTGCAGGTCGAAGGGCAGGATGCCGGGACGCGTGGCCGCCGGGTCGTCGATCCACTCGTTCACCGGGTCGGACCCGTCGAGCAGCACGGCGCCGTTGTCGCCCACGAGCGCGGCGGTGGAGCCCTCGGTGTCGACCGCGGCCTGCCAGGCGGCGATCGCCTCGGGCGACAGGTGCGGCGTGGCTGCGGTGTCGGCGTACCAGGCGCGACCGTCGGCGGACGTGGCGACCGTGTTCACCCACGGGATCGCGTTGGCCGTGCGGTGCACCTCGACGAACTCGTCGAGGCTCGTGGCCGTCGCCATGCCCACGAACTGCTCGAGCACGTCGGCGTTCTCGAGGTTCGCGTCGCGGTAGGTGTATGCGCGCTCCGTGGTCCACCCGAACGGCAGCTCGAGCATCGGGCCGTAGTGGCTCGCCCACATCGTGCGGGTCACCTCGGTGAGCGTCCCGTCGTCCTGCAGCACCTCGACGGTGATGTCCGTCGACGTCATCTCCCGCGTCTCGTCGCCGTACACGTAGCTGGTGGGATCGCCGGGCACGAGTGTGAGCTCGTAGAGCGTCATCCGGTTGCCGGCCGACACGGTGTGCGTCCAGGCGACGTGCTCGTTGAAGCCGATGAGCACGCCGGGCACACCCGACAGGGTGGCGCCGTACACGTCCATCGAGCCGTCGGTGAGGGTGAGGTGCGACTCCCAGAGCCGCCGTTCACCCTCCCACGGGAAGTGCGGGTTCGCGAGCAGCAGCCCGCCACCGGTCGCGCTCAGCTCGCTGCCGATCGCCCAGCCGTTGGAGCCGGGCGCTGTCGTGGTGGGGTCCGTGCCGTCACCGAGCGCGGTGGTGTCGGTGGCCGCGTCGTCGGAGGCGTCGTCGGAGGCGTCGTCGGAGGCGTCGTCGGAGGCGTCGGCGGCTGGATCGGCGGCTGTGGCGTCGGCGGGCGGCGTGGCGGTGGCGATCGGTCCGATCAGCACACCGCTCGACGCGAACAGCAGCACGTCGTTGAGGTAGGCGTAGAGGTCGTCCACCTCGATCGGCTGCACCCACGGCTCTCCTTCGCACCACCCCGTCGGCCCGAAGCCCCGGAGCAGCTCGTTGAACCCGGCCACGTAGCCGGTGACGAACTCGTGGAGGTGGTCGGGCTGGTCGGCGAAGCGTTCGGGCGCAGCGTCGCGCAGGCCGAGATGGCGGTACGCGAGGTCGCTGTTCAGGTTGGTGTCGTCCTCGCCCGCACCGAACCACGTGGCCCGCTCGCCGCGCACCTTGATCACCTGGTCGAGCAGGGTGCAGGCGCGGTCCTCGGCGAAGGTGTAGCCCTGCCCGAACCCGAGGCTGCCCCAGTCGTCGGCCACGATGTGCGGGATGCCGAACTCGGTGCGGGTCACCTGTGCGACGTAGCCGTCGAACACGGTGGTGGTGGGCGCCGGCGGCTCGGTCGTGGGCGCCGCCGTGTCCGCGACGACCTCGGTCACCGTGGTCGCCGCACCCCCGGCTCCGTCGGTGCCCTCACCGCCGTCGTCGTTGCACGCCGCCATCGTGACCGCGAGGCTCACGGCGAGGCCCGACGCGATCGCCCGGGGCCGCCGGCGGCCGGTCGGGAGGGAGCGGGATGCGGGCGTGCGGTGCATGGGGTCGTCTCCGTGGGCGAGGTGGCCGGGCGCACACGGTAGGCGGCGCCGCTCGACCGGAGCGGCACCGGGGACGGGTCACCGGGGGATGGGCAGAGGTGCCCGGTAGCGTCCGCGCCATGTCACGAGCGGCGAGGACGGCGAGCAGGGCGGTGGCGCCCGCGGCGGCCAGGCTCGCCGCCACGCTCGCCGTCGCGTTCGCCGTCACGTTCACAGGCGCCCTCACGCTGGTGGCGTGTGCGGGCGACGAGGACTCCCGGCGGTTGCTCGACGAGGCCGACGCGCTCGTGGCCGTGGACCCGCCGGTCGGGTGGACGGCCTACGTGCCACCCGACCTCGGTGGGAACCAGCTCGTCCGCGAGGTGGACGGGGTGCCCGTGCTGTTCGCCGGTGCGCCGCGCGACGGCGAGCTGGAGCTGTTCGGGGTCGGCGTCGCGTGGCGATCGCCGGTCTCTCCGGGTGCCGATGCCCCCTTCGACGCTTCCTTCGACGCTTCGTTCGACGCTTCCTTCGACGCTTCCTTCGACGCTTCGTTCGGCGCGGCGTGCGAGGCGTCGGTGGAGTACGCGGCGCGCACCGGGTTCGCCGGCGCCGTGTCGGCCGCCGATCTCGAGCGCTGCGCGGCCCTGCCCACGGACCCGGAACTGCGTCCCGACTTCGTGGCGTCCTTCGCCGATGGCTTCGTCGAGGCGCCGGGCGGCAACCGCACCTTCGGTGCCGGGGTGCTGCTCGACACCGACGGCGGGGTGAGCGTGGTCGTGTCGTACGCGTTCGGCGTCGATCCCTGAACGTCGATCCCTGACCGTCGATCCCTGACCGTCGATCCCTGACCGTGGGGCCCTGACGCTCGGGTGCTGACCGTCGGGTGCAGCGCCCGGTTCAGGCGGTCGGGTCGAGCGACGCCACGAAGTCGACGATCGCGTGGCCCAGCAGGTCGCGTTCCACGTCGAGGCTGGCGACGTGGCCGCTGGCCGCGAGCCGCAACCGCTCCACCCGACCGGCGAGCGACGACGCCACCACGTCGGAGCAGGCGGGGTCGACCACGTCGTCGTTCGCGCTCGTGACCACCAGCACCGGCACCCGCACCCGGGTGAGGTCGAGCGACAGCAGGCCGGTGTGCATCGCGAGCAGCGCCTCGATCGGCAACTGCTCGTAGGCCACCTCGCCGAGCGGCGAGGGTCCGACCTCGATCGTGGTGGTGCCTCGCGACTGCCGCCACTCCAGGCCGTCGACCGCGTCGGGGTCGGGGGCGAGCGGGTTGATCGCCACCGCCGCACGCACGCGTCCTTCGGCTGCGAGCGCGAGGGCCAGGATCGCGCCCATCGACTGGCCGACGGCCACGTCCGCGGGCCAGTCGCGAGCGGCGCCGAGCCACTGGTCGAAGCCGACGCAGATCAGGTCGTCGGGGACGCCGCCGTGTCCGGGCAGCGTGGGAGCGAACGCCGTGTGGTGCGCCGACGACAGGTGGCCGACGATCGGCCACATCGTGGCGCCGGTGCCGCCGAGCCCGTGGAGGCAGACGACGCGCACGGACTCAGCCCAGGGCGCGCAGGATGTCGCGCAGGAGGTCGATCGGGTCCTCGAGGCCGACCGAGATCCGCAGCATCCCGTCGGTCACGCCGACGTGCGCGGCCTCCTCGGGCGTGAGGCTCGCGTGCGTGGTGGTGGCGGGGTGGCACACCAACGTCTCCGGCCCGCCGAGCGACGTGGCGCGGTGCAGCAGGCGAACCTCGGCGAGGAACCGCTCGGCCGCCTGGAGCCCGCCGGCGAGCTCGATCGCGATCATCGTGCCGCCGTGGCGCATCTGCTTCTTGGCGAGGTCGGCCTGCGGGTGGCTGGGCAGGCCGGGGTAGTGCACCCGGGTGACCTCGGGATGGTCGAGCAGCGCGTCGGCGAGGTAGAACGCGCTGTCGGCCTGATGGGTGGTGCGCACCGACAGGGTGCGGATGCCGCGCAGGCCGTTGAGCGCGTCGAACGGCGACGGCGTGGAGCCGTGCAGCACCGAGTACGCCCAGATCGCGTCGATGTAGTCCTGCTCGCCGGCGACCACGCCGAGCGTGGCGTCGTTGTGACCGGCGATGCCCTTGGTGGCCGAGTGCAGCACGAGGTGCACGCCGTGGTCGAGCGGCCGCTGGCCGAGCGGCGTGGCGAGCGTGGAGTCGACCACGGTGACCGGACCGCTCAGCGCACCGAGCTCGTCGAGGTCGACGAGGTCGAGCCGCGGGTTCGACGGCGTCTCGGCGAGCACGAGCATCGTCTTGCCCGGCCGCACGGCTTCGGCGAACGCACCGGGCACGTGGCCGTCGACGAAGGTGGTCTCGATGCCGAAGCGGGCGCACGGACCCTGCAGGAACGCGAGCGTGCCGGCGTAGAGCTGTCGCTGGGCGACGACGTGGTCGCCCGCCGAGCACAGCGAGAGCACCACGCTCGCGATCGCCCCCATACCCGAGCCGAATGCGATCGCGTCCTCCGCGCCCTCGAGCGTGGCGACGGACTCCTCGAACGACCGGACGGTCGGGTTCGCGTACCGGCTGTAGAACTCGGCGGCCCGGGTGCCGGTGGCGCGGCGGCGTGCGTCGGCGAGGCTCTCGCTCTCCCAGACGGTCGACGCCCACAGCGCCGGTGCGAGCGAGGTGCCGCTCGCGGCTCGACCCGAGACGATCGCCTGGGTGGCGGGTTGGTACTGCTCGCTCATGGTCCGGCCAGGCTAGGCGTTCGCCACGGTCGCGACACCGGCGGTTCACGCGGCGGCCGCTCCCCGGAGGGCCTCCGTCCGGGTGCCTAGCATCGGTCCATGAGCATCGACCTCGGGGCCGCCTACCGCGCCGCACGCCTCCGCATCTCCGACCTCGTGAACGACGACGTCGCGGCCGTGCGCGTGCCGGCCACGCCGCTCTGGGACGTGCACGACGTCGTCGCGCACGTCACCGGCGTCGTCGACGACGCCCTCAGCGGCAACATGGCCGGGGTGACGACCGATCCGTGGACGGCGGCACAGGTCGAGCGCGGTCGTGGCCGGTCGGTGGCCGAGATGATCGCCGGCTGGCGCGAGAAGGCGCCCTTCGTCGAGGCCGTGCTGTCGTCCCCGGAGGGGGCGAGCCGTGCCGCGGCGGTGTTCGACGTGCACACCCACGAGTGCGATCTCCTCGCCGCGCTCGGCCACCCGATCGCCGTCCCGGCGGAGGTCGCGGCCTGGATCGGCACGGAGTTCCGGGCGTCGTTCGACCAGGCGGTTGCGGCCGCTGGCCTGCCGCCCGTGTCGGTCGAGGCCGACGACGTCGAGTGGTTCCGCAGCCGGTTGGGACGGCGGACGCTCGACGAGGTGCGCGGCCTCGGGTGGTTGGCCGATCCCGGTCCCTACCTCGACCACTGGTTCATCTTCGGCGTGGCCGCGGCGCCGCTCGGCGAACGGCCCGAAGCGTGATCGGCCGGCTCGACGAGGTGGTGATCGACTGCCACGACGCGGGTCGGCTCGCCGAGTTCTGGCTGGGCGTGCTCGGTGGCCACGTCGTCCGTCAGAGCCACGAGTGGGTGGCGCTGTACCCGCCGCACGGGATCACCGTCTCGTTCCAGGTGGTGCCCGAGCCGAAGTCGGTGAAGAACCGGGTGCACCTCGACGTCGACGTCGACGACCTGGAGGACGCGATCGAGGCGACGGAACGGCTCGGCGCGACCCGCATCGGGGAGATCCGCTGGGACGAGCTCGGCGGCTTCCAGGTGATGGCCGACCCCGAGGGCAACGAGTTCTGCCTGATCCTCGGCGCCACCCCGGTGGCGTGAAGGGTCGCCTGACCGGGTTCGTACCGGGTTCGTGCCGGGGCGTCAGCGTGGGCCGCGCACCAGCCGGCCCGGCAGGGCGCCGGTGAACTCGTCGTCGGCCACCGTCTGCACGCCGGCGACGAACGTGGCCCGGTAGCCGCTCGCCCTCTGCACGAGCCGGCGACCGGCGGCGGGCAGGTCGAACGCCATGCGCGGCGGACCGAAGCGGAGCTCGTCGTAGTGGATGACGTTGAGGTCGGCGCGCAGACCGGGGGCCACGAGGCCGCGGTCGCCCAACCCGTAGAGCTGCGCGGTCTGGTGGGTCTGGCGGTGCACCACGTACTCCAGCGGCAGCCGCGGACCGCGGGTGCGGTCGCGGGTCCAGTGGGTGAGCATGAACGTCGGGGTGCCGCCGTCGCAGATCGCGCCGCAGTGGGCGCCGGCGTCGCTCAGACCCATGCGGGTGTGCGGGTGGCGGGTGACCTCGTAGGTCATCGACAGGTCGCCGTACGCGTAGTTGAAGAACGGCGCGTAGAGCATCCCGTTGCCGTCGTGCGCGGTGAGCTGGTCGAGCACCAGCTGCATCGGCGGGATGCCGAGTCGGGCGGCGACCGCGGCGACCGACTCGTCGCCGGTCGGCTCGTAGTCGATGTCGCCGTCGGCGACCGGCCAGATGCGGCCGAGGTTCGCGAGCACCACCTTCTCGAACAGCCCGCCGTCGTCGGGCACGTCCTCCACGATGCGGCGCCGACGCTCGGGGTCGGCGAGCGCGCGCAGCCGCTCGGGCATCGGCAGGTGCGCGACCTCGGTGTACGCCGGGTGGAACAGCAGCGGGTGGACGCTGCCGTGGAGGCAGTAGAGGATGCCGATCGTGCGGCCGGCCACCTGCGCGTAGATCGGCAGGCCGTCGGCGTGGGCCTCGTCGAGGAGGTGCAGCACGTCGCGCCACACCTCGCTCGCCTGATCCGGTTGGTTCAGGTTCACGCTGACGGGACGGCCGGTGAGGGCGGCGAGCTCGCGCATCCACGGCCACTCCTTCACCGGCAGGATCGCGTGCTCGGGTGCGAACTGGAACACGCCGTGACCGGCGCGGCGGATCGCCTCGCCGATGCCGAGCAGCTCGCGGGTGTCGGCGTGGGTGCCGGGCACGAGCTCGCCGTCCTTCGACCGGTGCAGCGGCGTGCGGCTCGTGGAGAACCCGAGCGCCCCGGCGCGCAGCGCGGCCTCCACCTGCACCGCCATCGCGGCGATGTCGTCGTCGGTGGCGGGTTCGTTCGCCGCGCCGCGGTCGCCCATCACGAACGCGCGCAGCGCACCGTGCGCGAGCTGCGAGCCGACGTCGATGACGCGGGGCATCCGCTCGAGCGCGTCGAGGTACTCGGGGTAGGTGGTCCAGTCCCATGTGATGCCCTCGGTCATCGCGCTGCCGGGGATGTCCTCCACGCCCTCCATCAGCGCGATGAGCCACTCGTGGCGATCGGGTGCGGCCGGGGCGAACCCGACGCCGCAGTTGCCCATCACCACCGTGGTGACGCCGTGCCAGCTCGACGGCGTGAGGTACGGGTCCCAGCTCGCCTGCGCGTCGTAGTGGGTGTGGATGTCGACGAAGCCGGGGGTGACGAGCAGCCCGTCGGCGTCGACGTCCTGGCGTGCGCCACCGGCGGTGCCGGCGTCCACGACGGACGTGACGATGCCGTCGTCCACCGTGACGTCGGCGGGTCGGCCGGGCGCGCCGCTGCCGTCGACGAGGAAGCCGTTGCGGATGACCAGGTCGTGCACGAACGCGAGTCTGTCAGCCGCCGAGCGGCCCGATGAGGCCGTGCAGCAGGCCGTTGCTGCTGATCGCCGTGTCGCTCTCGAACGTGCGCACGCCGTGCCGGTCGGTGAACGTGCCGCCGGCCTCCTCCACCACCACCTGCACGGCGGCGACGTCGTAGGGCATGAGTCCCACGGCGTCGACGGCGAGGTCGACGGCGCCCTCGGCGACGAGCATGTGCTGCCAGAAGTCGCCGAAGCCGCGGGCGCGCCGGGCGCGCTGTTGCAGCGACACCAGCTCGCCGGTGAGGCCGAGGTCGTCCCATCCCTTGGCGAACGTGATCGACACCTGCGCCTCCTCGAGCGCGGCCACGGCCGACACGCGACACGGGCGCTGCACCGGGGTGCCGCCGCGGAGCGTCGACTCGACGAACGCACCGAGCCCACGGGCCGCCCACCAGCGCCGGCCCATCGCCGGGGCCGACACCACGCCGACCACGGGGCCGTGCTGGGCGTGGGTGAGGGCGACGAGGGTGGCCCACACCGGGATGCCGCGCACGAAGTTGGAGGTGCCGTCGATCGGGTCGACCACCCACCGCCACGGCGAGTCCTGGTCGCCCACCACGCCGTGCTCCTCGCCGTACAGCGCGTGGTGCGGGCGCTCGGCGAGCACCCGGCTGCTGATCGCCAGCTCGCCCTCGCGGTCGGCCTCGGTGACCTCGGTGCGGTTCTCCTTCCAGTCGAGGTGGAAGCTGCCGTGCTCGTAGTGCGGGAGCGTGACCGCGTCGGCCGCGGTGGCGAGCTCGAGCGCGAAGGCGAGCTCGACCGCGAGGTCGTGGCCGTCGAGC
Organism: Actinomycetota bacterium; assembly: GCA_009704985.1. Taxonomy (GTDB): domain Bacteria; phylum Actinomycetota; class Acidimicrobiia; order Acidimicrobiales; family Ilumatobacteraceae; genus VFMC01. The sequence goes on along the minus strand of WLDE01000067.1, from coordinate 4,701 downwards.
AGGTCGGGTCCGTCGGGAACGTCGGTCGGATCGCCGGTGCTCATCGGTCGAACTCCGGGCTGCGCTTGTGCTGCAGGGCGTCGAGGCCCTCGGCGGCGTCCGCGCCGAGGAAGTTGAGCATCTCGTACGCGAGCGACGCCTCGAAGTTGGGCAGTGCCTGGCGGAGCCAGTGGTTCAGCGCCCGCTTCGTGTAGCGGGTGGCGTCACGGGGGCCGCGGGCGAGGCGCTCGGCGATCGCGAGTGCCTGGGGGAGCACCTCGTCAGCGGGCACGGCCTTGCTGACGAGACCGATCCGCTCCGCCTCCCGCCCGTCGATGAAGTCCGCGGTGAGGAGGTAGTACTTCGCCTTCGCCATGCCGCACAGCAGCGGCCAGATCGCGACGGCGTGATCGCCCGCCCCCACCCCGAGCCGGATGTGCCCGTCGGTGAGCCGGGCCGCCTCGTCGATGATCGAGATGTCGGCCATGAGCGCGACGGCCAGCCCGGCACCGACGGCCACCCCGTTGATCGCGCTGACGATCGGCGTGTCGCAGTCGATCATCGTGCGGACGATGTCGCCGGCCTCACGCATCACCTTCATCGTCTGCGCGTGGTTGCCGACCTGCTCGGCGATCCAGTCGAGATCGCCGCCCGCGCTGAACGCCCGGCCCTCACCCGTCACCACCACGGCCCGGACGGTCTCGTCGTGCGAGATGTCGTGGAACACACGGGCGAGCTCGGCGTGGAGCACGGCGTCGGTGGCGTTGAGCTTGCCGGGGTTCGACAGCGTGAGCAGCATCACGCCGTGCTCGCGGCGCTCGATCAGCAGCCGCCGGTAGGAGGAGTCGTCCATCGAGCCGAGGCTACGCAACGAACACCGACCCGGCCGAACGCCCGCAGGGGCGTGCGAGCAGGCGCGCCGGAGCGCGCGGCTCCCGCTGTCGTCGGTGTCGGTGCGCGCGCCGGCGATCGGGCGGCCGGTCGTGGGCGTGGGTGTGGTCAGGCGGCGTGGGGGAGTGGTGGGGCGATGTCGGTGCCGTCGGGTCGGGTGGTGGTCCAGCTGCCGTTGGGGTTGTGGTGGACGGTGGAGTTGGTGGCGTAGCGCCAGTTGTTGTGGTGGGGGCAGGCGGGGTTGCCGTTGCAGGTGCAGGTGGTGCCGCCGTGTGACCAGGGGGTGGTGTGGTCGATGTGGCAGTGGGTGGCCGGGCAGTTGCAGCCGGGGTGGGTGCAGCGCACGGCGAGCATCATCACGGCGTCGCGGAGGCGGCCGGTGAAGAGCCGGCTCGTGCTGGTCATCTGGATCGGGATGCCGTCGTCATCGGTGACGACGAGCCGGAAGGATCCGTGGAGTGCAGCGAGGACGGCGTCGTGGGCGGCGATCTGGGTGCCGTCGAGGGTGTGGCTGTAGGCGCGGTCGGGTCCGAACGGTGAGCTGAGGTGGCGTTGCAGGGCGACGTCGAACATGTCGGCGGCACCGGCGAGGAAGGTGCGCAGGTCGATGACGATGTTCACCGTGGTGGTGACCGCCCCGTCGACCGGCCGGAGCGGTGCCGGGGGTGCGTTGGTGGGTTCGTCGGGTTCGAGGTGGTCGGGTTCGAGCTGGTCGGGTTCGAGGTGGTCGGGTTCGAGCTGGTCGGTCGGTGTGTCGTCGGCGGGGAGGTGGACGTGGGCGAGGAGCCGGATGAAGGCGTCGTAGCGACGTTGTGCTGCGCTGCGGCGCAGCAGGTCGGGGCGGGCGTCGTCGCCGTACTGCTCGCGGCAGGCGGCCCAGTCGCGTTCGAACTCCGTCTGTTCGAACTCGTCGAGGAGGGCGGCGAGCTTGGTGCCGTCGATGTTGGGGCCGGTGACGACGAGGCGGAACTCGTGGTCGGAGAAGCCGATGGAGGCCTGGCGCTGGCTGTGGGCGCGTGCGGGGTCGGGGCCGTCGACGTCGACGAGGCGTCGCCACTGCGACAGGTAGAGCTCGAAGTCGTTGTGGTCGAACGTGCTCGCGGCGTCGAGGATCTGGTCGATGAACAGCGGCACGAACCGGCCGACGCGGGGGGCGCGGAAGAGGCGGCCGATGTCGTGGGCCTGGGCGACACCGATCTCGCCGGCGAGGAGGCGGGTGAGGACCTGGGGGCAGTGGGTGGCGAGCGCCGCGAGGTTGCGGCGGGCGCGTGCTTCGGGGCCGGACCAGCGGTGCACGGCGCGTCCCCAGGCGGCGAGGTCGCGGTGACCGTCCGCGGCGTACAGGCGCCGGTGTTCGATCTCGATCATCTGGTGGATCAACAGCGCTTCGTCACGACGCCGACGGATCTCGATCGTGCCGGCGCCACCCGACAGCACCTCGTCCGACACCGACCCCAGATCCGGCAACCCCACCACGGGCGCCGTGTTCACCGCCGGTGGTGTGTCCGGTGGTGAGTCCGGTGGTGAGTCCGGTGGTGAGTCCGGTGAGGTGTCGGGCGGTGACGTGGGCCCGTGGGTGGGCGACGTGTGGACGTGCATGTGCAACCCCGCTTCCTCCCCCCGGTGCACGGAGGGTGACGACCAGTTCGAGGAGCCCGCGAGGGGCTCGATGAGGTCGTTCCGGGGGAACGCACGACTGCGACGGAACCGACGATCACGACCCTACGACCGGGGTGTCACACGAGACTCCGCCACCACGAGCTCCGCCGGCACGACCAGGATCACCACCAACCTACGAAACGGGTGTGACACCACCCGCCGACGGACGAGCGCGGTTCCTCGCCCCGACCGGCACCTCTGCTACGCGCCAGAGCGAGATTCTGGGTGCCAGCGCTCACCGCTGACCAGCGCCGGTGAAGTGTCGGTGGCGCCCAGGAATCGGGCGTTCATGGATTGGGCGCCGACACCCAGATCGGACCTGCGGCGATGCCCGAGCGTGGCACCCACGGCCTCGGACTCGAGAGCCTCCCTGCCCAGACCGCCGGCTCGTAGCGACGCTGTTCTGCGCTCTCCGGCGAGACCGGCGATGCCGGGCACATCGAAGCCTCACGCCCCCCATCACGCTCCATCAGGCAGTTCCGCGCTCGTCGGTGTCATCTTCGGCGTCGCTTCGCCATCCCGAGCGCGAGAATCCGTGTCATGCGTGTCTCGGTGGCCTTGGTCGGTGTTGTTCTCGCTGGCGTGCTGGGCGGATGCGGGGGTGGCAGCACGGATCCGGCGGATGGGCTTGAGAGCCCAGTGCCGACGAGCGCAGTCAGGGTCTCGGAAGTCGATTCGTCCGTCCAGTCCTCGTCGGCATTGTCGGGGACCGCTGCCTCATCGGGAGATGTCGGATCGACGGGCGGCTCGGTCACGCTCGAACCATTCGAGCTCAGCTCGACCGACCTGCTGTTGGACGCCGTGTTGGTGGACGGCTCGGTGTGGGTCAGCTCGTTTGCTCCGGGGGAGGTCTGGCGCGTCGATCCCGCATCAGGCGCGATCGACGCGACCATCGGAGTCGGGCAAGGCCCGAAGCGATTGCTGTTCGATGGCACCTCGATCTGGGTTGCCAGCGAGCTGGACAGTTCCCTGACACGGATCGACCCGACCTCGAACTCCGTGGTCGCCACCGTCCCAGTCGAAGCACGACCGGTCGGCTCGCTTGCGTTCGACGGCGCCCTGCTATGGGTCGGAACCTTTGACGACGAGGTGGTTGCCATCGACCCTGGCACCGGTGAACAGGTCGCCTCGGTCGATGTCGGCGGTGACATCGCCGATGTTGTGTTCGACGGGACAGATTTGTGGGTCGTGGCCGACGGTGTTGGCGCTGCGCGGATCGATCTCGACACTCGTGCGATCGATCAGGTCGTCGAACTCGCGGAGTCCGCTTTCGGTTCATCTCCCGGCCGGATCGTGTGGGACGGCACATGGCTGTGGGTGAGCGATGGACCTGCGCGAACTCTCACTCGCATCGACCCTTCGACCATGATCTCTGAGGTCGTCGATCTTGGGTTCGGCGCATCGCCGAGTTCGCTCGCCAGTGACGGAACATCTGTATGGCTCCTCGACGCTTCCGGCAGCCTGGAGCGAATCGACACAAACACCCTAGAGCGGGTCGAGGTCACGGATCAGCTGGCAGGCGGAACCAGCATCACGCAGGACGGCGAGAACCTGTGGGTCACCATCGGCGGACCTGCCACGCTCGTCCGCATTCGGCCTGACTGACGCAGCGCTGTCTCATCCTCGCGATCACACATGCCAGTCCTCTTGACGTCGGGCGACCCCTCCACCCGAACTGCGCCAACCCGACTCCATTAGCGCGCAACGCCCGGACTGGGCGCCCGACGCAAGCGTCCGCCGCGCACGGATCGATTCATCTGTGCTGCCACATACCGCCGGGACCTGGTGATGAATGCGATGGAGAGCGGTACCACCTCGCCGCCGAAGGACATCGTGCGCGCTGGCGCGACACTCATACGGACGTGTTCCTCGAGTACGGACCCGTCCGAGTTCGACGCTGAGCTGACGCCGCCCCACCCGGCTCCCGCGGATCCCGATGAGGAGGAACATCGACACGGGAGCCGACACGGTGACGTTCGCGGCGACGTCACGACCTGAATCGGCGGCCCCTGCCGACACTCGGTCGTGCGAGGGTGATCACACCGCCGATGCGGCGTCGATCGTGAGGCGATGGACCTCGTCCTCGAATCCTCCGACGATCGCCAGCTTCCAGTACTCGAAGCCCAGCTTCCTCGCCACCCGCTTCGAGGCGTCGTTCGTCGGATCGATCGT
>WLDE01000066.1 GCA_009704985.1 Actinomycetota bacterium | reverse complement strand
GGTCTCCTCGACCGGCGCGGGCGCCGGCTCGACCGTCGCACCGGCGACGGCGGTGTCGGCGCGTGCCATGTCCGTGACGGCCGAGCCGTAGCCGGTCATCCACGCGGCCGACTGGTCGTTCAGCCGCTGGACCGCGGCCTCCACGCCGATGCGCGGGTAGTCGGCGCCGCGCTGCGGGGTGGCCAGGAAGCCACCCGCCCAGGTGACGGCGCCGTTCTCACCGAACCCCACGTTCACCGTGAGATTGGTGCGCACACCGTCGAGCACCAGCGAGCCGCTGACGTTCGCGCCCCACTCGTCCGCGTACACGTCGAGCTCGTACTGCGACACGTCGATGCCGAGCGATTCGAACAGCTCGGTCGCGAGCGCTCGGGCCTCGTCGGCACTCGGCACGTTCGCGGGTGGCTGCGGCACGCACGGGTCGACGGCCGGGGCAGGGAGCGTCGTGGCCTCGGCCGCTCCGCTCGCGTCGCCGCCGGCGCTCGCGTCGGCGATCGGCTCGACGCACTCGACGGCGACCGGTGCGGTGTTCCAGGCCGGGCTGTACCACCAGCTCTGCATGGCGTCGGTGCCGACGGTGACCGACGGGGCGGAGCCGTCGGTCGGGCCGACGGTCCACCCGCCACCCATGTCGGCGGCGAGCTCGGTCACCTCGCCCGTCACCCCGAGGGCGGCGGCGAGCGCCTGCACCTGCTCGACGGTCGGCTCGGTGCCGGGAGCGAAGAACCACGAGGCGGCGGGACCGGTGAGGTCGATGCTGCCGCCGGCCCACTCGTAGGTGAGGAGGGCGGGCATGATCTTCGAGGACTCCATCGCCGCGTCCATCGAGGCCGGGGCCCCGGCGCGGTTGCCGCCCGACCCGCCCGCACCGGCGATCTCGATCACGGCGGGAGCGGGCAGCGACGAAGCCGGCGAACCCGATGCGTCGTCGTCATCGGTGCCGCAGGCCGTGAGGCCGAGCACCACGACGGCGCCGATGAGGGCGATCCGGCGTGAGCGGACGCGCAGCCCGGTACGGCGGCCGGCGTCGGTGTGGGGGGTGCGAGTCGTTGCAGTCATACCCATTGGACGTCTCCTCCGGACGAGGTGGTTCCCGGTCCGCCGGACTTTCTCGGCGCCATCGCCGGACCGGCTCAGCTCTCGGCGAACAGGGCGTCGATGAACTGGGCCGGGTCGAACGGCACGAGGTCGCCGATCGTCTCGCCGAGACCGACGAGCTTCACCGGGATGCCCAGCTCGGTCTCGATCGCGAACACGATGCCCCCCTTCGCGCTGCCGTCGAGCTTGGTGAGCACCACCCCGGTGAGACCGACACCGGTGTCGTCGGTGGTGAGCGCGTCGCCGAACTGGCGGGCCTGGGTGAGGCCGTTCTGGCCGGTGGTCGCGTCGATCACCAGCAGCACCTCGGTCACCCGACCGGCGCCCTTCGAGGCCACGCGGCGCACCTTGCGCAGCTCGTCCATCAGGTTGCTCTTGGTGTGCAGACGGCCCGCCGTGTCGGCGAGCACCAGGTCGATGCCGCGGGCCGCGGCGCGCTCCACCCCGTCGAAGATCACCGAGCTCGGGTCGCCGCCCTCGGCCCCGCGTACGAACTCGGATCCGCTGCGCTCGGCCCACGTCGCGAGCTGCTCGGCGGCGGCCGCACGGAACGTGTCGCCCGCGGCCATCAGCACCGTACGACCCTCGCCGCGCTGCAGCGCCCCGACCTTGCCGATGGTGGTGGTCTTGCCCACCCCGTTCACCCCGACGAACAGCCACACGTTCGGTGAGCCGGGATCGCCGGCCACGAACTGCAGGTCGCGCTCGGACCCGGCGAGGCGGCCGGTCATCTCGGCGCGCAGCGCGTCGAGCAGCGCGTCGGGGGTGGCGATCTCCTTCGCCTTCACGCGGGCGCGCAGGCCGGTGAGCAGTTCGTCGGTCACGCGCACCCCGACGTCGGCGCGCAGCAGCGCCTCCTCGAGGTCGTCCCAGGTGTCGTCGGTGATGCCGGCGCGGGTGCGGATGCCGAGGAACGCGCCGGTCAGGGCACTGCGGGCCTTGCCCATGCGCGAGCGGAACGTCGGCCGCTCCACGACCTCGGCCACCGCCAGGTCCTCGACCGTGGGCTCGTCCGCGACGGCCCCCTCGACCACCGGCTCCTCGACGGCGGGCTCCTCGAGTACCTGCTCCGGTTCGAGCACCGCCGTGGACGCCGATGCCCCGACCGGGGCCGGGGTCTCGTCGCGTTGCGACCGCGGTTCGACGGCCGGACGCGGCGGGCGGACGATCTCGGAGGTCCGGTCCGGGGTCAGCTCGGGTGAGCGGCGGCGGTTGAGGACGACGACGCCGATGCCGAACAGCAGCACGAGCGCGACGAGGGCGAGATAGATCCACTCCATGGTGCGACCACGCTACCCGGCCACCTCGCAGCGGGCCCGGAGCCGTCACGCCGGCAGCGATCCGACGCCGGCCGCCGATCAGGCGCTCGCGCCGACCTTCTCCGTGACCACCTTCGACGAGCCGCCCGGCTGCATCGTGACACCGAGCAGGCAGTCGCCCGCCTCCATCGTGCGCTTCTGGTGGCTCACGATCAGCAGCTGCGCCTCGCGGCGGAACTCGGCGACGAGCCCGAGGAACCGGTGCAGGTTCACGTCGTCGAGCGCAGCCTCGACCTCGTCCATCACGTAGAACGGCGACGGCCGGCTCCGGAACACGGCGAACAGGTACGCGAGCGCGGTGAGGCTGCGCTCGCCACCGGACAGCAGCGACAACTTCTTCACGTTCTTGCCGCTGGGCTTGGCCTCCACCTCGATGCCCGTGTTCAGCAGGTCGTCCGGCTGGGTGAGCACGAGCTTGCCCGAGCCGCCGGGGAAGAGCGTGGAGAACAGGTGCGTGAAGTGCGAGCTCACGTCGGCGAACGCGGACGCGAACACCGACTGGATCTCCTGGTCGACCGCCTTGATCACGCGCAGCAGCTCGCGGCGCGTCTCGCGCACGTCCTCGAGCTGCGACTCGAGGAACGTGTGACGCTCCTGCAGCTCGTTGAACTCCTCGAGCGCGAGCGGGTTGATCGGCCCCATGAGCCGAAGCTCGCGCTCGAGCTCGCGCACCCGGGCGGCCGGGTTGGTGCTCTCCGGCAGCTCTGGCAGCTCGGCGGCCTCGGCGACGGACGGCTCGACGTCGTGGTCGCGGCGGACGGCCTCGACCGCGGTCTCGAGCCGCAGCCGCGCCTCGGCGTCCTCGAGCTCGAGCCGGCGCTGGCGCTCGCGGTTCTCGTCGAGCTCGCGCTCGGCCGCGTTGCGGCGGCGGCGCAGCGCGTCGAGCCGCGAGGCGATCTCGCGTACCTCGTCGCTCTGACGGCGCCGGATCTCGAGCAGCTCCATGTGGCGACCCTCGATCACGTGGCGGTGGGCGTCGACCAGCACGGCGAGGCGCTCGAGCGCGACGAGCGACCGCTCGACAGCGACGCGACGCTCGGCCGCGGCGGCACGCGCCTCGACGTCGGCGGCGAGGCGCCGCTCGGTCTCCTCGAGACGGCGCTCGAGGAACGCCTGCCGCTCGTGGAGGCCGGCGTTGCGCACCTCGAGGTCCTTGCGCTGCGAGGCGAGCACCGCCGCACGTGCGTCCAGCTGGGCGCGCAACTCGCCACGGGCCTTGGCCGCCTCGGCCTCGGCGGCCTCGTCGGCCTCCAGCGCCGGCACCAACGACTCGAGTTCGGTGATGCGGGCCCGCTCGCGTGCGATGCGGTCGACCGCCTCCGCCAGGCTGCGCTCGACGGCCTCCACCTCGGCGGCGGTCTCGCGGCGCTCGGCCTGCGCGCGGGCGAGTGCCTCCGCGCTCGCCGTGAAGCTGGCGTCGTGCTGATCCAGCCGGCGCGTGAGGTCGGCCTCCGACTGGCGAGCCGCCTGCAGCTCCGCACGGGCGGCCTGGGCGGCATGGTCGCGGCGGGCGAGCTCGCCCTCGGCGATGCCGAGGCGTTCGGTGGCCTCGTCGAGTGCTGCCGCCGTGGCTCCCCCACCGCTCGCACCGAGCCGCCATCCGGACGGGCCGAACCGGTCGCCGTCGGCGGTGACCACCACGGCCGCGGGGTTCGCCATCGCGATGTCGACCGCACGGTCGAAGTCGTCGGCGCGCACCGCGTGGGCCAGGACGCCGTCGAGGAGTCGCTCGACGGCGGCGTTGCGGCTCCGGACGTGGGGGCGCACCGGTGAGCCCTGGGCCGGGGTGGGCACGGCGGGCGCGGCACCGGCCAGGCCGAGCGACAGCACGGCACCGTTCACGTTCGACGCCCTGAGCGACTCCAGCGCCCGACGACCCGTGGCCGGATCGGCGACCACCACGGCGAGCAGCGCATCGCCGAGCGCGGCTTCCACACTCGGCTCCCAGCCCGCGTCGATCTCCACCAGGTCGAGCAGGGTGCCGAGCGCCCCGTCGACACCGGCCAGGTGCTCGGCGCCGGCACGCTCGCGGGCGGTCTCCAGGGCGAGCGACAGCGCCTCGGCGCGGGCCCGCCAGCGCGACAGCTCCTCGGCGGCGTCCTGCCGTGCCTGTGCGGTGACGTCGGCCGCGGCCTCGGCCGCGATGCGGCGTGCCTCGGCCGCCTCGACCTCGGCGACGAGCGGCGCCTCGCTCTCGTTCGCCTGCTCGCACGCCGCCTTGAGGCGGACGATCTCGACCTCGAACCGCTCGACGCGCTGGCGCAGCGACTCGAGACGGGTCTCCATCCGGCGCGCCTCGCTCTCGGCCCGGCCGAGGCCGTTCTGCATCGACCGCAGCTCGCCGCGCACCTCGGCTGCAGCGCTCGCCGCGGTCGTGGACGAGGTGACGTCGTTGATCGTGCTCAGCGTGGCGCGGCGGTGCTCGGCGAACTCCTCCTCCTGGGCGGTGAGCGTCTCGGCCTCGGGGCCGACGGCGGCGAGGTCGGCCACCACCGAGGCGAGCTCGTCGCGGAGGCGGGCGGCGTCGGCCTCCAGGTTGGCCACCACCCCACCGTCCATCAACTGGCCGCGGTCGCGTTCGAGCGAACGGCGGCGCTCCACCATCACCGCGGCGATGCCGCGGGCGCGCTCACGGAGCTGCTCGACCCGCACCATCTCGTCACCGAGGTCGGTGTCACCGCGTGCCGTGAGCTCGGCCTCGGCGGCCATGACCGAGGTGTCGAGGGCTGCGAGCTCGGTGCGCAGCTCGCGCTCGGTGGCGTCGAGTTCGAGCTTGGTGGCCGCGAAGGACGTGAGCCGCGACCGCAGCCCGGCGATCTCGCGGCCGGCGAGGAACAGCTGCAGCGCCTTCAACTCGGCGACCAGGTCGCCGTGGCGGCGGGCCGCCTCGGCCTGGCGCTCGAGCGGGCGGAGCTGGCGGCGCACCTCGCGCAGCAGGTCCTGCACGCGGAGCAGGCTGGCCTCGGTGGCGTCGAGCCGGCGCTCGCTCTTCTCCTTGCGGCGGCGGTACTTCAGCACGCCGGCGGCCTCTTCGATGATCGCCCGGCGCTCCTCGGGGCGGGCGTTCAGCACCGCGTCGATCTGACCCTGGCTCACGATCACGTGCTGCTGGCGACCGACGCCGGCGTCGCTCAGGAGCTCCTGCACGTCGAGCAGACGGCAGTTGACCCCGTTGATCGCGTACTCACTCTCGCCGGTGCGGAACAGGGTGCGCGAGATCGTGACCTCGGTGAACTCGATCGGGAGCACGCCGGAGGAGTTGTCGAGGGTGAGGATCACCTCGGCACGGCCCAGGGCGGGGCGCTTGGCGGTGCCGGCGAAGATGACGTCGTCCATCTTCTGGCTGCGCACCGAGCTGGGTGCCTGCGCCCCGAGCACCCAGGCGATCGCGTCGACCACGTTCGACTTGCCGGACCCGTTGGGACCGACGACGACGGTGACGCCCGGCTCCAGGACCATCGTCGTCGAATCGGCGAACGACTTGAAGCCTTTGAGGGTGAGGGACTTGAGGAACACGGCCCGTCGATCCTAGCCGCGACCCCCCGAGCCAGGAACTTGCGACCGCGGCCGCCGCACACGTCCTGGGTGCCGGCGGCACTCCACGACCAGCACCGGTGAGGTGCGGCAGGCACCCAGCACGATGTCGGGGCGGTCCTGGGCGCCAGACATCATCGGTGAGCTGGGGGTTCGCGCCCGATCGGCACCCAGGACCGCCGATCGAGTTCGCCTCCGTCCTGGGCGCCACCACCGCCGGCCGACCAGCGGCGGTGAGGTGCGGCCGGCACCCAGAAGCGGACCACGGCGGTTCAGGATCGATCCTGGGCGCCACGCGCCACCGGCGAGCTGCGCAGGTCCGGCAGCGCGGCACCCAGGACGCTGTCGGGGCGGTCCGCCAGATGACGCCGAGCGAGGGCGGGCGCGAACGACCAGACCGATCCGGCGATCCGTTCGGCCACCACACGGGGCCGGAAGAGCAGCATCTCGCGGGTCACCCGCTGGACCGGATACCCCTTGGAGATGAGCAGCGTGTCCTTGTCGCGGTCGGACAGGAACCGGGTCCGGTCGACCCCGTGGGTGGTCCACCCGTCGCACTCGACCACGAGGTTCGTCCCAGCGACGAGGAAGTCCACCTCGAAGCCCAGCACCTCTGCGTGGAAGGTCATCGGCGGGAGCCCGTGGTCGTCGACGATCTTGCGCATCCGCACCTCCAGCTCGCTGTCCGCCGGTTTGCCGTCGACCAGCCACTGTTCGAGCGCGTTGCGCAGTGCGGTCCCGCCGCGATACCCGCGTCCGCTGTGCCGGTCGAGCACCGCTGCGACGGACGCGACGTTCACCCACCCCCGCATGACGAAGTGGTGGAGCGCGTCGTACACCCCTCCCGGATCGACCGCGCCCAGGTCGGTCAGGATCCGCAGCGGATTGTTGGTGGCGATGCCCTGCCGCACGCTCGTCCCGAGATCCTCGAGGTTGCGCGGCCGGTGGATCGTGACGCCCGTCAGTCGGGCACGCCGGGTGCGCCCGATCAGCATGACGTCGATCGGATCGTCGTCGGGGCGGGGAGCGCCCCACACCCGCGCGCCCGAGCGATGCGACGCGCACGCCCCCGGCCCGGCGGCGAGCACCGCCGCGGCGATCCGCTGCTCGACCGACGTGGGGGCGCCGATCACCCGGACGACGTCGGGGTACAGCACCTCGAACCGTCGTTCGTCCGCGATCAGTCGGTTCCAGTCGGTGCGGGTCATCCCCAGCGCGGTGGCGTGGGCGAAGCTGACGAGGCCGTGATGCATGCGGCCGTATCGGTCGAGGTCGGAGGTCTGCACGCCAGCAGAGAGCGCAGCCTGCGGCGACGATCGGAAAACCACGAGGTCCTGGGCGCCAGCGCCGTCCGCCGACCAGCACCGGTGAGGTCGCAGTGGCACCCAGGAACGATCGCCACACGTCCTGGGTGCCAGGACCTCCCGTCCACCAGCACCGGTGAGACGCACGTGGCACCCTGAAGCGTCACCCGTCCTGGGTGCCGGCGCCGTCCGCCGACCAGCACCGGTGAGATCTGCGTGGCACCCGGGACATCCACGAACATCTCCTGGGTGCCAGGACCGACCGCCCACCAGCACCGGTGAGGTCTGCGTGGCACCCAGGAGTTCGGGTCAGCGCTGGCAGCGGGGGCAGAAGTGGGTGCTCCGTCCGCCCCAGGGGATGCGCACCACGTCGGCCCGGCCGCAGGTGATGCAGCGCTCGCCGGCCCGGTCGTACACCCGGTGCGCGAGCTGGAACTGGCCGCCGTTGCCGTCGACGTCGACGTACTGGGTGTCGGCGAGGGTGGAACCACCCGCCTCGATCGCCTCGTTCAGCACGCGATGGATCTCGCGGTGCAGACGCGTGATCTCCTGCCCGGTCAGCGTGTTCGAGATCCGGTCGGGACGCAGCCGGGCGGCGTGGAGGATCTCGTCGCAGTAGATGTTGCCGATGCCGGCCACCACGTGCTGGTCGAGCAGCAGCGCCTTCAGCGCACGGGCGCGGCCCCGCACGATGCGGGCCAGCGTGGTGCGGGTCATGCCGTCGGTGATCGGGTCGACCCCGAGGGCGTGGAGGTCGGGCACCTCCACGGCGGCGTTCGTCGGATCGAACACCACGACCTCGCCGAACGTACGTGGGTCGACGAAGCGCAGTTCCTCGCCCGGCTCGCCGGTCAGCAGCGCCGCGACGTGGGTGTGCGGCGGACGCGGCGTGTCCACCGTGTGCAGCAGCACCCGCCCGCTCATGCGGAGGTGGATCATCACGTCGTCGCCCGTGTCGAGGCCGAGCAGCAGGTACTTCCCCCGCCGCCGGGTGTCGACGATCGTGGCGCCGGTGAGTCCGTCGATCACGGCCTGCGCCGACGTGCGCCGCACGGTGCGCTCGCGGCCGACCTCCACCTGCAGCACGGTCCGCCCGACCAGGCGGACGTCGAGTCCGCGCCGGACGGTCTCCACCTCGGGCAGTTCGGGCACGGCGACCGACCTCAGGCCTCGGCGCTGAGCAGGGTGTACGCGGCCAGTGCGGCGGCCTGCTCGGCCAGCTTCTTCGAGCGACCGGTGCCCTGCCCCACCGACCGACCGCCCACCACGACACCGGCGGTGAACGTCTTCTGGTGGTCCGGCCCGGTCTCGCTGATCACGTACACCGGCGCGGTGTCGAACATCCGGGCGGTCAGCTCCTGGAGCAGCGTCTTGTGGTCGAGCCGGTCGAGCTGCTGGGCGGCGCGCTGCAGCGGCTCGGTGAACAGGTGCTCGATCAGCCGCGCCGCGGCCACCACGCCACCGTCGAGGTACACCGCGCCGATCACGGCCTCGAGTGCGTCGCTCAGGATCGACGGCTTCATCCGGCCACCGGCGGCGCTCTCGCCCTTGCCGAGCAGCAGGCACGGACCGAGGTCGATGCCGACGGCCACCTCGGCGAGGGCGGAGGCGTTGACCACGCTCTTGCGGAGGTCGGTGAGCTTGCCCTCGGGGAGGTCCTGGTGCTCGCGGTACGCGATGTCGGCGATCATCCAGCCGAGCACGGCGTCGCCGAGGAACTCGAGCCGTTCGTTCGACTCGTTGCCGGGGTGCTCGGCGCACCACGAGCGGTGCGCCATCGCCCGGCGCAGCAGCTCGGGATCGGCGAAGCGGTGCCCGATCCGCTGGCTCAGCCCGTCGAGTCCCGAATCGGCGACCGGTGCGACCGGTGCGACCGGTGCGGCGGATGTGGCAGGTGCGTCGGACGCGCCGGACCCGCCCGCGTTCGCGGGGCCGTCGGGCATCGTCGTCGACATCGCGGTGGCCGGACCGGAGGGGGTCAGCCCTCGGTGACGCGGGCGTACACGTAGTCGACCGCGTCACGCACCGTCTTCAGGTCCTCGAGGTCCTCGTCCTCGATGCGGAAGCCGACCGACCGCTCGGCCATCTCCTCCTCGAGCGCCTCGACGAGCTCGATCAGGGCGAGCGAGTCGGCCTCGAGGTCGTCGACGAACGACTGGCCCTCGCTGATCGTCGATCCGTCGATCTCGAGGATGTCGGCCAAGCTGGCGCGGACGATCTCGAACACGGCGGCTCGGTCGAGCGGGGCATGGGACTCGGACACGTGGGCTTCTCCTGTGAACTCGGCGATGCGTGGACCCGCCGGTCGGCGCGGCACGAGCCGGTGCGGGAACGGGCACGCCGATGGTAGCGGGGGCGCACCGGCCGCGACCGGGCGCACCGGCGCGGGTCGGGCGTCGGTCAGGCGTCCGCGGCGATCGCCGCGCGCAGCTCGTCGACCACGCCGCGCTCGACCATCTCCTGCGCGACCTTGATGCCGTTGAGCACCGCGGTCGCGCTGGACGAGCCGTGGCTGATGATGCACACCCCGTCGACCCCCAGCAGCATCGCGCCACCGTAGGTGTCGGGGTTCATCTCGTCGACGAGCGGCTGCAGCACCGGCAGCAGCGCCTCGACGTGCGGGGCGTTCGCCGGGTCGGCGGAGAAGGTGGCGAGGATCGCCTGGATCAGCACGCGCACACCGCCCTCCAGCGTCTTCAGCACGACGTTGCCGGTGAAGCCGTCGGTGACGATGACGTCGGCGGTCTTGAGCAGCATGTCGCGGCCCTCGACGTTGCCGATGAAGTCGATGTTGGGGGCGACGGCGAGGAGCTCGTAGGCCTCCTTGCGGAGGGTGTCGCCCTTGCCCGGCTCCTCACCGATCGACAGCAGACCGACGCGGGGCTGCTCGACGCCGAAGCGGTGGCGGGCGTACACCGAGCCCATCTGCGCGAACTGCACCAGCCATTCGGGCTGCACCTCGGCGTTGGCACCGGCGTCGAGCAGGATGTTCGGTGCGTGGCCCGGCACGGGGAGCGGGGTGGCGATCGCCGGCCGACTGACGCCCTTGATCCGTCCCATCCGGAGCAGCGCCGAGGCCATCGTGGCGCCGGTGTTGCCGGCGGAGATCATCGCGCTGGCCCGGCCGTCACGCACCGCCTCGGCGGCACGCACGAGCGAGGAGTCCTTCTTGCGACGCACGCCCTGCGCGGGGTCGTCGTCCATCGCGATGACCTCGGTTGCCTCGATGTAGGGCAGGTCGCCCACACCGTCGAGGCCCGGGGTGCCGACGAGCACGACGGGGATGCCGAGCGCCGCGGCCTGGTGCGCGGCGACGAGGATCTCGGCCGGCGCGCGGTCACCGCCCATCACGTCGATGGCGATCGGGAGCATCTCGCTGGGAGCCATGCGCTCGGAACCGGATCGCGGGTCCGCAGGGTCGCGACGGTCGGTGCGGGTCGGACGGGACCGGCGGTCAGCCGACGTCGACGGCGACGCGGTCCTTGTACCAACCGCATGCCGAGCAGACGGTGTGCGGGAGCTTCACGGCGCCACACCGGGGGCACACGCTGCGCGCCGGGGCGCCGAGCTTCCAGGCGCCGGCGCGATGGCTCCGGGTCTTCATCTTGGACTTCTTCTTCTTGGGAACAGCCACCGTAGGTCTCCCTGCGCGAAACGAACCGGGAGAGGTTAGCGCCGCGTCCGGGCGTTTCCGCCACCGTGTCGGGCGGTCAGTCCTCGACGATGCCCTTGAGCTGGTCGAGGGCTGCCCAACGTGGGTCGGCGGGCGCGTCGTCGCAGCTGCACGAGCCGGTGTTGAGGTCGGTGCCGCACTGCGGACACAGCCCGGCGCAGTCGTCGCGGCACAGCGGCGTTCGCGGCGCGTCCAGCAGGAGCAGCTCGCGCACCATCGGTTCGAGGTCGAGCTGCTCGCCCTCGAGCGGGAACGCATCGGGGTCGGTGACGGTCTCCTGGTAGAGCTCGTGGACGTCGCTGTGCAGTTCGCCGCCCGCCGGCTCGGCGCAGCGGCGGCACAGGCCGTGCCACCGAGCGACGACCTCACCGGTCACGACGATGCCGTCGGTGAGCGACTCGAGGCGCAGCAGCACCCGGACCGGGTCGGACGCGACGAAGCGGTCGTCGTCGATCGCGAGGTCGGCGACGGCCAGCTCGAGATCGAGGTGCTTCTCGGTGCCGGGACGTCGCAGCAGCTCGGCGGCGTTCACGCGCAGCGGGTTCGTCATGGGCGCCCCACGCTACCGACCCGTGGCGTCACCCGCCCCGGAGGCGCCCGGTCAGCGGTCCTGGTCGAAGAAGCCCTTCGTCGGGTCCTCGACCTCGGCGTCGTCCTGCTCACCTGCAGCGCCGATGGCGAGGCGCGACCGGCCGGCCTGGACGGTGCGGTTGAGCTTGTCGAGCAGGATCTCGAAGCTCGCCAGCCGCTGGTCGAGGAAGTCCTCGGTCTCGTGGCGGAGGCGGCGGGCGTCGGTCTCGGCCGCCTCGTTGAGCTGGCGGGCCCGCGCCTCGGCGGCACGGACGACCTCGGTGCGCTGCACCATCCGCTCGGCCTGCACTCGGGCGGCCTCGAGCAGTTCCTCGGCCTCGCGACGGGTCTTGTCGACGAACGCCTGGCGCTCCTTGATCATCCAGCGGGCCTGCCGGAGCTCCTCGGGCATGCGGTGGAGGGCTTCCTCGAGCAGCTCGATGATCTCGTCGCGGTCGATGCGCGGCGACGACGACAGCGGCATCGTGGGCGCGGTGGCGATGACGTCGATCGCGCGGCGCAGGAGCTGCTCGGCGTCGCCGACGTAGCCGTTGGTGGTCTTGACGTAGGCGTCGGAGTCGTCGAAGTCGGAGTCGAAGTCCTCGTCGTCGTCGTACTCGTCGTCGTACCGGTCGTCGTGTGTCATGGGCGGCTCATGCTTCTCGGGTGGCTCGCTGGAGATGGGGCAGCACGGACGGCGGCACCATGGCGCTCACATCGCCACCGTACTGCGCGATCTCCCGGATGAAGCGGCTGCTCAGGTACACGAGCGCCGGGTTGCACGGCAGGTACACGGTGCGCACGGCCGCGGCGACGTAGTTGGTCTGGGCCATCTGCTGCTCGACCTCGAAGTCTCCGCCGGTGCGCAGTCCCTTCACGATGAAGTCGGCGCCGAGCGATCGAGCGGCATCGACGGCGAGCCCGCCGAACGACGCGACCCGCACCGTGCGGCCCTCGCCGCGCAGCGGCGCGACGGCCTCGTCGAGGATCGCGAGCCGCTCGTCGAGCGAGAACCACCCGCTCGGCTTCGACGGGTTGTGCATCGCGGTGACGATCACCTCACCGAACAGCTCGAGCGCCTGCTCGACGACGTCGAGGTGCCCGAGGTGGACGGGGTCGAAGCTCCCTGGGTACAGCACCGTCGCCATGCGGGCGGAACGTTACCCCTCGACCCGGGCGAGCACCGTGACCGCCGTGCGTCCGTACTGTCGGGCGCGCACCGTCTCCCAGCCCGCCGGCGCCGGCACCTCGCGCGGAGCTTCGCAGACCACGTAGGCCACCTGGGCCGGGTGGTGGAGCAGGTCGAGCAGCCGCTCCCAGCCGTCGAAGGTGTAGGGCGGGTCGACGAGTGCGAGGTCGGCGCCACGCAACCCGGGCAGCCAGGCCAGGACGTCGGACGCGACGACGGTGGCACGGTCGCCGAGGGCCAGCGCGGACAGGTTCGTGCGCAGCGCCTGCAGCGCGGTGCGGTCACGCTCGACGAACGTGCAGCGGGCGGCGCCCCGCGACAACGCCTCGATGCCCATCGCTCCCGATCCGGCGAACAGGTCGACCACGACGGCGTCGTCGAGCACGCCCATCGAGCCGAGCGAGTTGAACACCGCCTCGCGCACCTTGTCGGTGGTGGGACGGGTCGTGAGCCCCTCGGGGGCCACGAGCTTCCTGCCACCGAACTCCCCCGCCACGACACGCATCCGGGCGAGGCTAGCGGCCACCGGTCGTCCGCCCGGTCGGGTCCCCGACCGGTGCGTCCGGCACACTGGCGGGGTGCCCCTCCCCGACGAGACGCCGTTCGAGGACCGACGCCACCCGGGATCCGACACCTCGCGGCTCGAACCGGAGCCCCAGATCGTGTGCGTCGACTGCGGCGGCCGGTGCTTCCTGCTCACCCACCCACCCGAGGACGGGCGGTGGGAGCCGGGGGACGTCGTCGCCTACCGGTGCGAGGACTGCCTCGACCGCTGGGATCTGGTGCTCCCGGACGACGAACCCTGACGACCGACGCTCACGACCGACCCCGGGACGACGCTGACGGACGACCCCGGGACGACGCTGACGGACGACCCCGGGACGCCAGGAGATCCGACACCCCGTCGCACACCCTCAAGCGAGGAGTGCCAGGTGCCGATGAGACGCCCGTGAGTGGCGGTCGGGCGGCAGTGGGGGTGGACGTGGTCGTGCGCGCCCTCAGCCGGCGTGGCACCGACCCCGACGGCACCCCCTCGCGGCTGCGACGGCTGATCGACCCGGAGGAGGCCGAGCTCGTCGAGGACCTGCTCGACCAGGCCAACCGGCTCAACATGCGGTCGAGCATCGGGTCGCCGCCGACGATCCTCCTGGTGGTGGCCACCCTCTGGTCGCACGCGCCACGGCAAGGCCTCCTGATCTGGGCTGCCTGCACCCTGGCGACCGCCACCGTCCACATCGTGCTGCACCACCTCCACCGGCACCGCAGCGACCGTCACGGCGTGCGCTTCTGGCGGCGTTGGTACACCGCCACGCTGCTCGTCACGGGCACCCTGTGGGGCAGCCTGCCGGTGCTCACCATGCCGTCCGACGAGCACCGCGAGTTCCAGGCGCTGGTCGTCGTCCACCTGATCTCGTTCATGGCGGCGAACACCATCTTCACCAGCCCGCTGCGCCGGCTGTTCCTCGCCTTCCAGCTCCCACTCGCCACCCTCGGTGCCGTTGGTCTGGCCGCCCACGGCACGACGTTCACGTCGATGCTCGCGGCCTTCGTCCTCTTCGCGCTGGTCTTCTCGCTCGTGCTGTACGACCAGTCCAACCGTGCCGCGGTGGACGCGATGCGCCTCACGCACCGCAACTCCAACCTCGTGGACGAGCTGCGCGCCGAGCGCGAGCGCATCCACGAGGCGAACGTCGAGCTGCGGGGGATGAACGAACGGCTCGCGCACCAGGCCGCGCACGACGCACTCACCGATCTGGCGAACCGGCCGCTGTTCCAGACGCGTCTGCAGGAGAGCCTCGACGCCGCCCGCCGGCGGCGGGGGCTCGTGGCCGTGCTCTTCATCGACGTCGACCGGTTCAAGCTCATCAACGACTCGCTCGGCCACCACGTCGGCGACGAACTGCTCATCGCCGTGGCCGCCCGGCTGCGTGGCTGCCTGCGGCCCGGCGACCTGCTGGGCAGGCAGGGTGGGGACGAGTTCACCGTGCTGCTCACCGGGCTGTCGGGCGTCGACGACGCGATCCAGGTCGCGCAGTCGATCCGGGCGAGCCTGCGGGCTCCGCTGCAGGTCGGCTCCCGCGAGCTGATCGTCACGGTCAGCATCGGCTGCGCGACCAACGGCCACCCCCACGACCGGGCCGACGACCTCCTGCGCCACGCGGACTCGGCGATGTACCGGGCCAAGGCCCTCGGTCGGAACTGCATCGAGGTGTTCGACGAGTCGATGCGCGAGGCGCTGGTCCGGCGCGTCGACGACGAGACCGAGCTGCGCCGAGCCCTCACGGGCGGCGAGATCGTCGCGTGGTACCAGCCGGAGGTCGACCTGGCCACGGGTCGCATCGTGGGTGCCGAGAGCCTCGCCCGATGGATCCACCCCCGGCTCGGCGTCCGGAACGCCGGCGAGTTCGTCCCGCTCGCCGAGGACGCCGGGATGCTGCACGACCTGTCCGTGGTGATGCACCGCCAGGCGTCGATGGCCGTCGCGGCGCTGCGCGAGACGGTGCCATCCGGCTTCCGGATCCGGGTGAACATCTCCGGCACGCAGATCATGGACCTCGGCCGGCTGAACGGCTGGCTCACCCAACTCGAGCTGCGCGGGCTGCCGCCGACGATGCTCTCGCTGGAGGTGACGGAGACCGCGCTGATCCAGGACATCGCGGCGGCGCGGGCCTGGCTCACCACCGCCCGCAGCGTGGGCATGCACGTGTCGCTCGACGACTTCGGGACGGGGTACTCGTCGCTCGCCCTGGTGCCCCAGCTCCCCCTCGACGGGCTGAAGATCGACCTCGGCTTCGTCCGCGAGCTCACGACCAGCCGCGCGGCGCGTGCGGTCGTGGCGGCGACGGTGGAGCTCGCCGCCGGCCTCGACCTGGTGGTGGTGGCCGAGGGCGTCGAGACGGCCGAGCAGGCGGCGGCGCTGCGCAAGATCGGTGTGCACCGGGCGCAGGGGTTCCTGTTCGCCCCCGCCGTGCCGTTGACGACCCTCACCGGATGGCTGACGGGCAGCCCGCCGTGGGCGGAGGCCCGCGCGACCCCGGCACTCGACCTGCTGTCACCGATGGGGACACCGTGAACCCCTTCCGCGACGGCCGTGACACCTCCTCCGCCGTGCCGTCGGCGGACGACGGCCTCGGGCACGCGCACGGGGACGTGGGCGACACACCAGGGAACGACGCGACAGGAGGTGACTCGGGCGTGGAACGCCGCATCGGAAGTCGCGTCGAGGTGGAGCTCGAGGCCCGCTGGAGCCGGACGGGCACGGACGAGCCTCCGACCCTGGCGCTGTTGTTCGACCTCTCCGTTCGCGGCGCCCGGCTCGCCGGCTGGATCCCGCTGCGGCTCGAGCCCGGCGACCGCATCGAGCTCTGGTTGGAGGACGGCTCGGGATGGACGGCCGAGGTGCGACGAGCCATCGGCGACGGCGAGTACGCCGTGCAGTTCGTCGACGTGCCCGACTCCGTGAAGCAGCGGCTCATCGCCACCGTCGGCATCGCGAAGGCCGGCCAGCGCACCCGCTGGGCCACCGGCTGAACCCGTCCCCGTCGGGCGCCACCGTGGGCGACGGAGCCCGTCGGGCTCAG
This sequence comes from Actinomycetota bacterium, assembly GCA_009704985.1. GTDB lineage: Bacteria > Actinomycetota > Acidimicrobiia > Acidimicrobiales > Ilumatobacteraceae > VFMC01. The sequence goes on along the minus strand of WLDE01000066.1, from coordinate 3,371 downwards.
CTCTTGAACAGGAACGCTTCGTCGTCGCTGCTGAACAACAGGCGCAGCTCGTCGGCCAGCACCTGGTTGCCGTCGAGCTCGGGGTCGGGGTCCACCAGCTCGAACGCGACGTCGCGCGCCTGACCCACCAGCTCGCGATCGCGCCGCAACGACGCGAGTCGCAGGTCACTGCGGCCCTTCTGCGCCGTGTTCATGATCGTGCCCTCGCCACGCAGGTCGAGGTCCACCTCGGCGAGGTGGAAGCCGTCGGTGCTCTCGACGAGCGCCTGGATGCGCGGGTTCTCCGGCGGGCCGTCGGGGTCGGGCTTGGTGACGAGCCAGCACCGTGACGCGTGGACGCCGCGGCCCACCCGGCCGCGCAGCTGGTGGAGCTGGGCGATGCCGAAGCGGTCGGCGTCGAGGATCACCATGATCGTCGCGTTCGGCACGTCGACCCCGACCTCGATCACCGTGGTGGAGACGAGCACGTCGAGCTCACCACGCCGGAACCGCTCCATCACGGCCTCCTTCTCGGCCGCCGGCATGCGCCCGTGCAGGAGCGCGAGCCGCAGCCCGTACAGCTCGCCGCCGGAGAGCTCCTCGAACGTCTCCTGCGCGCTCGCCAGCTCGAGCTTCTCGCTCTCGCCGATCAGCGGGCACACGACGTAGGCCTGACGTCCGGCGCTCACCTGGTCACGGACGTCGGCCCACACGTTCGCCTCGGCCAGCGGCCCGTCCGCCCAGTGCGTGGTGATGGGCGTGCGTCCCGGTGGCAGCTCGTCGAGCACGCTCACGTCGAGATCGCCGTACACCGTCATCGCGGCGGTCCGCGGGATCGGCGTCGCGGTCATCACGAGCACGTCGGGCACGGCAGCACCGGCGGCCTTGTCGCGCAGCGCGGCGCGTTGCTCGACGCCGAAGCGGTGCTGCTCGTCCACGACCACCACCCCGAGGCTCTTGAACGCGACCGCCTCCTGGATCAGCGCGTGGGTGCCGATCGCGATGTCGACGCCGCCGTCGGCCAGACCCGCCAGCACCTCCTTGCGATCGCCGCCCGACACCCGGTTGGTGAGCAGCTCCACCCGCAGTGGCCGGTCACCGAACAGGTTGCCGGGGTCGGGCACCGTGACGTCCGCGAGGAGGCGACGCACCCCAGCGGTGTGCTGCTCGGCGAGCACCTCGGTGGGCGCCATGAGCGCCGCCTGGTGGCCGCCCTGCACCGCGGTGAGCATCGCGCTCACGGCCACCAGCGTCTTGCCCGCTCCCACGTCGCCCTGGAGCAGCCGGTGCATCGGGTGCGGGCCGGCGAGGTCGGCCTCGATCTCCGCGATCACACGACGCTGCGCACCCGTGAGCTCGTACGGCAGCGCCGCTCGAAGCCGCTCGACGAGCTCGCCGTCGACCCGGTGGCGGATGCCCTTCTCCTCGCGTTCGAGCGCGCGCTTGCGCATCACCAGCACCGTCTGCACCCGCAGCAGCTCGTCGAACGCGAGGCGGCGCCGGGCGCGCGCCTGGTCGGCCATGGTGTCCGGGAGGTGGATGAGCCGCAGCGCGTCGGTGCGGTCCAGCAGGCCCAGCCGCTCGCGGACGGGCCACGGCACGGGGTCGGCGATGCCGCGGGCCATGCACCGTTCCAGCGCGTTCTCGACGAAGCCGGCGATCTCCCATGTGGTGAGCGCCACCTTCTCGCTCTGCGGGTAGATCGGCACGATCCGGCCGGTGCGGTCGCCGATCAGGTCGACGATCGGGTTGGTCATCTGCAGCCCGCCGCGGAACACCTCGGGTTTGCCGAACAGCGAGATGTTGAGCCCCTCGGCCAGTTGCTTCTCACGCCAGGGCTGGTTGAAGAACGTGATCGTGAGACGGCCGCTGCCGTCGCCGACGACGGCGCTCACGATCGTGCGGCGGTTGCGGGTGGTGCGCTTGGAGACGCTGCGCACCGCGACCAGCACGAGCGCCTCCTTGCCGACCTCGAGGTCGCTCACACGCGCCTCGTTGGTGCGGTCGACCCAGCGACGCGGGTAGTAGGTGACGAGGTCGAGCACCGACCGGATGCCCACCTGGTGGAGTGCGGCCAGCTTGCGTTCGCCCACGCCACGGATCCGCTCGACACCGATGGTGTCGAGGTCACCGAGCGTGAGGGGCGGAGGGGCGTCGCTCACGGCGCGGCGTCACTCCACGCCGAACAGGTACGGGTACAGGGGCTGCCCACCGTGGTGCACCTCGACCTCCACCTGCGGGAGCTGATCGGCGAGCCAGGCCGTGATCGACGCCGTCTGCTCGGCGGTCGCGTCGGCCCCGGTGAGCACCGTGACGATCTCCCGGTCCGGGGTGACCAGCTGCTCCAGCAGCGTCACCGACACCTCCACCGCGCTCGACCCGACGGCGACGACGCCGTCGCCGCGCACGAGGCCGATCCAGTCGCCCGCATCGACGGGCCCGACGGCGAGCGTGGTGGCTCGCACGGCCTGCGTGACCTCACCCGTGGCGACGGACGTCGCGGCCGGCCCCATTGCGGCTGCGTTCACCCCGGCGTCGGCCTCGGGGTCGTACACCACGAGCGCGGCGAGCGCCTCGGGCATCGAGGTCGTGGGCACCACGACCACCTGCTTCGTGGTGAGCGCCGCGAGCTGCTCGGCGACCGGCACGATGTTCCGGTTGTTGGGCAGCACCACCACCTGCTCGGAGTTCACCGCCTCGACGGCGGCGAGCAGCTCGGCGGTCGACGGGTTCAGCGTCTGGCCACCGGTGACCACGCCCTGCACGCCGAGCGCGCCGAACAGCTCGACGAGCCCGACACCGCTCGCGACGGCGACGACCGCGCAGGTGACCGACGGCAACGAGGACGAGGGACCGCTGAAGGGCGGGGGTTCGGCGCTGCCGGCGAGCTCGGCCTCGCGGCGGGCGTGCTCCTCGGCGACCTCCTCGGCGAGGTCGGTGACACGGATCCGGCTCGGTCGACCGTCGAGGTCGAGCGCGACCTCGATCGCCGCGCCGACATCGTCGGTGTGCACGTGGCAGTTCCACAGGCCGCCACCGCCGACCACGACGATCGAGTCACCGATGGCCGCCCAGCGCTCGCGGAACGCGTCGATCCGCTCGTCGTCGAGCCGCAGCAGATACATCACCTCGTAGCGGAGCTCGGACACGTCGGGGGTGCCGTCGACGGCCGCGCTCCGGTGGGCGGCGGCGGCGAGCCGGTGGGGCGAGGGGCCCACGGCGTGCTCCACGTCGTCCGGTTCGGGGATCGGCTCACCATCGACGACGTGCAGGGCGGCGTCGAGCAGCAGCACGAACCCTGCGCCGCCGGCGTCGACCACGCCGGCCTCCTTCAGCACCGGCAGCTGCTCGGGGGTCCGTGCGAGGGCATCGCGGGCGGCCGTGCGGGCGGC
>WLDE01000065.1 GCA_009704985.1 Actinomycetota bacterium | reverse complement strand
CGTCGATCGGACCGTCGATCGGACCGTCGATCGGACCGTCGATCGGACCGTCGATCGGACCGTCGATCGGAGAGGGACGGCGACGCTCAGGCGGCGTCGATCCGCGTGACCCGCACCACGACCGGTTCGCCGTCGAGTTCGGCCGTCGCCGCACCGGTCGCGTCGAACGACACCCGCTCGGCGAGGGTCTCGGCCGCCAGGAACGCCTGATGGGGCGCCACCTGGCGGCGCACCGACTCGGGCACGCCCAACGACAGATCGATGCGATCGCCGACGGCCAGCCCGGCGTCGCGACGCGCCTGCTGGACGAGCCGCACCAGGTCGCGTGCCGTGCCCTCGGCCTCGAGCTCGGGTGTCACCTCGGTGTCGAGCACGACGACCCCCGCCCCGCCCGACAGCGACGTGCTGGCGCCGTCGCCGGCCACGATCAGCTTGAGCTGGTACTCCCCCGGGTGGAGCTCGATCCCGCCGGCGACGACGTGGTCGCCCTCCTGGCGCCAGTCGCCCGACTTCACGGCCTTGATCACCTGCTGTGTCTGGCCGCCGAGCCGTGGGCCGAGGACGGCCGGCACCACCTGCAGCTCGTGGCTGGCGACGGACGCGACGTCATCGGTGAGCTCCAGTGACTTCACGTTCACCTCGTCGGCGATGAGTCCCGTGAACGACGCGAGGCGGTCGGCGCCCGGCACTGCGACGGTGAGCGTCGCGAGCGGCAGGCGCACCCGACGCTGGTGCGCCTTGCGGACCCGCAGCGTCGCGGAGCAGACGTCGCGGGCGAGGTCCATCGTGGCCACCAGCTCGGGGTCGGCGGGCAGCGCGGCGGCATCCGGCCAGTCGGCCAGGTGCACGCTCCGCTCGCCCGTGAGCCCGCGGTGCACGGCCTCGGTGGTGAGCGGCAGCAGCGGCGCCGCCACCCGGCACAGGACGGTGAGGACCGTGTGGAGCGTGTCGATGGCCGCCTGCTCACCCGCCCAGAACCGGTCGCGGCTGCGCCGCACGTACCAGTTCGTGAGCACGTCGAGGAAGGTGCGCACGCTGCCGCACGCCGCGAAGAGGTCGTACGCGTCCATCTGCGCCGTGACGTCGCGAACGAGGTCGTGGGCCTTGGCCAGGACGTAGCGGTCGAGCACGTCGTCGCTGTCGGTCCGCCACGTGCCCACCCGTCCCTCGGCGTTCGCGTAGAGCGACAGGAAGTACCACGAGTTCCAGATCGGCAGCATCACCTGGCGCACGGTGTCGCGGATGCCGTCCTCGGTGACGGCGAGGTCGGTGCCGCGCAGGATCGACGAGCTGAGCAGGTACCAGCGCATCGCGTCCGAGCCGTAGGTGTCGAACACCATCATCGGGTCCGGGTAGTTCCGCAGGCTCTTCGACATCTTCTGCCCGTCGTCGCCGAGGACGATGCCGTGGCTGACGCACGTGCTGAACGCGGGCCGGTCGAACAGCGCCGTGGCGAGGACGTGCAGGGTGTAGAACCAGCCGCGGGTCTGGCCGATGTACTCGACGATGAAGTCGCCCGGGTAGTGGCTCTCGAACCACTCACGGTTCTCGAACGGGTAGTGCACCTGGGCGAAGGGCATGCTGCCGCTCTCGAACCAGCAGTCGAGCACCTCGGGCACGCGCCGCATCATCGACCGGCCGGTCGGGTCGTCCGGGTTGGGTCGCACCAGGTCGTCGATCTGCGGCCGGTGGAGGTCGGTGATGGTGACACCGAAGTCGCGCTCCAGGTCGGCGATCGATCCGTAGCAGTCGACGCGGGGGTACTCGGGGTCGTCGCTCTTCCACACCGGGATCGGCGAGCCCCAGAAGCGGTTGCGGCTGATGCTCCAGTCGCGGGCGTTGGCGAGCCACTTGCCGAAGCTGCCCTCCTTGATGTGCTCGGGCACCCAGGTGATCTGCTGGTTGAGCTCCAGCATGCGCTCCTTGATCGCGGTGACCTGCACGAACCAGGAGCTGATCGCGCGGTACACGAGCGGCTCCGCGCACCGCCAGCAGTGCGGGTACGCGTGCTGGTACGAGTCGTGCCGCACGACGACGCCGCGGGACTTCAACTCCTTGATCACCATCGGGTTCGCGTCGAACACATGGACCTGCGCCCAGGGCGTGACCTCGGTCGTGTAGCGGCCGTGCTCGTCCATCGGGCAGATGGTGGGGATGCCGACGGCGTTGCAGACGTTCTGGTCCTCCTCACCGAAGCCGGGCGCCATGTGCACCACACCGGTGCCGTCCTCGGTGCTGACGAAGTCGGCGGCGAGCACACGGAACGCGTTCGGCGTGTCGGCGAAGAACGGGAACAGCGGCTGGTAGGCCCGACCGACCAGATCGGCGCCGGTGAGCGTGCCGACGTGCGTCGCGTTCGCGAGCTCGCGCTCGTAGGCGGCGAGACGGTTCTCGGCGAGGATGTAGCGCTGCCCGTCCTCCTCGAGCACCGCGTACTCGATGTCGGGACCGACGGCGAGCGCGAGGTTGCTCGGCAACGTCCAGGGCGTGGTGGTCCAGGCGAGGATCTTCTCGCCCGAGTCGAGCTGGAACGCGACCGTGAGCGCCGGGTCCTGCCGATCGCGGTACACGTCGTCCATGCGCGTCTCGGTGTTGCTGAGCGGCGTCTCGCAGCGCCAGCAGTACGCCAGCACCCGGAAGCCCTCGTAGATGAGGCCCTTGTCCCAGAGCGACCGGAAGGCCCACATGACGCTCTCCATGTACGGGAGGTCGAGGGTCTTGTAGTCGTTCTCGAAGTCGACCCAGCGGGCCTGGCGGGTCACGTAGCGGTGCCAGTCGTCGGTGAACCGCAGCACGCTCGTGCGGCACGCGTCGTTGAACTTGTCGAGGCCGAACTGCAGGATCTCGGGGTGCCCGCTCACGCCGAGCTCCTTCTCGACCACGGTCTCCGCCGGCAACCCGTGGCAGTCCCACCCGAAGCGACGGTGCACCTGCTGGCCCCGCATCGTGCGGTAGCGCGGCACGGCGTCCTTCACGAACCCGGTGAGGAGGTGGCCGTAGTGCGGCAGGCCGTTGGCGAAGGGCGGGCCGTCGTAGAAGACGTACTCGTCGGCACCCTCGCGTTGGTCGACCGACGCGACGAAGGTGTGGTCGCCCTCCCAGAACGACAGGATCTCGCGCTCCAGCGCCGGGAACGCCGGCTGCGGCTCGACGTCCGGGTAGCGACGCGAGGTGCCGGACCTCGCCGCCGCAGCGGGGTGTTCGTCGTGCTGGGTGTTCGTCGGCTGGGTGTTCGTCGGCTGGGGGTTCATGAGCGGTGTCTCCTGGAGGCCGTGTCACACGGGTTCCACAGGGACGACTCGCCGTCGGCGATCCGCGGTACCACCCTGCTTGCGCCCGACCACGGTCGGACACCACTCGACTTCGCCAGCGATGACGGGCTGGACCCGTTCGGTTCTACTGAGGACGCTGCCGGCGGCCCGTTCTTCCGAAGGCTCGGAGGTGATGGCCTCGTCGACGCCGTTGGACCCCGATGCTACCGCCGCTCGGCCGTCGGCCGGGCGACCGGCGAACCGCCGAACGCGGGCGCGAGGGCTCCGCTCAGCGGGCGATGCCCTCGGTCGGGGTGGACTCGTCGAGCCCGATGACACCCTCGACCGGCGTGGGGTCGTCCTTCGTCGGCGCAGCGCTGCGAGCCTCGCGTTCGGCCCGCTCGGCCTCCGCCCACATCGAACGCACCTCCTCGGCCGAGGTGGGACGCGGCGACACGAGCGGCTCGACACCCGGCTGGAGCGGCACCTGACCGGTGACCGGGCCGGTGCCGAGCAGCGACCCGCCCACCGGCGGTGCGAGCAGGTGCGACCCGGTGCGCTCGCCGTTCGTGAGCGTGGCGGCCGGGGCCGCCGTCGCCGGGTCGGTCGTCCCGGGAGCCGCCGGGTCCGCCGCAGTGAGCACGGGACGCTCGTCGTCGGCAGGGACGTCCTGCGCGAGGCGCGACAAGGCCTCGGCGGCCTCGCGGATGCGCTCCCGCTGGCGAGCGGCGTGGCGCTCGAGGGTGTCGAGATCGGCCACGAGCGACTCGCGCCGCAACTGCAGTTCGCGCACCTCGGCCTCGGCTCGCAGGTGCTGCTCGGACTTCGCTCGGGTCGCCTCGCTCCGTGCTTCGTCGAGCACGCGGGCGGCCTCGGCACGAGCCTGCTCCAGCGCTGCCGCCGCCTCGCGCTTCGCGGACGCGGTGACCGTCGACGCGTCGGTCTGCGCCTGCTCGGTGATGGCCACGGCCTGGGCGCGTGCCTCAGCGACCGTCGCGTCGGCCGTGCGCTGCGCGAGGAGCAGGGTGCGACTGATCGCCTCGGCGTCCTCCGCCGCGACGGTGGGCGCCGCCACGACGGGCACGGGACCGGTGTGCTGCGCCGCCTGCTGCGCCTGCTGAGTGGCGTCCTGCAGCTTGGCGATCGCGGCTCGCGCCCGGGCCTCCATCGCGGTGGCCTGCTGGTGCGACGCCTCGAGAGCAGCGGACACCTCGATCAGATAGGCCCGCACCTCATCGGGGTCGTACCCCCGCTTGACGGTCTTGAAGGTGGCGGCAGCCACGGCCTGCGGGCTCAGTTCCATGCGGGCCATGTTACGCCTCGCGCGTGGACGGGGTCACTCGGCGATGTCGTTCGCTCACTCGTGCAGGTCGCCGTAGCCGGACGAACGCGAACCGGCGGGCTTCAGGAGGTACACGCCGGTCGCGACCTTCTCCATGCTGCCGTTGAGTCCGTAGCAGAGCCCGCTCGCGAAGTCGATCAGTCGGCGGGACACGTCGCGCTCGGTGGCCTCCAGGTTCATGATGACCGGCTGGCCCTCCTTGAACTTGTCGGCGATCTCCTGCGCGGCGTCGAAGCGACGCGGGCGGACGGTGTGCGGGTCGGAGCTCATGGACGTGCCTCCTCGCGCCGGGGCGTTGGCACGGGTCGGGTTGATCGGGCGGGGATGCACGCTGGAGTCGTCGTTGGCAGGCAGCGGACGGCGGCCGACCGGCTCGACGTCGCGGGTCGGGAAGCTCGGACGGGACGGCACCGTGCGCACGATCGAGTCGGTCTCGTACTCGGGCACCGACCGGCCACGGACCACCGGCTCGTCGTAGCGGGGCTGACGACCCCGCGGTCCACGCGGGTCGGGCTCCGGCGGGAGGTCGTAGTCGTCATAGGCATCGTCGGGCCCCAACCCGAGATAATCCATGGCCCTCTTCCAGATCGACATCGACACTCCTCCTGGACCGGCGAGGCTATCTCATCACGTCGAACGATCGGTGGAGCCTGCGCGGCGGCGCGCCCCGCTCACCGACGACGCACTGCGCACCACGGTCGCGACGCTCACCCGGTCGTGCGCCGCGGCCCGAACAGGGCGCTGCCGATGCGCACCTGGGTGGACCCCTCACCGACCGCGACCTCGAGGTCGTCGCTCATCCCCATCGAGCACACCTGCAGCCCGAGGTCGTCGACGGCGCGTCGAACGGCCCGGAACCCGACCCGGGCGACCTCGGGACCACCGTCGGTCGGCCCCACGGTCATCAACCCGACGACGACGAGCCCGAGCGCGCCACACCGCTCGACGAGCGCGGGGACGTCGCCGAGCGCACAGCCACCCTTGTCGGGATCGCCGTCGGGGCTCACCTGCACCAGCACCCGCGCACCCGGCACCCGCTTGGCGATCTCGACGGCGAGGCCGTCACGATCGACGGTCTCGTAGACGTCGACGAAGGGCGCGACGAGCCGCACCTTGTTGGTCTGCAGGCGTCCGATGAAGTGCACCGGCGGGAGGTCCGCCTCGCCCGTCAGCTTGGTGACGAGCTCCTGCGCGTAGTTCTCGCCGATCGCGTCGCACCCGGCCGCCGCAGCAGCTCGCACCGCGTCGACACCCCAGGTCTTGGTGACGCCGACGACGCGGACGTCGCGGCCGCCGGCGCGCGCGATGCGGTCACGGATCGCCTCGAGACGTTCGGCGACCTCGGCGGCGGTGATCACGTCGGAACCCTCTCGCGTCCGTCGGCAGCGGTCGACGCCGGCGGCCCGTCAGACGGGCCGGACGGGCGCCGGCTCGCAGCTCACTTCAGGAACGACGGCACGTCGAAGTCGTCGTCACCGTCGAGCGGATCGACGACGTCGTCGGCGAACAGGTCCTTCAGCGACGACGCCGGCTTCGTCTCGACCGCCTTGAGCGCCGGCTTCGCCGATGCACCCTGCCCGGCGCCGGTGTCCCAGCGGTCGAACCCGGCGGCGATGACGGTGACCTTGACCTCGTCGCCCATCTCGTCGTCGATCACGGTGCCGAAGATGATGTTGGCGTCCTGGTGGGCGACGCCGTGGATGATCTCGGCGGCGGCGTTCATCTCGAACAGGCCCATGCTGGACGGACCGGTGATGTTGAGCAGGATGCCGCGGGCGCCGTCGATGGCGGCTTCGAGCAGCGGGCTGGAGATCGCCGCCTTGGCGGCGACCACCGCGCGGTTCTCGCCGCTGGCCTGGCCGATGCCCATGAGGGCCGACCCGGCGCTCGACAGGATCATCTTCACGTCGGCGAAGTCGGTGTTGATGAGACCGGGGGTGGTGATGAGGTTCGTGATGCCCGAGACGCCCTGCAGCAGGACCTCGTCGGCCATCTTGAACGCGTTCAGGACGCTGGTCTTCTCGTTGGCGACGGTGAGCAGTCGGTCGTTCGGGATGACGATGAGGGTGTCGACCTTCTCCTTCAGCTTCGCCACGCCGGTGTCGGCCTGCACCGCACGACGGCGGCCCTCGAAGCTGAACGGGCGGGTGACCACGCCGATCGCCAGTGCGCCCAGGCCGCGGGCGACCTCGGCGATGACCGGCGCTGCGCCGGTGCCCGTGCCGCCACCCTCGCCGGCGGTGATGAACACCATGTCGGCGCCCTTGATCATCTCCTCGATCTCGTCGCGGTGCGCCTCGGCGGCGGCGCGGCCGACCTCGGGGTCGCTCCCGGCACCGAGGCCGCGGGTGAGGTCACGGCCGATGTCGAGCTTGACGTCCGCATCGCTCATGAGCAGCGCCTGCGCATCGGTGTTCACGGCGATGAACTCGACGCCCTTCAGGCCGGCGTCGATCATCCGGTTGACGGCGTTGACGCCACCGCCACCCACGCCGATCACCTTGATGACGGCGAGATAGTTCTGTGGGGCGCCGGCCATCAGCCTGACCTCCAGCTTTCGAGACTCGTTGGGATGCTGCACCCGGCCTGCCTGGGCCGGTGGGGTGCGAGCAGGGTAGTGGCGGACGACATGACCATCCGATCGTAACGACTGACGACCGGTTCCTGCCCAACCGGTGCCGGTCGGTCGCCGTCCACAGTCTGGCACGCCGCGCGCTGCAGGACGCGGAGCCACGCCTGGTGAGGGGCGCGCTGCGCTCGCTCCGCTCGCTCAGCCGGTCGAGGAGGACCTCGCTCGCTCCGCTCGCTCAGCCGGTCGAGGTGGACCTCGCTCGCTCCGCTCGCTCAGCCGGTCGAGGTGGACCTCGCTCGCTCCGCTCGCTCAGCCGATGACATCGTCGGTCGCCACGTCGATCGCCGTCGTGTCGCCGATGCCGTCCCGCAAGAGCTGGAGCAGGCGGGCCAGCTTGCCGTCGAGACCCGTGAAGCTGCCGATCCGCACCGTCACCAGGACCGGGGCCGCGTCACCGGGCTCGCCCGACCCGTCGCCGGCCTCACCCGAACCGTCGTCGGAGCCGTCACCGGTGCCGTCGCCGGCTCCACCCACGTCGCCCGTGCCGGTCGTGTCCACGCCGGGCACCACCTGCAGCACCAGGCCCAGGTCGCCCGTGGTCGGGTCGAGCGTCGCCGCGACCGTGAGGTCGCGGATCTCCGCCGGCAGGGCACCGACCAGCTGGGCGGCCGCCGCGTACGGCGCGCCCGCCGTGGCGCCCGGCCCCAGGTCGGGACCGATGCCCTCGACCAGCATGTAGCCGGCCGGGCGACCGGCGAGCACGTCGAGCACGAACCCGGCACGGTCGATCACCCGGTACTGGCCGTCGGAGCCCTGGAAGGTGGCGAGCGGCTGCCGCTCGCGGATGTCGATGAGCACGCGGTCGGGGAAGTCGGTGGTGACGAACGCCCGCTCGACCCACGGCAGCGACTCGAGCTCCTCCTCCGCCGAACGGGTGTCGACCAACAGCACCGGCTCGCCGATCAACCGGTCGATCACGGCCTGGAGCCCGTCGGCGTAGCGGGCCCGCGTGTACGGCGCACCCTGCACGTCCACCCGTTCGACGGCGAACAACGACGACGAGAACACGGCGAGCACGGCGACCAGCACCAGCACGGCGCCACCGACGCCGGACACGATCAGGAGCCGCTTGCGGCCCTGGGCCCGCTTCACGGCGATGCGCCGGGCCCGCACCCTCGGGTCCATCGACCGGCTCGGGACCGCCACCGCGTCGAACGCACCCGACGCCTCCAGCTCGTCGCCGATGACGATCGTGCCGCGCTCGCCCACCGCGTCGGTCGCGCCCGGCGCTCCCGGTGCCGCCACCGGTGCGTCGCCACGCACGGACCGGGCCGCCACCGCCACCGGGTCGTCGTCGAGGTACACGGCGTCCGGCAGCGAGTCGTCCCCGCCGATGATGATCGTGGTGCGCGCCGGACGGACCTCCGCCGGGTCGTCGTCGAGCCGGGTTGCCGGCGGCACGTCGGGCACCCACGGCGCCGTCGGCGGGCCGTCCTGCCCGGCGAGTCCGGTGAGTCCGGTGAGTCCGGTGAGTCCGGTGAGCTCGGAGAACTCGGTGCCCGTGACGCCACCGAGCAGCGGGTCGGGGCCGAACACCGAGTCGTCGGTGCCACGGCGGAAGCCGGCGCCCGACTCGTCGGCGGACAGGTCGCGGAGGTCGTCCACCTCGGCCATCGGGAGGTCGTCGAAGGTGAGGTCGCCGAGCAGCGAGACGTCGGTGTCGTCCTCCCGACCGGCGAACGCCGTCGGGTCGGGGTCGGTGCGGGACGACCCCTGCGGCGGCGTACCGGTGAACGCCTGGCGCAACTCGTCGAGCACGACGTCGGGCACGTCGTCGCCGTGCGACGGCGTGGGTTCGCGCGGCTCGCGGCTCACCAGCGCACCCCGGCCGGAGCATGGGCGTCATCGGGAGCGCCATCGGGAGCACCGGTGCCCGGACCGGCGTCCGCACCCGGCGTCGAGTCGTCGAAGCCGACCAGCTTCACCTCGCTGCGCATGACGTAGCCGGTCTCGGCGGCCACCCGGTCGCGGACGAACTCGATCAGCTCGCGCACGTCCTCGGCCGATCCACCCTCGTCGGCCTGGATGAAGTTCGCGTGCTTGTCGCTCACGTGCGCCGACCGGAGGCGGAGGCCGCGCAGCCCCACACGGTCGATCAGGGCACCCGCGGTCACCTCGCCCGGCACGGGGTTCACGAACACCGACCCGGCGTTCTGGCCACCCGGCTGGTGCTCGCGTCGCCACCGGACGATCTCGTCCAGCTCGGTCTCCGAGCGCGCACGATCGCCCGGCGCGAGCACCAGCGTCGCCTCCACCACCACCTGGTGGTCGGCCACGTCCGACCCGCGGAACCGCAGCCCCAACCCGGCGGCGGGCACCACGCGGCGCTCGCCCCGGACCAGGTCGACGAGGTCGACCTCGTGCAGGTTGGCCGCCATGTCACTGCCGTGTCCGCCCGCGTTCATGCGCACCCCGCCGCCGACCGAGCCCGGCACGCCCACGGCCCACTCGAACCCGGTGAGCGACGCCGCCACCGTGCGGCGGGCGAGCACGGGCAACGCCACGGCCCCACCCGCACGCACCACCGAACCGTCGATCTCGATGCCCGCGTGCAGGTCGGCGAGTGACACCGCCACACCTCGGAACCCGGCGTCGGCGACGAGCAGGTTCGACCCCCGACCGACCACCAGCACGGGCACGCCGCCGGCGCGGCAGGCCTCGCCCACCACCAGCAACTCGTCGACCGACCCGGGACGGACGAACAGCGACGCAGAACCGCCCACCCGGTACGTGGTCATCGGACCGAGCAGGACGTCGCGCTGTGCCAGCGGGCCGAGCACCGCCGCCGCCGCCTCGATCCGGTCGGCGACGTCGCTCACGGCGAGGTCTCCTCGGAACCGACGCCCCTGGCGGCGCGAGCCGCGATCACCTCCGACGGGAAGGACGCGATGTCGCCGCACCCCATCGAGATGCACACGTCGCCGTCGCGCAGTTCGCCCGCCACGAACTCGACCAGGTCCTGCCGCCGCGGCAGCCAGACGAGTCGGGTGTTCGGGTGGGCGTCGAGCACGGCGTTGACGACCAGCTTGCCGGTGACACCGGGGATCGGTTCGGTGCCGCTCGCGAAGATGTCCGTGAGCACCACGACGTCGGCCTCGGTGAAGGCGTCGGCGTAGTCCGGCCACATCACGGCCATGCGGTTGAACCGGTTCGGCTGGAACACCGCCACCACGCGACGCCAGCCGTCCCCGCTGACACGTGCGGCCGCGAGCACGGCGGCGATCTCCGACGGCAGGTGGGCGTAGTCGTCGACCAGGGTGGCCCCGCCCGACACCCCGCGGACGTCGAACCGTCGTGCGACCCCGCCGAAGCGGGCGAGCGCCGAGGCGGCGTCGTCGAACGACACGCCGACCTCCATCGCCATCGCGAGCGCGCCCACGGCGTTTCGCACGTTGTGGATGCCGCGCAGCGGCAGCTCGACGGTGCCGAGGTGCTCGCCGTGACGCACCACGCCGAACCGGAACGACCCACGGACCGACTCGACCTCGACCGCCCGGACGTCGGCGTCGTCGGCGGTGCCGTAGGTGACGGCACCGTGGTCGGCGGCGAGGCGACGGCACACCGGATCGTCCGCCGCGACCACCTTCGGCCCGGTGATCTGGCCGAGGTAGCGGTCGAAGCTGCGCTCGATCTCCGCGAAGGTGCCGTAGTGGTCGAGGTGGTCGACCTCGACGTTGGTGAGGATCGTGCCGTGGAGGGGCAGCTCGAGATGGGTGCCGTCGCTCTCGTCGGCCTCCACGACCAGCCACTCCCCGCCCGTCCACTGCGCGCCCGTGCCGGTGTCGGTGACGTCACCCCCGATCACGAAGCTCGGGCGCAACCCGGCCTCGGCGAGGATCATCATCAGCATCGACGTGGTGGTGGTCTTGCCGTGCGTGCCGGCCACGGCGAGCGATCGGGCCTGTGCACAGATCGACGCGAGCATGCCCGCGCGGCGCAGCGTGGTGATGCCCAGCCGACGTGACTCGTCGAGCTCGACGTTGCGGTCGGGCACGGCGGTGCTGGCGGTGACGGCGTCGCACCCGTGCACGACGGCACGGTCGTGGCCGACGTGCACCGTGACGCCACCGGCGCGGAGGCGATCGAGCACCGGCCGCTCGCGCAGGTCGCTGCCGCTCACCTCGTGGCCCATCTCGGCGAGCACGATCGCGATCGCGCTCATCCCCGGCCCACCGACGCCGACGACGTGGAGGCGCTTGCGCTCGGAGAGGTCGATCGGGGCGATCGGAGCCGGCGAGGTCGTCACGAGGCACCCACCCGTCCGGCGGCGACGGCGTCGACGAGATCGATCAGCGAGTCGTCACGGTGCCGTGCGCCCAGGGCGTGGGCCGCGGCGCTCAACGAGGCGCGGGCCGACGGGTCGTCGACGAGACGGCCGAGCGTGGTGGCCAGCGACGACGCGGTGAGGTCACGCTCCTCCAGCAGCACGCCGGCGCCGTGGTCGGTGAGGGTGCGGGCGTTGTCCAGCTGGTGGTTCTCCGCGGCACCCGGCCAGGGCACGATCACCGCGGGGGTGCCGGTCGCGGCCAGCTCGGCGATGGTGCTCGCCCCCGCCCGCGTCACCATGACGTCGCTGGCGGCGTACAGCGCCGGCATCCGGTCCTCGTACCCGATCACGCGGTACATGATGCCCGCTGGACCCTCCCGCGGAGGGGGCGCGTCGGCGAGCCAGCGCTGACCGACCACGTGGTGCACGTACAGGTCGTCACGGTCGCTCCAGGTGTCGACCAGGGCTGCGACCGCCTCGTTGACGGCCTTCGCCCCGAGCGAGCCACCGAACACGGTCACGACCGTCCGTTCGAGCGGGATGCCGATCTCGTGCCGTGCGGCGTCGCGATGACGCACCCGGTCGACGGCGATGATCTCGGGCCGGATGGGCGCGCCCGTGAGCGTGGCGTTCGGCAGCGGCGAGCCCTCGAATGCCGCGGCGACGGCCGCCGCCCGCCGGGCGGCGAGCCTCGACGCCAGCCCGGGCCGGAGGTCGTAGCTCACGACGACCACCGGGATCCCGAGGCGGCCCGCGGCCAGCGTGGCGGGCATGCTCGCGTAGCCACCGACGTTCACCACGACCTTCGGACGCAGGTCGCGGAGCAGCGCGGTCGCACGACGCGTGGCCCGGACCAGCTTCGGCACGACGGTGAGGTTGCGCATGGTGAGCGACCGTTGCAGGCCGACCACGTCGAGCAGCGTGTGGCCGTACCCGGTGGGCGGCAGGAGCTGCGACTCGATGCCGCGCTGCGTGCCGACGTAGTGCAGCTCGGGGGCGGGATGCCCGGCCGCAACGAGGCGGTCCATGATCGCGAGCGCCGGCAGCACGTGGCCGGAGGTGCCGCCCCCGGTGACGACGGCGAATGTCATCGGGCGTGGCGGGCGACGTTGAGCAACAGCCCCGCCGCGGCCATGCACACGAACAGCGAGCTGCCGCCGGCGGAGAAGAACGGCAGCGTGAGCCCGGTGACCGGCATCAGCCCGGTGACCCCGCCGATGTTGATGACGGTCTGCACCACGAACCAGCCCACGATGCCACCGGCGAGCAGGCTGCCGAAGCGGTCCTTCGCCGCGAGCGCGACCTGCACCCCGCAGTAGGTGAGCACCAGGAACCCGCCGAGCACCGCGACGACACCGATCAGACCGAGTTCCTCGGCGACGACGGCGAAGATGAAGTCGCTGTGCGCGAGCGGCAGGAAGTCGCCGAGCTTGTTCAGGCCTCGCCCCGGACCGGCGCCCGTGGTGCCGCCCTGCGCGATCGCGATCATCGCCTGGTACGTCTGGTAGCTGAGGTGGTCCCGGTTGCCGGTCACGTCCAGGAACGCCGTGAACCGGTTCACGCGGCGCTGGCTCGACGCGATGAACAGCGTGGCGACCCCGATGCCGGCGGCGCCGGCGGCGAACATCGGCACCAGCGGCGTGCCGCCCACGAAGGCGACCGCGAACACGATGCCCGCCAGCACGATGGCCGAACCGAGGTCGCCCTGGAGCAGGCACAGGCCGGCGGCGAGACCGGCGACCGCCAGCGTGGGCTTGAGCGTGCGGCTGAGGTCGTGCATCTCGTCGCCCCGCTTGGTGAGCAGGTCGGCGCAGTAGAGCAGCACCGCCAGCTTCAGGAACTCACTGGGCTGGAGGCTGAGCGAACCGAGCGACACCCAGGCGCTCGCGTCGTTCACCTCGAGGCCGACGCCGGGCACGAACGGCAGCAGCATCAACCCGGTCGACACCGCGAGGCCCGGCACCACGAAACGGCGCCACGACTGGTACGGCACGCGAGCGCAGACGAACAGCGCCGCAGCGCCGAGGATCGCCCACACCAGCTGGCGGTTGAACGTGCGCCACGGCGACACGCCCTGGTGGAACAGGCGGATCGACGAGGCCGACAGCACCATCACGAGCCCGAGCACCGTGAAGACGGTGACCACCAGCGCGATCACGTAGAACGTGGTGGGCGGCGGCAACTCGGGACGGCTGTCGACCGTGCGGTCGTTGCGGCGCAGCGCGGCCACGCGCTGCACCGCCTGGCGCCGCCGGACGGCGATGCTCGGGGTGCTCACGTGGTCGCTCCTGCTGCAGGCGAGGTGCCACCCGGCTCGGTGCCGCCGGCGACGAGCCGGGCGACGAGCGAGCGGAAGTCGTCGCCGCGGGCCGGGTACCCCGAGTACCAGTCGAAGCTCGCGCACGCCGGCGACAGCAGCACTGCGTCGCCCGGACGGGCGGCGGCGCGGGCGACGTCGACCGCCTCCGCCATCGAGTGCGCGACCACCACCGGGCACCGCCCCTGGAACACGGCGACGACGTCGGCGGCCGACTCGCCGATCGCCACGACCGTGCGGATGCGCGCCGACTCGGATGCGAGCGACGAGAGGTCGAGGTCCTTGTTCCGGCCACCGGCGATGAGCACCTGCGAGTCGAACGACCGGATCGCCGTGAGCGCGGCGTGCGGTGAGGTGGCCTTCGAGTCGTTGTACCAGGTGACCCCGTCGAGCTCGCCGACCGGCTCGATCCGGTGCGGCGGGACTCGGAACGCTGCCAGACCGTCGTCGATCCGCTCGGGTGCGACCAGCCCGCTCTCGATGCACGCCGCCGCCGCCGCGAGGGCGTTCGTGACGTCGTGCGGGAACCGGCGCCGGAGCGAGGCGACCGACGCGTACTCCCCCGCCGCCCTCGCGAACCGACGGCGGTCGCCGTCGGACCCGACGTCACCGATGATGCGGTGGTCGCCGTCGGCGATGCCGAAGGTGACGTGGCGAGCGGGTGCGGCGGCGAGACGGCGCATCACGATCGGATCACCGGTCCAGCCGACGGCGACGTCGGTCGGTCGCTGGTGCAGCCAGATGTTGGCCTTCGCCTGCTCGTAGGACACCATCGACTCGTGCCAGTTCTGGTGGTCGGGTGCCAGGTTCAGCCACACCGCGGCCTCCGCACGGAACGCCCGGATCCACGACAGGCGGAAGCTGCTGCACTCCACCGCGAACGCGTCGACCTCGTGGTCGGGGTCGTCGAGCGCGGCGACGAACGGCACGTCGGTGTTGCCGACCGCCGCCGTGCGCATGCCGCCCGCGGTGAGCAGCGACGCGACGAGCATCGTGGTGGTGGTCTTGCCGTCGGTGCCGGTGATGCCGACCATGGGACGCGGGCCACCGGGACGCTCCTGCTCCCATTCGTAGGCGAGGTCGATCTCCGTGCGCAGCGGCACGCCGGTCGCCAGGGCGGCGCGGACCAACTCGTGGGTCTCGGGCACCCCCGGCGCCGGTGACACGAGGTCGACCTGGGCCAGCAGACGCCGGATCGCATCCCCGTCGGGACGTTCCACGAGCTCGGTGCCGAGCTCGCCGGCCAGCTCGCGCTTGGCGTCGTCGGGCGCGTCGTCGGCGACGAGCACGCGGTAGCCGCGTGCGGCGAGGGCGCGCGCCACCGCCGCGCCGGCCACGGCCACGCCGTGCACGAGTGCCGTGCGGGTCTGCGTCACCGCATCCCCTCCAGTCGCGTGAAGTCACCGATGAACACGGCGAGCGCCGTCGCCACGCAGATGCCCTGGATGATCCAGAAGCGGATGATCACCGTGGTCTCGGGCCAGCCGAGCAGCTCGAAGTGATGGTGGATCGGCGACATCCGGAACAGCCGCTTCTTGCGACCGGACGCCTTGAACACACCCATCTGGATCGCGACCGACCCGGCCTCGATCACGTTGATGCCGCAGATCAGGATCAGCAGCATCTGGGTGTTCGTGCCGAGGGCGAGCATCGCCAGCGCCGACCCGACGCCGAGCGCGCCCACGTCGCCCATGAAGATGCGCGCCGGCGCCGCGTTGAACCACAGGAAGCCGGCGCACGCACCGGCGAAGCCCGCCGCCAGCGTGGCCAGGTCGAGCGGATTCACCACCGCGCCGTAGATGTCGTCGTTGCGGAACGCCCAGTAGGCCACGATCGCGAACGCGACGAAGCCCATCATCGCCGACCCGCCAGCGAGGCCGTCGAGACCGTCCGTGACGTTCACCGCGTTGGTGGTCGCCCAGATGATGAGGCCGGCCCACACGATCCAGACCGCGGTGTCGAGGGTCCAGTCCGGGTAGCTGGCCCGCGTGGTGCTGAAGGTCTCGCTGATGCCGGTACCGGCGGACAACCACCACGCGACGCCCACCGCCAACGCGAACGTGATCCAGCTCTTGCGCTTCCAGAAGATGCCCCGGTTGTGGGCCTTCGTGATCTTGATGTAGTCGTCGAGGAAGCCCATGAACGACATGATCAGCACGCCGCACCACATGATCATCGCCTGGGTGGAGAACACCAGACCGTCGCGCACGTGAGCGAGCATCCAGCCGATGAAGGCCGCGACGATGATGGCGAGCCCACCCATCGTGGGGGTGCCCTGCTTCTGCATGTGGTGCTCGGGTCCGCGGTCCTCCTTGCCGAGGATCGGCTGGCCCTTGCCACGGTTGCGGAAGAACGTGATGAGGAAGCGGGTGCCGAACAGCGACGCGATCATCGACGTCGCCCCGGCGATCATGACGGCGATCACGGGTGGCCACCTCCGGCGCCGAGCTCCGCCAGGAGTTCGCGCGCGACTGCACGATCGTCGAAGGGCAGCACGCGATCACCGATGGTCTGGGTGGTCTCGTGGCCCTTGCCGGCGATCAGCACCACGTCGCCCGGACGGGCGAGCTGCAGCGCGACACCGATGGCGGTCCTGCGGTCGGGCTCGGTCACAACGGAGCCACGGTAGTCGTCGGGTACCCCCGCCACCGTGGCATCCACGATGGACATCGGATCCTCCGAGCGCGGATTGTCGGACGTCACCACGACCCGGTCGGCCAACCGGGCGGCGACCGCGCCCATCAGCGGACGCTTCTCGCGGTCGCGGTCACCGCCGCAGCCGAACACCACGATCACGCGGCCCGAGCCGGCGGCCCGGCGCGCCGCGATCAGCGACTGCTCGAGGCCGTCCGGGGTGTGCGCGTAGTCGACGAGCACCGAGAAGTCCTGTCCCACCTGGACCGGTTCGAAGCGGCCCGGCACCGGAGCGGCCAGCGACAGCGCCGCCGCGACCTCGGCCTCGCCCAGCCCGGCGACCGCACAGGCCGTGGCCGCTGCCAGGGTGTTCATCACGTTGAAGTCACCACCGATGCCGACCTCCACCCGGTGTCCGCGCCAGGTGTAGCGGTGCCAGGTGGGGCCGACCTCCACGTCGCTCGCGTCGTCGATCGAGAACGGCACCAGCGAGATGGTGGCCGTGTCGAACAGCAGCCGGCCGTGCACGTCGTCGGTGTTGACCACGCCGACGTCGGACAGCTGCGGCTCGAACAACCGTGCCTTCGCCGCGAAGTAGCGCTCCATCGTGCCGTGGAGGTCGAGGTGGTCGCGCCCGAGGTTCGTGAAGATGGCCACGTCGAAGTGCGTCCCGGCCACGCGCTCCAGCGCGAGCGCGTGGGACGACACCTCCATCGACACCGCCGCGACCCCGTCGTCACGCGCTGCGGCGAGCGCACGCTGCAGATCGGGTGCCTCCGGCGTGGTGAACCGGCCGGACAGCGTGCCCGAGACCTCGGTGGGACGACCGGTCGTGCGCAGCACGTGACCGACGAGCTGCGACACCGTGGTCTTGCCGTTGGTGCCGGTCACACCGATCATCATCAGCGAGTCGGACGGGTGGTCGTGTGCGGCAGCGGCCACCCAACCGGTGGCGGCGCGCGAGTCGGCGACGACGATCTGTGGGACGTCGAGCGGCAGCCGGCGTTCCACGAGCAGCGCCGTCGCACCGGCCTCGACCGCTGCAGCGGCGAAGTCGTGGCCGTCGCTGCGTTCGCCGCGGACGCAGCAGAACAGCGAGCCGTCACGCACCTGCCGCGAGTCGAGGGTGACGTCGGAGACGAGCACGTCGGAGGGGCCGACGAGCGCCGGCGTCGGGCCGCCCCGAACGCCCTCCAGGATCCGAGCGATCGTGCGCGGTTCCACGGTCAGCTCGTCGCCGGGCAGCCCCCGGGTTCGTCGCCCGGGGTGAGGTTCAACTCGTTCACGATCGCGGGTGCGATCTCGGCGAACACCGGTGCGGCGGCGGTGCCGCCGTAGTGGATGCCCTGGCCGCCCGGCGGCTCGTCGATCGAGATCAGCACGGTCACCCGCGGGTCCTCGGCCGGGAAGAACCCGGCGAAGGACGAGTAGTACTTGCGACCCTCACCGTTCTCGTCCTCGTACATGCCGTTGTCGAGCACCTTGAGGCCCGTGCCGGTCTTGCCGGCGACCGTGAAGCCCTCCACCTGGGCCCGGGTCGCAGTGCCGTCGCACACCACGCGACGCATCATCAGGTTCACCTGCTGGGCGACCTCGGGTCGCACCACGCGATGGGTGCCGCTGTCCGGTGTCGGCGTGATCACGCCCTCGGCGTCGATGGTGGCGCCCACGAGCTTGGGAGCGACGTAGACACCGCCGTTCGCGATCACGTTGATCGCCGACACGAGCTGGATCGACGTCGACGCGAGACCCTGGCCGTAGGCCACCGTGTACTGCTCGGTGCCCTCCCACTTCGTCCAGTCGACCCCGAGGCCGCGCGACTCCCCCGGGAAGTCGAGCGCCGTCCGCTCGCCGAGCCCGAACGCACGCAGGTACGCGCCGAGGCGCTCCTTCCGGTCGCGCATCGTCTCACCCATGGTGAGCATCACCTCGATCGTGCCCACGTTGGACGAGTTGGCGATGATGTCGGTCACCGGCCACACGTAGGTCGGGTGCTGCTCGGCGTCGCTCAGGTAGTCGTCGGAGTACTTCTTCCGCCACGGCACCTCGAAGGTCTGCACCGGCGTGACGGTACCCTCGTTCAGCGCAGCGGCGACGGTGATCGCCTTCACCACCGACCCGGGCTCGGCGGCCTCCACGGCGGCGATGTTGCCGCTCGTGACCCGCACCACGCCGTCGTCGCCACGGACGACCCCCACCATCGCGTAGATCTCGCCCGTCCGCGAGTCCATCACGATCGCCGTGCCGCCCTTGGCACCGATGTTCGTCACCTGCTGGACCATCTCCTGTTCGACCGTGTACTGCACCGAACGGTCGAGCGTGAGCACGATGTCCTGGCCCGGCACGGGCGCGACCCTGGTGGTCTCCGAGCCCGGCAGCGACCGACCGTCGCGGTCGTGCTCCCGCAGCACCACACCGTCGTTTCCGGTGAGGACGAGGTCGTACTGCATCTCGATGCCGGCGATCCCCTCGCCGTCGATGTTCGTGCGGCCGATCACGCTCTGGCCGACGGAGCCGGCCGGCATGGTGCGGCGGTCCTCCGCGATCGTGTCCACGCCGTGCAACTGCAGCAGGTCGACCGCTGCGGCCTGGTCGTCGGTCACCTGCCGCGCCACGTAGACGAACGACCTCTCCTTGGCGGTGAACGCCTCGAGCAGGTCATCCTGCTTGTCGACCGACAGGCCGAGCGCCCCGGCGAGGGTGCGCACCGTGCCCTCGGGATCGGTGACCAGCTTGGGGTTGGCGATCACCGTGGTCGACGGGATCGACAGCGCGAGTTCGTCGCCGTTGCGATCGAAGATCACGCCCCGGTTGGCGCGAAGCACGCGCTCGCTGGTCCGCTGCTCGCGACCCGCCTCGCGGAGCTGGCCGGCGTCGGTGGTCTGCAGCATCACGACACGCGCCAGGATCACCGTGAACAGCACCGCTGTGACGACCAGGACGGCGACGAGCCGGCGCCGCCCCTGACCGGCACGGAACAGGTGGCGGGGCGCGCGGGGCACCCGGACGGGACGCTTCTGCAGCGGCTGGCGGTCGGTCCCGGTCGCGCGTGCCGACCGGGTGGCGGCGCCCACCCGTGCCACGTCGGGGCGGCGCCGCAGGGGTGCGGAACGACCCGCTCGGGACTCGACCACTCGGGCCGACCTGGCGCCGCTCGCGGTGCGGACGGGGCGAGCGGCGGGATCGACCGCGCCGGCGGT
>WLDE01000064.1 GCA_009704985.1 Actinomycetota bacterium | reverse complement strand
TGGCGGTCCCGGCGGCTTCGGTCCGCGCCCCGGTGGCGGCCCCGGTGGTCCCGGTGGTGGTCCCGGCGGCGGTCCGCGCCCCGGTGGTGGCGGCCCTCGCCCCGGCGGCGGCCGTCGTGCCCCGCGCAAGAAGAGCCGCGCCCGTCGGCGTCGCGACTTCGAGTCGCTGCAGCCGCAGCTCGGTGGCACCTACATCGCCAGCAACGCGCCGGTGCCCGAGGGCACCATCGTCGTCGAGCGCGGGGTCAGCGCCCAGGAGTTCGCCCCCAAGCTGAACCGGTCCGCCGCGGACGTCATCCGCTTCCTCATGTCGAACGGCGAGATGGTCACCGCGACCATGACGCTCACCGACGAGCAGATGGAGCTGTTCGCGCTGGAGATCGGTGCCGACCTGCTGCTGGTGGAAGCCGGCCAGCAGGAGGAGCTCGAGCTCCAGGCGATGTTCGACGACTCCGACGACGACGACGAGGAGGCGCAGGTCCTGCGCGCCCCCATCGTCACCGTCATGGGCCACGTCGATCACGGCAAGACCACGCTGCTCGACAAGATCCGCAACGCGAACGTGGTGGCCGGTGAGGCCGGCGGCATCACCCAGCACATCGGCGCCTACCAGGTGGAGCGTGAGACGGGGAAGATCACCTTCCTCGACACCCCGGGTCACGCCGCCTTCACCAAGATGCGTGCCCGTGGTGCGCAGGTGACCGACATCGTCGTGCTCATGGTGGCCGCCGACGACGGCGTGATGCCCCAGACGATCGAGGCGATCAACCACGCGAAGGCGGCCGAGGTGCCGATCATCGTGGCGATCAACAAGATCGACAAGGAGAACGCCGACGTCCAGCGCGTGATGAGCCAGCTGTCCGAGCACGAACTGGTGCCCGAGAGCTGGGGTGGCGACACGATCACGGTCGAGATGGCGGCGCAGCAGAACCTCGGCGTCGACGACCTCCTCGAGCAGCTGCTCGTGGTGGCCGAGCTCGAGGAGCTCACCGCGAACCCGACCGGCCGCGCGAAGGGCGTCGTGCTCGAGGCCAACCTCGACACCGGCCGTGGCCCCGTGGCCACGATCCTCATCGACAAGGGCACGCTCAAGGTGGGCGACCCGATCGTCGCCGGTGCGGCCTGGGGTCGTGTCCGCGCCATGATCGACTCGGCCGGCAAGCAGGTGAAGGAGGCCGGTCCCAGCACGCCCGTGCAGGTGCTCGGTCTCTCGAGCGTGCCGAACGCGGGCGACGAGTTCCGCGTGGCCCCGGACGAGAAGACCGCTCGCACCGTCGGCGAGGCCCGCGAGCAGCGCGCCCGCCTCACCAACCAGCGTGGCGACGCCCGCGTGCAGCGCGGTGTGAAGCTCGAGGACATCTTCAGCCAGATCCAGGCGGGCGAGGTCGCCACGCTCAACCTCGTGCTGAAGGCCGACGTCCAGGGCTCGCTCGAAGCGGTCACCGAGAGCCTCCGCCGGCTCGAGCGCGAGACGGTGAAGCTGGCGTTCGTCCACCGCGCCGTCGGTGGTGTCACCGAGAACGACATCACCCTCGCCGCGGCCACCAACGCCACGATCATCGGCTTCAACGTCCGACCGGACCGCAAGGCTCGCGACCTCGCGGACAGCGAGAAGGTCGAGATCCGCACGTACGAGATCATCTACAAGCTGCTCGAGGACATCGAGCGGGCCATGGTCGGCCTGCTCGCCCCCGAGTACGAAGAGGTGGTCACGGGCGAGGCCGAGGTGCGCGAGGTGTTCCGTGTGCCCCGCGTGGGTGCGATCGCCGGTTGCTACGTGCGGTCGGGCCAGATCACGCGTGGCTCCAAGGTCCGCTTCCTCCGCGAGGGCGTCATCATCTGGAAGGGTGCGATCCAGTCGCTGCGCCGTTTCAAGGACGACGTCCGCGAGGTCCGCGAGGGCTTCGAGTGCGGCATCGGCCTGTCCGACTTCCAGGACCTCAAGCCGGGCGACCTGATCGAGACGTTCGAAGAGCGCGAGATCGCCCGGGTCTGACCCGCACCACACGACCGACGCACGCGCCGTCGCCCCCGGGAAACCGGACGGGCGGCGGCGCGTCGTCGTTGCTACGGTCGACCGGGCATGTCCTCCGTCGCGTCGCCCGCCTCCGCCGCTGCACCGTCGTCGCCCGAGCCGCTGATCGTGGCCCGGGGGCTCACGAAGTCCTTCGACGGCTTCGAGGCGGTGAAGGGAATCGACCTCGAGGTGCGGCCCGGCGAGTTCTTCGGCTTCCTCGGTCCCAACGGTGCGGGCAAGAGCAGCACGATGCGGATGATCGCGTGCGTGTCGCCGGTGTCGTCCGGCACCTTGCGGCTGTTCGGTCTGGATCCGGCCCGCGACGGCGCACGGATCCGTGCACGCATCGGGGTGGTGCCCCAGCTCGACACGCTGGACACCGAGCTGAGCGTGCAGGAGAACCTCTGGATCTACGGCCGTTTCTTCGACCTGCCGCGCAGCGAGTGCCGCCGGCGGGCGACGGAGCTGCTCGAGTTCGCCCAGCTCTCCGACCGGGCCGACAGCGTGGTCGAGCACCTCAGCGGCGGGATGAAACGGCGGCTGTCGATCGCACGCTCGCTGATCAACGACCCCGAGCTGCTGCTGCTCGACGAGCCGACCACCGGGCTCGACCCTCAGGCGCGTCACGTGCTGTGGGAACGGCTGTACCGGTTGAAGCAGCAGGGCGTCACCCAGGTGCTCACCACCCACTACATGGACGAGGCCGAGCAGCTCTGCGACCGGCTGGTGGTGATGGACCAGGGTCGCATCGTGGCCGAGGGGTCGCCGCGCGAGCTGATCGACCGCTACTCCACGCGTGAGGTGCTCGAGCTGCGCTTCGCCGCCGGCACCAACGACCAGCACGGCGCCCTGCTCGCAGGCATCGGCGACAAGCAGGAGGTGCTGCCCGATCGCGTGCTGGTGTACGCCGACGACGGCGAGGCGGCGCTCAGCGAGGCCCACCACCGTGGCGCACGCCCGGAGAGCGCGCTCGTGCGCCGGTCGAGCCTGGAGGACGTGTTCCTGCAGCTCACCGGGCGGAGCCTGGTGGACTGATGAGCACCCCGGGCCCGTTGCGGGTGGTGAACAGCCACGTCGTGGTGTTCCGCCGGTTCTGGCGGCTCAACGTGCTGTCGTCGTTCGTGCAGCCGATGCTCTACCTGCTCGGCCTCGGCGTCGGCGTGGGCGCGCTCGTCGACCGCAACGCCGGATCGACCGACACCCTCGGTGGGGTGCCGTACGTCGCGTTCGTCGCGCCAGGCGTGATCGTCACCACCGCGATGACGATCGGCGCGCTCGAGAGCATGTGGCCGGTGATGGGGGGTCTGCGCTGGCGGCGCGAGTACCACGGGATGGCCGCCACGCCGCTCGGTGCCACCGACATCGTGCTCGGCCACGGGATCTGGATGGCGGTCCGCGCCGGTGTCGCCGCGGCGGCCGTCGGGGTGGCGCTCGCGCTGTTCGACGACACGCGGAGCTGGGGGCTGCTGCCCGCGATCGTGGTGGCGATGTTCGTCGGCATCGCGTTCGCGATGCCGACGATGGCGTACTCGATCGGTGCCGAGATGGACGGTGCGTTCGCAGCGCTGCAGCGCTTCGTGATCATCCCGCTCTTCCTGTTCGGCGGAGCGTTCTACCCGCTCTCGCAACTCCCCGAGGCCGTGCAGTGGATCGCCCGGGCGTTCCCGCTCTGGCACGGCGTGGTGGTGGCTCGCGGGTTCACCACCGACCACGGCGCCCCGATCGACTGGGTGGCCGTCGCCGGTCACCTCGGGTACGTCGCGCTGTGGGCCGTCGTGGGCACCGTCGTCGCGGTGCGCCGGCTCGAGCGGAGGTTGTACCCGTGAGCACCGTGCTCCGCATCGTGCCCGAGACCTTCGTGGTCCGCCGGCCGCACCGGATGATCGAACGCCACGTGGTCGCCTACCGGCGGCAGTGGATGATCGTGTTCTCGGGGTTCTTCGAGCCGCTGTTCTACCTGCTGTCGATGCGCGCCGGGGTGGGCGACCTCGTCGGTGACGTCCGGGTGGGTGGCCGATCCGTGCCGTACGACGCGTTCGTGGCGCCGGCGCTGATGGCGTCGTCGGCGATGAACGGCGCGATCTTCGACTCCACCGGCAACGTGCTGCACCGGCTGAAGTACGCCCGCATCTACGACGCCGCCCTCGCCACGCCGATGGGCCCCGCCGACGTGGCGGTGGGGGAGATCGGGTGGGCGCTCATCCGCGGCCAGGTGTACGCGATCGGGTTCCTCGCGGTGATGGCGGGGCTCGGCCTCACGGAGTCGTGGTGGAGCCTGATGGCCCTGCCGGTGTGCGCGCTGATCGGGCTCACGTTCGCCAGCATCGGGTTCCTCGGCACCACGTACATGCGCGGCTGGAGCGACATGGACATCGTGAACACGGCGATGATGCCGCTGTTCCTGTTCTCGGCCACGTTCTTCCCGATCTCGTCGTACGGCGACTGGGGCTGGGTGGTGCAGCTGTCGCCGCTCTACCACGGGGTGGCCCTGGTGCGCGCTGCGAACGCGGGCGTGTGGACCGGTTCGCTGGTGGTGCACGCGCTCGTGCTGGTGGTGATCTCGGTGGTGGCGCTGGTGCTGGCGAGCCGTCGGGTGGATCGGCTGCTGCGTCGCTGAGCGACTGGCTAGGGTGACGCCCATGGCCGACGCCGACTTCTTCTGGGATCCTGTTTGACCGTGGGCCTGGATCACCTCCCGGTGGGTGGTGGACGTGCAACGACAGCGCTCCTACGAGGTGGAGTGGCGCTTCATCAGCCTCGCGGTGCTCAACGAGCAGCAGACCGCTGACTGGTACACGCCGGAGTACCGGCGCGGGCACCTGGCGGGCCTGGAGTGCCTCAGGGTGGCGGACGCGGTGCGGTTGGCCGAGGGGAACGACGCCGTGGCCCGGCTGTACACGGCCTACGGGACCGGCATCCACGTCGAGCAGCAGCGCGGTGCCGTGCGCGCCGAGACGCCGGCGTTCATCGCCGCCTCGCTCGAGCGGTCGGGGCTCGACCGGTCGTTCGCCGACCACTGGCAGGACGAGTCGCACGACGCGCACATCCGAGCCGAGACCGCGCTGGCGCTCGAGCGCACCGGCAAGGACGTCGGCACGCCGATCATCACCTTCCACCCGGGGTCGCCCGACGAGAACAGCTTCTTCGGTCCGGTCATCGCCAAGGCGCCGAAGGGGGAGGACGCGGTGCGGCTCTGGGACGCGATCGAGCTGATCGCGACCACGAGCGGCATGGCCGAGCTGAAGCGCAGCCTGCGGGCCCGGCCGCAGTTCGACTGAGCGGACGTTCGACCGAGCGGACATCGCCGGCTGCTCGCCGCCCGCTCCGCGGCCCGGCGATAGCCTCGACCCCATGGCCCGTCCCCGCCGCCCCCAGGCACCGAGCACGCACCGCTACCCGCGTACGGCGCGGCTGAACGAGTCGCTGCGCGAGGTGATCGCGGAGGAGCTCACCCGGATCGACGACGAGCGGCTCGACCTGGTGACGATCACCGCGATCGACGTCGACTCGGAGATGAACCGGGCGATCGTCTACTACGACTCGCTGCGCGGCGAGGACGGCGACGCGGAGATCCTCGAGGCGCTCAACGCCCACCGGGTGCGCATCCAGGGGTCGATCGGTCGTCAGGTTCGGGCGAAGAAGACCCCGATCCTCACCTTCCGGCCCGACCAGGTGATCCGTTCGGCCGAGCAGATCGACCGCGTGTTGCTGTCGAGCGAGACGCTGCCGTCGCGCCCCGAGCGCGAGGGTGACGACCCCTATGTCGCCCCGCGGGTCCGCGACGAGGAGCTCGACGACGATCTCGACGACGACGATCTCGACGACGACGATCTCGACGACGACGATCTCGACGACGACGATCTCGAAGACGACGATCTCGACGACGACGATCTCGACGACACGGACGACCGCGACTGATGGCGCGGCGCCGCCCGGCTCAGGTCCACGGGCTCGCCGTCGTCGACAAGCCCGCCGGGGTCACCAGCCACGACGTGGTCGGCATGCTGCGCCGTCGGCTGCACGAGCGCCGCGTGGGTCACGCCGGCACGCTGGACCCGGACGCGACCGGTGTGCTGCTGGTCGGGGTCGGCAACGTCACCCGACTGCTGCGGTTCCTCACCGAGCTCGGCAAGACCTACACGGCCGAGGTCGTACTGGGCGTCGAGACCTCGACGCTCGATGCCGCCGGTGAGGTCACGGCCCGCCACGAGATGGCGGTCACCCCCGAGCAGGTGCGCCGTGCGGTCACCGAGCACCTGACGGGCCCGATCATGCAGGTGCCGCCGATGGTGAGCGCGCTCAAGGTCGACGGCCGTCGCCTGCACGAGCTCGCCCGCGAGGGCATCGAGGTCGAGCGGGAGCCGCGTCCGGTCACCGTGCACCGCTTCGAGGTGGAGCCGACGGACGACCCGCTCGTGTACCGCATCGAGGTCACCTGCTCGTCGGGCACCTACGTGCGCACCCTCGCGGCCGACCTCGGGCACCTGCTCGGCGGCGGCGCCCACCTGCGGACCCTCCGCCGCACCGCGTCGGGCAGCTTCACCGAGGCCGAGGCCCGCCCGCCCGACGAGGCCGAGCTGCTGACGCCCGCCCAGGCCCTGCGCGACCGGCCGGCCGTCACCCTCGACGACGCCACCGTGGCGCTCGTGCGCAACGGTCGGATCCTCCCGGCCGACGAGCGCTGGCAGGGCCCCGGACCCTGGGCGGTGCTCGACACCCGGGGTGAGCTGGTCGCGGTGGTCGAACGGGCCGGTGCCGACCGGATCAAGCCCGACGTGGTGCTTCCCGTCTGACCAGCGCACGGCGGCGGTGGGCGGCGGTGGGCGGCGGTGGCCGGCGGTGGGCGGTGCCACCGGTCCGCTGCCGGACCGAGCCGCGGTTCGCGGCGGGTCGCACGAACTGGCGTCACCACCACGGTCGGCCGATAACGTCGCTGGCCGTGCAGGTGATCACCGATCTGACCCGGTCGCCGTGGAGCGACGGCGGTCCGCAGCGCAGCGTGCTCACCATCGGCGCGTACGACGGCGTGCACCTGGGGCACCAGGCGATCATCGCCGAGGTCCGTCGCCAGGCCGCCGAGCTCGGCGCCCACTCGGTCGTGGTCACCTTCGACCGGCACCCGGCGTCCGTCGTGCGTCCCGAGTCGGCGCCGAAGCTGCTCACCGACCTCGACCAGAAGCTCGAGCTCCTCGCCGCCACCGGTGTCGACGCGACGGTCCTGGTGCACTTCGACGACCAGCAGGCCGCCGAGTCCCCCGAGGGGTTCGCCCGCCGCGTGCTCGTCGACGTGCTCGGTGCTCAGCGGATCGTGGTGGGGGAGGACTTCCACTTCGGTCGCGGCCGCACCGGCAACGTGTCCCTCCTCCGCGAGATCGGCCGGCAGCACGACTTCGACGTCGAGCCGCTCGAGTTGCTGGAGCGCGGCGACGGCGTGGCCGAGCCGCTCAGCTCCACGGCCATCCGTCGTGCCATGGCCGGCGGTCAGGTGGAGCTCGCCGCAGCGATGCTCGGTCGTCCGTTCCAGGCCCGAGGGCCGGTGGTGCAGGGCGACCAGCGAGGCCGTCTGCTCGGGTTCCCCACGGCCAACGTGGAGGTGCCCAACGCGATCTGCCTGCCGGCCGACGGCGTGTACGCCGGGTGGTACCTGCGCCCCGACGGCGACCGTCGCGCGTGCGCGATCAACCTCGGTCGGCGCCCCACGTTCTACGAGCACGCCGATCACTCGTTGCTCGAGGCGCACCTGCTCGACTTCACGGGCGACCTCTACGGCGAGCACGCCAAGGTGGAGTTCACCCACTTCCTGCGCAGCGAGCGGAAGTTCGACGGCATCGACGCCCTCGTCGCCCAGTTGAAGCAGGACATCGAGCACGCCCGCAGCGTCCTCGGGGTCTGACCCCGGTCGTTCCGGTCGCGGATCCTCCCGGGATCCGGGGAGATGCGCGACCGGAGCGGGTGGGTCACTCGCCGGCCGTGGCTCCCGCCAGCCCGGCGTCCACCCGGCCGTAGCTCGTGGTGCGCTGCTCGGCGCGACGGCCGAGCTGCTCCGCGAGCTGGGTGAAGCGCTGCGGGGTCATCTCCTGGCCGTGTGCGGCGCCGGCCGCACGCGAGATGTTCTCGTTCATCAGCGTGCCGCCCATGTCGTTGCAGCCCGACCGGAGCATCTGGATCGCGCCGGTGAGGCCGATCTTCACCCACGACACCTGGATGTTCGGGATCCAGCCGTGGTAGGCGATGCGCGCGATCGCGTGCATCAGCAGGTTCTCACGGAACGTCGGGCCGCGACGCGACCGCTGCTGCAGGTAGATCGGCGACGCCATGTGCACGAACGGCAGCCCGACGAACTCGGTGAAGCCGCCGGTCTCCTTCTGCAGGTCGCGGGTGACGAGCAGGTGGCGGGCCCAGCTCTCGGGGTGCTCGACGGAGCCGAACATGATCGTGACGTTCGATCGCAGCCCCACGCCGTGGGCCTGGCGGTGGCACTCCAGCCACTCCTCCGTGTTCACCTTGTCGGGGCACAGGATCGCCCGCACCTCGTCGTCGAGGATCTCCGCCGCGGTGCCCGGCAGCGACGCGAGGCCGGCCTCCTTGAGCCGCAGCAGGTAGGTGCGCAGGTCCTCGCCGAGGCGGCGGGCACCCTCGGTGACCTCCAACGCGGTGAAGCCGTGCACGTGCATGTCGGGCACGGCGTCCTTCACGGCGCGGGTGACGTCGATGTAGTAGTCGCCGTCGAAGTCGGGGTGGATGCCGCCCTGCAGCGTCACCTCGGTCGCCCCGAGGTCCCACGCCTCCTTCGCCCGCTCGGCGATGTCGTCGAGGGTGAGCAGGTACGGGGTGCCACGCAGGTTCAGGGTGAGCTTCCCCTTCGCGAACCCGCAGAACCGGCACTTGAAGGTGCACACGTTCGTGTAGTTGATGTTGCGGTTGTGCACCCAGGTGACGGCGTCGCCGACGGCCTCCTGGCGGAGCTCGTCGGCGAGCTCGGCGATCGCGACGACCTCGGGGCCGCGGGCCCGGAACAGGGCGACGATCTCGTCGAAGCCGACCTCCTGGCCGAGGCGCACGCCGTGGAGGATCTCGTCGATCGCCGAACCGGGACGGGTGTGGGCACGGCCGGGGACCAGCAGCGGCGGCTCGCTGTTCGCGCCGCTGTACCACTGGGTGCTGCGATGGCCCACGAGCACGACCTCGGCGCCGTCCTGCACGACGTCGGCGGCGGTCACCTTCTCCGGCCAGATCGCGCCGGGGTCGTCGCGGCCGAGTCCCTCGGCGTCGCTGCGGTCCATCACCTTGAACCGCAGCGACGGATCGAGCCAGCGCTCCGGCTGGCGCGCGTACTCGGGGTAGATCGTGAGCCGGGGCGCGAGGGCGAAGCCGCGAGCCTCGGTGACCTCGCGCAGCACGTCGAGGTCGGGCCACGGACGCTCGGGGTTCACGTGATCCGCCGTGACGGGGGAGACGCCACCCCAGTCGTCGATGCCGGCGTCGAGCAGCACACCGAAGTCGTCGCTCAGGTTGGGCGGCGCCTGCAGGTGCACCGAGTCGGGTAGCACGAGGCGTGCCATCGCGATCGTCCACAGGTACTCGTCGGGCGGACAGGCCTTCGTCTTCTGCATGCCGGTGCGGAGCTTCGGCAGGAAGTTCTGGACGATGACCTCCTGCACGTGGCCGTGGCGCTCGTGCGAGGCGGCGACGGCCTGCATCGCGGCGATGCGGTCGGCGCGCTCGTCGCCGATGCCGACGAGGATGCCGGTGGTGAACGGGATCTGCAGCTCACCGGCCGCCTCGAGCGTGGCGAGCCGGCGGGCGGGCACCTTGTCCGGCGCGGCGGCATGGCAGGCGAGGTCGTCGCGGACGCTCTCGATCATCATGCCCTGGCTCGGCGAGACGGGCCGCAGCAGCGCCAGCTCGTCGTGGTGGAGCGCCCCGGCGTTCGCATGGGGGAGCAGGCCGGTCTCGTCGAGCACCAGCTGCGCCATCGCCGCGACGTAGTGCACCGTGGAGTCGTAGCCGTGGTCGCGGAGGAAGGCGCGCGCGACCTCGTAGCGGTCCTCGGGACGCTCGCCGAGCGTGAACAGCGCCTCGTGGCACCCGCGCCGGGCGCCCTGGCGGGCGATGCGCAGCACGTCGTCGGGCAGCAGGTAGGGCTGCTCGAGTCGCGCCGGCGGCTGCGCGAACGTGCAGTAGCCGCACGTGTCGTTGCACAGCATCGTCAGCGGGATGAACACCTTCGGCGAGTAGGTGATGCGGGTGCCGTGGGCGGCGTCGCGTCGCTGTCGGGCGAGCGCCATGAGCTCGTCGAGCGGCAGCGAGAGCAGGCCGTGGGTGGTCGGATCGGTCGTGGTCATCGTGATCTCCTGCTCGCTGGTGTCAGGTGCCCGGCCAGACGACGGTGCCGTCGGCCGCGTAGACCCCGCTGATCAGCGAGGTGTCGACGAAGGGGGTGATGTCGGGGGCGGTGCCCTGGAAGAGCCCGATCGCGGCGTAGGTCCCGACCTCGTCGCGCAGCAGCTCGGGTTCGGGCACACCCAGCGGTGTGCGGCTGTTGGTGGACCGTACGAGCTCGGCCTCCACCGCCCAGCGGGCGGTCTCGCCCTCGGGCGACAGGAACATCGCGTTGCCGTTCGCGTTGATGTAGCCCAGCGCGATCTCCGCCGCCTCGGCCGGATCGGCGACGGCGTCGGCGAGCCCGCGCATGGCGGCCCGCACGAAGTCCTGGGCGGCGGTGGGGTGCTCGTTCAGGAACTGGGCGTTCGTGTACAGGATCCCGAAGCTGCCGGGGATGCCGAACTCGGCCGGGTCGAACAGGGTGAACGGCACGCCCGCGGCTTCGAGCTGCTTCGGTTCGTTGCTCTTGTAGCCGGGGAAGCCGACGATCTCGGGCACCTCGATGTGCACCTTCGGGTCGAAGCCGTCGAGCAGCACCGTCGTGTAGTCGGTGCCCTCCACCAGCCCGGCCTGCGCGAGCATCGCCGCGACGCTCGGGGTGATCTTGCCCTTCACGCCGATCGTCGACCCGGCGAGGCCGGCGAGGCCGGCGAGGTCGGTGGGG
The DNA here is from genome assembly GCA_009704985.1 of Actinomycetota bacterium. Classification (GTDB taxonomy): domain Bacteria; phylum Actinomycetota; class Acidimicrobiia; order Acidimicrobiales; family Ilumatobacteraceae; genus VFMC01. The sequence goes on along the minus strand of WLDE01000064.1, from coordinate 8,986 downwards.
CCGCCATCCTTCACGATCAGGCCGTCGATGCCGGTCTTGCCCTCCACGGCCACCACCACGAACTGCGCCTCGTTCTTCGTGGCGAAGTCGACCACCTCGCTGAACGAACCGCCGGACGAGAACTGCGCGTTGTTCGCGGCGAGCTCGGGGTAGTTCGCGGTGGAGAAGCTGGGTGCGAGCTCCACGGTGAGGCAGAGCTCCTCGAAGTAGCCCTTCGCGTCGGCGACGAGCACCTCGACGATGGAGGCCGTCGCCGCGTAATCGAAGCTCGACAGGTAGCGGATCGTGCCCGCAGCACGGTTGGCCTCGCAGCGCGCGCTGGGGAAGGGTTGCCCGGCGACGACGTCGGCGTCGGTGGTGGGCGTGGACGGATCAGCCGACGCTGGTGGACCGTCGGAACCGGCGGGGTCGTCCGCCGAGTCGTCGTCCCCGCACGCGGCGAGGACCGACAACGGCAGGACGAGCGCCGCGAGAGCGGCGAGAGGGCGACGCGACAAGGCAGACCTCCGGAACGGGTGATCGAGGGTGATCGGTTGTGCCAGAGCACGGCGGGGACGTCGCGTCGTTGCGAGAAGGTGACGCGGTGCCCCCGCACTGCCGTGCGTGCCAGCACCCTATCCACTCGGTGTCGTCGTGACGCAACCCCTGCGCGCGCCGCCCGCGCGGGGTGGTCGGTTCAGTTCAGCTCGTCGGGCACTTCGCGCCGCAGCGTGGCCGCGAGGTGGTGCGTCATCGGCAGCCCCACGGCGGCCATGCGGAGCTCGTAGCGGAGCACGTCGTGGCCGGTGGAGGTGTCGCTCGTGATGTCGCGCTCGACGGCGGTGACCTGCTTCGCGGAGGAGGTCCGGCCGATCGACGTCGAGCGGAGCACGAACCTCGACCCGTCGAACGTGCCCTCGAGGATCTCGGTCACGCCGGTGGGGTGGGCGAGCACGAGCTCGACCAGGCCGGGTCGTGGCATGCGCAGGTAGCCCGACTCCGCGTGGAGCGGGCGACCGTCGGCGGCGTGACGCGTGCGCTGCACGTACGACAGGAACGGCTTGCCGACGTGCCCGAAGGTGATCGACTCGAGGTAGTCGAACGGCTCGATCGTCGGGTACTCGCCGTGACCGCGGCCCGACCACGTGCCGAGCAGGAAGCCGAGGGGGGCGATGTCCGGGTGGAGCTCGGGCGTCATGGCGACACTGTCGCGCACGCCGCGCCCGCGCGGGGTGCCAGACTTCCGTCATGTCGCTGCGCACGTCGAGCCGCTCGGCGCTCGCCACGGTGGTCGGCTGGGTGCTCGTGCTGGTCGTGGGATGGATCCTGCTGCGCTTCGTGCTCGGCACGCTGTTCTGGATGATCCGGGGCGTGCTGCTCGTGGTGGTGCTGCTCGGGCTGCTCGCGCTCTACCTCACGCTCAAGGCACCGGACGACGACTGAGGTCGGTGCCGGTCGGTGCCGGTCGGTGCCGGTCGGTGCCGGCCGGCGCCCGACCGCGTGCGGCGTTGGTCAGCCGGGATGGGCGGCGAGGTGCTCCGCCACGGCGGTGAACCCTCGGAGCGTCTCGGCCGACAGGTCCTCCGGGAAGGCCGTCGGGTAGGTGGAGAAGCGGGCGATCACGGTCCGGCTCGGCCGGTGGATCCAGCAGTACTGCCCGAAGATGCCGATCCCGCTGAACACCTGATCTCGCTCGATCACCCAGAACGCGTTGCGGTACATCGACCATCCGTCGTGGTTGCCGCCCTCCTGGGCCTCGAACGCCGCGGCGCACACGTCGTCGCCGTCGCGGGTGTCGGCCACCCACGCCTGCGGCACGACCTGCCGGCCGTCGACCACGCCGTCGTCGAGGTACATCTGGCCGAAGCGGGCCAGGTCGCGCAACGTGCAGCTCATGCCGCCCTCGACCACGGGGTGTCGCAGCGGGTCGAGCATCACGTCGGCATCGTGTTCCATCCCGATCGGGCCCCACAGGTCGCGCGCCACGATCTCCGGGTAGGGCAGGTCCTCCACCACCTCGATCAGCCGTGCGGCGACGTTGGTGAGCGGCGACCGGTACTGGAAGCGCGCGCCGTGCGGGAAGGCGGTGCCGTAGGTACGGAAGTGCCCGAGCGTGCCGAGCGGCTGCCGGCCGTGGAGGGGTCGGTAGCCGGCGTGGATCTCGTAGTCGATGAGCGGCACCGCCGCGTCGGCCTCGACGTAGACGTCGTAGTCCTCGACGAAGTCGGTGCCCGCGGTCATGTCGATCACGTGGCGCACGGTGGCACCGTCGAGGCTCGTGCCCGCGAACTCGGGGGCCACGTCGGTCACGAGGTCGTCCGCGCGCAGGCGGCCCCGACCGACGGCGATGCCGAGCGCTGCCCCGCACACGGACTTGGAGACGCTCATCAGCAGGTGTGGCCGCCGTTCGTGCATCGTGCCGAGGTGGCGCTCGTCGACGATGCGGCCGTCGTGGAGCACGCAGACGGCGTCGCACGACGAGGACGCGAGGTGCTCGGCCCAGGTGGTCGTGCGTCCGTGTCGATCGGCGAAGGTGACGTGGTCGAGCGGGCGGGGATCGCGCTCCAGTCGCCGAACTTCGGCCCCGCGCTCGATCAGCGCCGTGGGCGTGATCTCGCGGACACGCTGGAACGCGCTGCGGTGGTACGGGGCGTCCATCCAGTTGGCGAGGGTGGCGGTGCGATCGATCGTCATCGCCACAGCATGGCAAGTCGTCCGCCGGAGGATCGGCCCGACGCGGTGGGTGCGGCCGGATCAGCCGTCGACGAGCTCGTCGAACATCCGGAGCACGTTGGCGGCGGCGACCCCCACCCGGTGGCCGGTGCGGGCGATGAACCCGAGCTGCACCCCGCTCGCAGGGTCGCGGGCCGCGAAGAACTGCTCGTGGCCGGCGTCGTCGACGACGACGTTGGTGAGCAGCGACGCCTGCGCGTCGGCGAGGCAGGCCCGCGCGTAGCCCGCGTTCAGCACCTCGATCGCCACGTGCTGGACGCCGCCGCCGTGCCGTTCGAGGTAGCGGGCGACGGCGGGCGACGCCTCGCGTCCGACGAGCACCAGCGTGACGCCGCCGGCGGCGAGCGCGACGATGCCCGGCACGTCACCGCCCGCGAGGTGGGTGCGGTGGAACCCGAACGACCCGGTGAACGACGCGACCGCGGTGTCGAGGTCGTCCACCGCGACGACGAGGTGGTCGATGCGCGTGGCGACCGTGTCGAGGCCCGACCGCACGCCCTCGGGCTGGGCCACCTTGTCGGGGGCCGGGTCGTCGCGCTCGCCGGCGACCTCGATCCGGTGCGTCTCGGCGAGCAGCACGCGGAAGAGCTGTTCGGCGAAGTCGGGGTCGACGCCGGCGTCGATCGCGAGCTGGCGACGCGACGTCACGACGTCGCGCACGCGTGCCGGTTGGATCACCGCGGCGCCCGTGCCGCGCTTCACCTCGGCCACCTCCTCGCACACCGCGAGCCGTTGTGCGACGATCCGCACGAACTCGCGGTCGAGGTCGTCGATGCGCCGTCGCAGGTCCGCAAGCGCGGCATCCGGGGACTCGGTCATGGCTGCGACGATAACGAGGCGGCCCGCAGGGCCGGGATTCGGATCTCGGTCGAGTCGCCCCTCCGCGCCGTCGGACCGTCGACCGACGCTCCGCCGGTGGCCGAGCCGGGACCGACGAGGGCGACCCTCGTGGCGACGATCGTGGCGAAGGCCGAGCGGGGCGAACGCGCGCAGGGCTGATCGGAACGGCGACCGCGGTCAGGCCCGGGACCGTCGGCGCTGGCTCGAGTGCCAGTGCAGCAACCAGCGCTCGAGGAGGCCGATGAGCGCCAGCGCGAGCGTGCCGAGCACCACCATGCAGAACACCGTGGCCCACAGCGCGTCGCCGAGGTTCTGCGCCGCCGAACGCCGACCGATCGCCCCCAGGCCGTCGTCGGCGAAGTTGCTGCCCTCCACCAGGTAGGCGGCGATCAGCGCGAGGCCGGTGTCGTAGCGGGCCGCGGTGAACAGCGACGGCATCGCCGACGGCAACCGCAACCGCCACAGCACCTCGACCCGCGACGCGTCGACCGAGGCGAACAGCTCGCGGCTCGCCGGGTCGGCGCCGCGCATGCCCGCCGCCGCGGCGAACGCGAACGGGGGCAGGCACACGAGCGCCGTGGTGAAGTGCACGGGCGGGTCGCCGGCCCCGAGCCACAGCACGACCGAGGAGATGTAGGCGACGAACGGCGCCACCTGCACCAGCACGAGCACCGGTTGCACGGCACGCTCGACGAAGCGGGACGCGCTCATCACGGCACCGATCGCGAGTGCGATCACCAGCGCGATCGCGAAGCCGACCAGCGCGTGGCGGGCGGTGACGAGCGACGCCGACGCGAAGTCGCCGGGCGCCCGACCGAGGTAGCCGACGATGTCGCTCGGTGCGGTGAGCACGAACGGGCGCACGTCGCGCCAGCGGACGAAGCCCTCCCACACTCCGAGGAACACGGCGATGCCGACGACCGGCGCGACCGCGTGCCATCGCCGGGTCGCCCGGCCGCGACCCGACCGCACTCGCCGCACCGCGGGTGCCGGTCGCAGGTTCACCGCATCGCCCCGTGCAGGTGGCGTCGCAGCTCGGCGCACACCTCCGTGAACGCGAGGGTGTCCTCGATCGCCGTGGTGCGCGGCCGAGGCAGGGCGATCGCGACGTCGGCGACGACCGAGGTCGGTCGCGGGGCCATCACGAGCACCCGGTCGGACAGGTGGGCGGCCTCCGCGATGGAGTGGGTGACGAACAGCACCGTGGCCGGATGCTGCTCGAGCAGCCGCGCCAGCAGGTCGCGCATCTCCGTGCGCGTGATCTCGTCGAGCGCGGCGAACGGTTCGTCCATCACCACGAGCGGTGCCCCGAGCGCGAAGCCGCGCACGAGCGCCACCCGCTGCTGCATGCCGCCGCTCAGCTCGTGCGGGTACGCGTCGGCGAAGTCGGTGAGGCCCACCTCCGCGAGGAGGTCGAGCGGGTCGGGGTGGTGCGCGGGCGACCGGCGGCGGTTCACCTCGAGCAGCAGCCGTGCGTTCTGCGCGACGGTGCGCCACGGCAGCAGGCCCGGCTGCTGCGGCACCACGGCGAGGCGCTTCTCGGCACGCACCTCGGCCGGTGATCGACCGCCGATGCGCACGCTTCCGCTCGAGGGGACCTCGAGGCCGGCGACCATGCGCAGCAGCGTGGACTTGCCGCACCCGGAGGGCCCCACGAGCGACACGAACGCGCCCGGCTCGACGTCGAGGTCGAGCGGCCGCACCACGTCGAGCGCACCGAACGACTTCGAGAGCCCCCGGATCTCGACGCCGACGCTCACGGCGGGCCGGTCAGTGCGGCGCGGCGGCGTCGCGGTAGGGGAGGACGAGCCGTTCGATGTGCTTGGCCAGCACGTCGGTCTCGATGTTCACCGTGGCGCCGGGACCCTTCACGCCGAGGGTGGTGACCTCGGCGGTGTGCGGGATGACCGCCACCCGGAACGTGTCGTCGGTGAGGTCGAACGCGGTGAGGCTGATGCCGTCGACGGTGACCGATCCCTTCTCGACCAGGTAGCGCATGTTCGCCGCGGGGATCCGGACGACCAGGTCGGGTGCGGCGGACACGATCTCGCCGGTGCAGTCGACGTGGCCGAGCACGATGTGGCCGCCGAGCCGGTCGCCGAGCGCCATCGGCCGCTCGAGGTTCACCCGGTCACCGGCACGCAGTCCGCCGACGTTGGTGCGGGCCAGCGTCTCGTCGCTCACGTCGGTGCTCCACCACGTGGTGCCGTCGTCGAGCACGCCCTGCTCGACGAGGGTGAGGCAGCAGCCGTTGACGGCGATCGAGGCACCGAGCCCGGAGCCCTCGAGCACCACGGAGGCGGCGATGGTGAGGCGCACGCCCTCGCCCCACTCGCTCGTGTGCGGACGGCTGTCCAGCACGGTGCCCAACTCCTCGACGATCCCCGTGAACATCGGGTGGAGTGTACGAGCCGGCGCCGTTGGGAGGGCCGGACGGGAGCGATAGCATCGCTGCGTCCGTCAGGGACCGTTGCGCACCGCTCCGGCCTCTCGCGTGATGCCGACGCACCGTCCCGGTGCGGCGGCGACCTCCACATCTGGAAGGCATGACTCCCATGGTCGACAAGAACGCAACCATCGGCGCGCACAAGCTGCACGACAGCGACACCGGTTCGCCCGAGGTGCAGATCGCGCTGCTCACCGCTCGCATCAACGAGCTCACCGAGCACCTGAAGAAGCACAAGAAGGACCACCACAGCCGTCGTGGCCTGCTGATGATGGTCGGCCGTCGCCGGCGCATGCTCGACTACGTGAAGAACATCGACGTCGAGCGCTACCGCGCGATCGTCGCCGCCAACGGCCTGCGCCGCTGATCCCCGCCGGGCCCGCGCCCGGCACCCGCGCCCGAACCGACGCCCTGACCCCGATCCCGACGGATCCGGCCTGGTCAGGGCGTTCGCGCGTCCCCGGCCGGGTGGGGGCATCCGCCCGGTTCGCCGGGCGCGCTGCTAACCTCGCCACAACACATCAACCGAGCGGATCACCGGATCGGTTGTCAGTCGCCTCGACCGAGGCTCCCCGGCGGCCCCACCAGGGCAGTGCCCGGGTCGCAGCTCCGGTCCTGCCGACTGGGAACCGGTCGCCTGCCGCTCCAACCGTCGAGGCGCGAGACACAACGCGCCCGGCCGAAAGGAGACTCGCGTGGCCGACGCCATCCGAGTGTCGGGCCCCGTGTCGGGGACCGACAAGACCCTGTCGTTCGAGACCGGCAAGCTCGCCCAGCAGAGCCAGGGCGCCGTCGTCGCCCAGCTGGGCCGCACCACCGTCCTCGCCACGGCGAACGCGGCCAAGGAGCCCCGCCCCGGCGCGGACTTCTTCCCGCTCACCATCGACGTCGAGGAGCGTGCCTACGCCGCCGGCAAGGTGCCCGGCTCGTTCTTCCGTCGTGAGGGCCGTCCCACCGAGGACGCGATCCTCACCTGCCGCCTCACCGACCGCCCGCTGCGGCCGGCGTTCCCCGACGGCTTCCGCAACGAGGTCCAGGTCGTGCTCACGATCCTCGGTGCCGACATGCAGAACCCGCACGACGTGCTCAGCATCAACGCCGCCTCGGCGTCGCTGATGATCTCGGGCATCCCGTTCGACGGTCCGATCGGCGCCGTCCGCGTGGCCTACAGCCAGAGCGGCGAGTGGATCCCCCACCCGACCTACGAAGAGGGCGAGGCCAGCACGTTCGAGCTCGTCGTCGCCGGTCGTCAGCTCGACTCGGGCGACGTCGCGATCATGATGGTCGAGGCCGGTGGTACCTCGAAGAGCTTCGAGTACTACGCCAACGGCGCACCCAAGGTCGACGAGGCCGCGCTCGCCGGTGGCCTCGAGGCCAGCAAGACCTGGATCAAGGAGTCGATCGCGCTGCAGCGTCAGCTCGTCGCCTCGGTGATCGCCACCAAGGGCCCCATCAAGACGATGGAGTACTCGGTCGCCCACGACTACGGCGACGACGTCTTCACCGCCGTCGAGAACGCCGTCGGCGCGCAGGTCGCCGAGGCGATCAAGATCGCCGGCAAGGCCGAGCGCAACGCCGCCACCGACGCCGCCGCCGACGCGGCGGTCACCGCCCTCGCCGGCACGATCGACGACCCGCGGAACTTCGCCGGTCGCGAGCGCGAGATCCGCGAGGCGGTGCGCAGCCTCACCAAGAAGGCGGTCCGCAAGCGGATCGTCGAGGAGGGCATGCGCATCGACGGTCGCGGCCCGCGCGACCTGCGTCCGCTGTCGAGCGAGGTCGGCATCCTGCCGACGGCGCACGGCACGGGCCTGTTCCAGCGCGGCGAGACCCAGGTGATGAACGTCGTCACCATGGCCATGCCGCGCATGAACCAGCTGCTCGACACGCTGAGCCCGGAGACCCACAAGTACTTCCTGTTCCACTACAACATGGCGCCGTGGGCCAACGGTGAGACCGGCCGCGTCGGCTCGCCGAAGCGCCGCGAGATCGGCCACGGTGCGCTCGCCGCCCGTGCGCTGCTGCCGGTGCTGCCGAGCCAGGAGGACTTCAGCTACACGCTGCGCCTCGTGGCCGAGGTGCTCGCCTCCAACGGCTCGACGTCGATGGCGTCGGTGTGCTCGGGTTCGCTCGCGCTGATGGACGCCGGTGTGCCGATCAAGGCGCCGGTGGCCGGCATCGCGATGGGCCTGGTGTACGCCGAGGGCAAGTACACCACCCTCACCGACATCCTCGGTGCCGAGGACGCGTTCGGCGACATGGACTTCAAGGTCGCCGGTACGGAGGACGCGATCACCGCGCTGCAGCTCGACACCAAGATCGACGGCATTCCCGCCGACGTGCTCGCCGCCGCGCTCGACCAGGCGAAGGAGGCCCGGACGCAGATCCTGGCCAACATGAACGCCTGCATCGACGCCCCGCGCGCCGAGGTCGCCGCCACGGCGCCGAAGATCATCTCGATCACCATCCCGATGGACAAGATCGGCGAGGTCATCGGCCCGAAGGGCAAGGTCATCAACACCATCCAGCAGGAGACCGGTGCGGACATCGCGGTCGACGACGACGGCTCGGTCGGCATCGTCACCATCGGCGCCGTCGAGGCGTTCCGCATGGAGGAGGCCAAGGCCCGCATCATGGCGATCGTCGCTCCGCCGATGGCCGAGGTCGGTGCCACCTACATGGGCAGGGTCGTCAACATCACCAAGTTCGGCGCCTTCGTCAACATCCTCCCCGGCCGCGACGGTCTGGTGCACATCTCCAAGCTCGGCCGTGGCAAGCGGATCAACTCCGTCGAGGACGTCCTGCAGCTCGGCCAGGAGATCGAGGTCGTCGTCGAGGAGATCGACGAGAAGGGCAAGGTCAGCCTCACCCCGACCGCTGCGTGGTCGGGTGCCGAGGGTGGCGCCCCCAACGGTGACGGTGGGTCCGACGCGACCGAGACCATCTCGTTCGACGACGCCTTCGACGCCGAGCTCGCCGGCGAGCTGG
>WLDE01000063.1 GCA_009704985.1 Actinomycetota bacterium | reverse complement strand
GCGATCAGCGCCGCACACAGCGCAGCGCCGATGGCGCGGTACGCACGCTGACTCGTGTCCTGGTCCAGCAGCCGAGCCCCGCCACCGACCAACCCGTACCAGAACGGCGGGTACACCGCCGCGGTGGACTCACCGGCGGGGGAGCGGCCCGGCGTCTCGCACGACACCGGCACCTCGGGCTGGAAGATCCAGCACATGGCCCCGGGTGACTGACCCATCTCCTCGGGGACGTCGAAGCGGCGGAAATTCGGCAACTCCTCGCTGATCGGTGTCCCCGTCGCCTGCCCGTGCGCGGTGCCGTAGGCCTTGTAGAGGTGTGCCGGCTCGTCGGGCGCTGCGAACAGCGGCGTCCCGATCGTCCACGTGAGGAGCAGACCGAGCAGCACCACGAAGATGGCGACGTCGGCACCGATTCGGCGTGAGGTGGTCACCGTCCGGCCCCCGACCGGTGCGGCAGATCGAACGTGGTGCCCGTCAGGAGGATCGTGCAGGCCCGGAGCATCGATTGCACCAACGCGTACAGGTCGGCCGACGGCCGGCCGCCCTGGCGTTCGCGCATCTCGACCGGGATCTCGCCCAGCCGGTAGCCGCGCCGGGCCGCCACGAGCACGGCTTCGAAGGTGTCGCCCAGGTAGTGGGCGGGGAAGTCGGCGGCGAACGCATCGAGCAGCGGCCGGCGGATCGCCCGGAACCCGGACGTCGGGTCGCTGATGCGCACCCCGCCACTCACGCGGATGACCAGCCGGAGCAGTCGAACGCACAGCATGCGCACCGACCGCATCCGGTAGCGACCCTCGCCGAGGAAGCGGCTGCCGATCACCATGTCGCGGTCGCCGTCGTCCAGCGCGTCGAGCAGGTGGCGGACGTGCTCGGTGACGTGCTGGCCGTCGGCGTCGACCTGCACCACGGTGTGGTGCCCGTGGTCGACGGCATAACGGAAGCCGGTGCGGAGCGCGCCCCCGACACCCAGGTTGATCGGGAGCCGCACCACGGCCGCTCCGTGGCGCGCCGCGATCGTCGCGGTGTCGTCCCTGCTGCCGTCGTCGACCACGAGGCACGCATAGCCGGCACCCTTCACGTCGTCGACGACGTCCGCGATGCAGTCGCGTTCGTTGTAGGCCGGGATGACGACGAGGACGCCGTCGGTGCGGAGCGCCGCCGGGTCAGACGGAGGCACGCTGCTCCAGTTCGTCGAGCCGGCGGGCGAGCAGGGCGTGTGCCTCGGCGGTGGATCGCAGCCGCTCCTGGAGGAGCGACACGCTGATCGACAGCTGCACGGAGATCGCCAGCAGGAGCACCGAACTCATGGTGAGCAGCACGGCCGTCGGGGTCATGTCCGCGAGCCGTCCGATCCGGCCGACGTAGGGCATGAGCGCGGCGGCCACGGCGATGAGGAAGCCAACGACCAGCCACCCGATCGCGTAGCGGGTGCTGAGCAGCCGACGGCGGGCCAGACGCAGGATGACGGACCCGGTCGCGAGCCCGCCGACGAGGAGGACGAGTGCCTGCTGCGCGGTGGTGGACATGGCGGTCGAGCGTAGGCGATGGGCCGCGAACGGCGACGTTGCCCGCGCGTCCGCGGGTGGACGCCCTAGCGTCGTCGCAGCATGCCCGCCCGCCCCTACGCCGTCACCGTGCCGTACTACGCGAACCCCGGCTACCTGCGCGAGACGCTCGACAGCGTCGTCGCCCAGACCGACGCCGACTGGATCTGCGTGGTGGTGGACGACTCACCGGACGACAGCGCTGCCGCGGTCGTGGCCGCCGTGGGCGATCCGCGTGTCCGTCTGCGCCGGAACCCGACGACGCTCGGCGTGGCGGGCAACTTCAACCGGTGCGTCGACGCGGCGATCGAGATCGGTTCGGAGCTCGGCGTGATCCTCCACGCCGACGACCTGCTCGAGCCCTCGTACGTCGCGACGATGCGTGCCGCCCACGCCGCGCACCCGGACGCCGCCGCCGTCGCGCCGCGGGTGACCGTGGTGGATCACGCCGGCCACCCGCACCTGCCGCTGCCGGACCGCGTGAAGGGGTGGCTCTGGCCGCGCCGCCTGGAGCGGCTCGAGGGCGAACGCGGGCTGCAGCTGCTGCTGCGCGGTCAGTTCTTCTACTGCCCGGCCGTGTCGTACCGCTGGGCGGCACTGGAACGGCCGATGTGGGACGACCGTTGGCGTCAGGTGATGGACCTCGTGCTCTACGGGCGGATCCTGCTCGCCGGTGGTTCGATCGAGCTCGAACCCTCCCGGGTGTTCCGCTACCGACGCCACGCCGCATCGGAGACGCAGCAGAACTCGCTCACGACCACGCGAACCGACGAGGAGAACGCAGCGTGTCGAGAGCTCGCAGCCGCAGCCGCCGCGCGCGGGTGGCGCCGCGCCGCGCGGGCCGGCCAGGTGCGGCTCACGGTCCGCCTGCAGAGCGTCCTCCAGGTGCTCGTCGCGCTCGGCCACGGGCGGCCGCACATGGCAGTCGCGGCGCTCCGGGCAGCCCTTCGTCCGTGAACCCGATCGCTACACTCGCCCGGATGACCAGCGTTCCTCCGGGCTGCCTCAGCGTGGTCATCCCGTGCTTCAACGAGGAGGCGACGGTCGCCACCGTCGTCGACGCGGTGCTCGCGCAACCCTGCGTCGGTGAGGTGATCGTCGTCGACGACGGCTCCACCGACAAGAGCCGCGAGATCCTCGGGGCCCTCGACGAACCACGCGTGCGCGTGGTGCTCCAGCCGGTCAACCAGGGCAAGGGTGCTGCGCTGCGCACGGGGTTCGCGCTCGCGACGTGCGAGTACGTGGTGGTGCAGGACGCGGACCTGGAGTACGACCCGGAGGAGTTCGTGCTGCTGCTCGAGCCGTTGGTCGCCGACAAGGCCGACGTGGTGTTCGGGTCGCGCTTCGTGAGCAGCCGTCCGCACCGGGTGCTGTACTTCTGGCACTCGCTCGGCAACAAGCTGCTGACGCTCGCGTCGAACGTGTTCACCGACCTCAACCTGACCGACATGGAGACCTGCTACAAGGCCTTCCGTCGCAACGTGATCCAGAGCATCGAGATCGAGGAGGACCGCTTCGGCTTCGAGCCGGAGATCACCGCCAAGATCGCCCGGGGCGGCTGGCGGGTGTACGAGGTCGGCATCTCGTACTCCGGCCGCACCTACGCCGAGGGCAAGAAGATCGGTTGGCGCGACGGGGTGCGAGCCTTCTACTGCATCGTCCGCTACTCGAGCCTCGGAGAGCGACTCTCCCGCCGCTGATCAGAACGATCGGACTGCGGCGATCACCCGGTCCACCTCGTGGTCGGCGAGGGTGGGGAACAGCGGCAGCCGGACCAGCCTCTCGCTGACGTCGTCGGTCACCGGCAGGTGCCGCTCGCCGAAGGATGAGCCGACCGGCGAGCTGTGCAACGGCACATAGTGGAAGACCGCCTTGATGGCGTGTTCGCCGAGGTGCTTGATCATCGCTTGGCGCGCCTCGAGATCGGGCGCCATCAGCGCGAACAGGTGTGCCGGATGCTCACGGTCATCGGGGCAGTACTGGAACGAGAAGCCTCGCTCGGGTGCCCAGTCGGCGAGTTCGGTCCGGTACCGGTCCCAGATCGTGCGGCGACGACGCTGGATCTCCTCGAACTCCTCGAGTTGCGTCACCAGGTACGCAGCGAGGAGGTCAGACGGCAGGTAGCTCGAGCCGAGCGAGACCCAGGTGTACTTGTCGACCTGGCCGCGGAAGAACCGGCTGCGGTTCGTCCCCTTCTCGCGCAGGATCTCGGCGGGCTCGAACTTGGCCTCGTCGTTGACGAGCAGGGCTCCGCCTTCACCGCACTGGATGTTCTTGGTCTCGTGGAACGACAGTGTCGCGAGTGAACCGATCGTGCCGAGGTTCCGGCCCCGGTAGCGGCCACCGAACCCGTGTGCGTTGTCCTCGATCACCGGAATGCCGTGCCTGCCGGCGATGTCCATGATCTCGTCCATCTCGCAGGCAACACCCGCATAGTGCACGACCACGATCGCCTTCGTCCGTTCGGTGATGGCGTCTTCGATGAGCCGCTCGTCGAGGTTGAACGTGTCGGGGCGGATGTCGACGAACACCGGTCGGGCTCCGCGCAGGGCGAATGCGTTCGCGGTCGAGACGAACGTGAACGACGGCATGATCACTTCGTCGCCCGGGCCGACGTCGAGCAACATCGCCGACATCTCGAGCGCATGTGTGCACGAGGTGGTCAGCAACACCCGGTTCGCGCCCGTGAGCGCCCTGAGGAGGGTGTTGGCCAGCTTGGTGTAGTGGCCGTCGCCGGACAGGTGACCGCGCTCGGCGGCATCCATCATGGCCGACGCTGCGCGTGGGCTCGTGTACGGGCGGTTGAAGGGAATGATGTCCACGAAACATCCTTCGATCTCGGACACGAGCAGGGTAGTGCCGGCGGAAGCACCTCTCGCGGAGCTGACCGCCTCCTATGCTGAAACCATGCCGCGACTCGACCGGATTCATCATGTCGGTGTTGCGTGTCGGGACATCGAGCAGATGCGAGCGTGGGTCATCGCATCGCACGTCATCACTCACGATTCGGGAATCGTCCATGACCCGCGACAACGCGCCGATCTGTGCATCCTGTCCGTGGATGGCGGCCCAGCTATCGAGTTGGTCTCCGGGGAGATGGTTGCTGGTGTCGTCCGCCGTGGCCAAACCTACTATCACCTCTGCTACGAGGTCGTCGAGATCGCGTCTGCCATCGTCGATCTCGAAGCCACCGGTTGCCGCACCGTCTCGCCGCCAACACCCGCCGTGCTGTTCGGCGGGCGGCATGTCGCGTTCGTTCTCGGCCCGATGGGTCTCGTGGAGCTCTTGGAGGCCTGACGCGCGATGCGTATCGTCCTTGTCTCCAACTCGACGATGCAACCACTCGCAGGACTGCTCAAGGAGCACGATGTCGTCGTCGGTGGCGTTGCCGATCTCCTCGGCTGGTTGATCGATCCGACTGCCCCTCCGTCGGACCCGTTGACCGAGATGGTGGTCGTCTGTCCTGATGGCGACTCGTTGCTGGCACCGCTCGGATCGGTCGACCTTCTCGACGAACTGGGCGACCGCGTCGAGGCGTTCGCTCGGGATCACCCCTCGGTTCGCGTTGTGGTCTCCACATTGCTGGCGCCGTGGAGATCGGCCGCATCGTTCGCCGACGCCGCCGAACCTCGAGGCCGGTTCGCCAGTCGGGCGAGTTGGGACACGACGTTGGCGCGCCTTGCGGCCGAGTTGGGCAACGTCTCGGTACTCGATGTGAGGGGCCTTGCGGAGGAGCACGGTCGTGCGACGCTCGTCAACGACTCTTACTGGTATCTCGGACGGATCCGCTGGAGCACGGTTGGCTTCCAGGTGCTCGCCGACGAACTTCGACGGATCGTCGCTGCGACCCGCAGCGCCGCCCGCAAGGTGCTGGTCCTCGACCTCGACAACACGCTCTGGGGCGGGGTGATCGGTGAGGACGGCATGTCGGGCATCGCGCTTGGCGAAGAGGGGTCCGGCAAGTGCTTCCGCGACTTCCAACGCCAGGTCCTCGCGCTGAAGGAGACTGGCGTCCTGCTCGCCGTCGTATCGAAGAACGATCCGGCGATCGTCGCCGAGGTGCTCGAGGAACACCCCGGGATGGTGCTTCGAACCGGCGACTTCGTGGAGGTCGATGCCGGCTGGACGAACAAAGCCGATCGGATCGCAGAGATGGCGTCTCGGTTGGATCTCGGTCTCGACTCGTTCGTGTTCGTCGACGACAATCCGGTCGAGCGCGATCTCGTCAGGTCGACCTTGCCGGACGTCGCTGTGCCCGACTTCCCGACCCGGATCGATCAACTCCCCTCGTGGTTCGTCGACACCGTCGTCACCGACTGGTTCCCGCGCTCTGTCGTCCTCGACGAAGACCGTGCCAAGACCCTTCAGTATCAGGCACGCGGAGAGCGGCGCCGGGCCGAGGCTGCCGACATGGAGTCGTTCCTCGCTTCACTCGACATCCGCCTCTCGTTCCGCGTTGACGACGCGTCGCTCGTGCCGCGTCTGGCTCAACTCACGCAGAAGACCAACCAGTTCAACCTCACGACCGAGCGGATGACACCGGCCGAGATCCAGCAGTTGATCTCGTCGCCGGATCACTCCGTCGTCGCGTGTGACTACGCGGACCGTTTCGGAGACGAGGGCACGATCGGACTGGCCATCATCGATCTCGCCCGTGGCGAGCTGCAGAACCTGCTGCTCAGCTGTCGGGTGCTCGGTCGGGGGGTCGAGGATGCGCTGCTCGCCGAGGTGGCCGTTCTCGTTGCCGCGCGGGGGCACCGACGGATCACAGGCAGATTCGTGCCCACGTCGCGCAACTCGGTGGCGAGTAGCTTCCTCGATCGGGCCGGATTCCGGCTGCTCGACAACAACGGCGCCCTCGTCGGCGAGAAGGAGATCCTGTGAGTGTTGACGTGAACGCGATCCTCGAATTGATGGTGGCCGAGTTGGATCTCGACGAGGGAGAGATCGAGCCCACGAGCACGATGGACGAGGTCGAGAACTGGGATTCACTCGGTCATCTGCGCGTCTGCATGGCTCTGGAAGCCGCACACGGCGTCAAGATCCCGATGGAGAAGGTGCCAGAACTGGTGTCCGTCCCCGCCATCGTCGCTTTCTTGGAGAACACCTGAACCATGTCGGTCTACACGGACAGCGAGCTGGCAGAGTTCGGCTTCGCCTCCATCGGACATGACGTTCGGATCGATCGGCGGGCAGCGATCTTCGGTGCGCCGAGCATCCACATCGGGTCGCACGTGCGAATCGACTGCTTCGCCGTGATCACCGCCGGAGCGGCGGAGGTCATCATCGGGGCCTACACCCACATCGCTCCGCACACGTACGTATCGGGCGCTCAAGGCGGCGTGACGCTTGGTTACGGGGCTGGTCTTGCGCCGTTCGTGGCGCTCTACTCGGCCGTCGAGGATTACACCCGTGGCCACCTGACGAACCCCTCAGTGCCCCAGGATCTCCGCGAAACCAAGGTCGGTCCGATCGTCATCGCACCACATGCGGCGATCGGCAGTTCGAGTGTGGTGCTCTGCGGTCTCACGGTCGGTTTCGGTGCGTCGGTCGGAGCGCTCAGCCTCGTCAGCCGGCGGGTCCGGCCCTTCGAGGTCGTTCACGGTAACCCGATCCGACGGACCGGGGTCCGAGCCAGGACCGAACTGCTGGAGCGAGACGCGGAGCTGCGGCGGCGCGCCGAGGCGGAGGGGATCCAGCTTCCACCCATCGATGGCCTCGCGTGAAGGTCGCGGCGTACCACGCAGGTCGGCACCTGGCCGAGCATGAACTGCTCGCGCCGGGCAAGGCCTGCCCGATGTGCGGCAGTGTGTCGACGACGCGCCTGTGGGCGGTCCAACGCGATCCGGACGTGGTCCTCGTGCGTTGTCACGGCTGTCGAGCGGTCTCCGTCGACCGGTTTCCCACGCCCGAGGCTCTCGACGAGTACTACGGGTCCTACTACGACGATGCTCCTGATGATGCGGTCACCACGGACGACCCGAGTCGTCTCGCTTCACGCATCGCGTCGTACGTCGTCAACCGATCCGGCGGCGTTCGGTTGCTCGATCTGGGTGGTGGCGACGGTTCGATCGGCGTCGCCGTGTTGTCACGCCTCGCAACGTCAGGCGAGGTGGTGGTCGTCGACTACGACCATCGTCGCCGTGCTGCCGCCCCGGCCGAGATCTCGTTATCACAGGTGCCCACCCTCGCTGATGTCGACGGCGCCTTCGACGTGGTCGTGGCCAGTGCAGTGCTCGAGCACCTACCACGTCCGGCAGCGGTGCTCGAGGAGCTCCTCGGTCGCGTGAAGCCCGGAGGTGTCTTCTACGCTCGCACGCCGTACGTCGTGCCGCTCATCGGGGTTGCGTCCAAGGTCGGTGTCGCCATCGACTTCACCTTCCCCGCCCACCTGTTCGATCTCGGGTCCGACTACTGGGCACGACTATCGACATGGTTGCCCGCCTTCGATGAGTTCGAGGTTCTGGCGTCCCGTCCGTCGCCCGTCGAGACGGGGTTCCGTGCGCACCCGGCCCGCACGATGGTGTCCGCGGTGATGAAGGCGCCGTGGCGACTGTTCGGGTCGAGATGGACGTTCGTCGGAGGATGGGAACTGGCAGCTCGCCGGTCCAGCTGATCTCGATCAGGTGCGAGGGGTCTCCGTCGTCGTCCTGCGCACCATGTAGGTCGGCCGATCCATCGACCGAACGTGAACCCGGCCGAGGTACTCGCCGATCATCCCGAGGCCGAAGAGCTGCATTCCGCCGAGCAGAGCGA
Organism: Actinomycetota bacterium; assembly: GCA_009704985.1. Classification (GTDB taxonomy): domain Bacteria; phylum Actinomycetota; class Acidimicrobiia; order Acidimicrobiales; family Ilumatobacteraceae; genus VFMC01. The sequence continues at coordinate 11,924 of WLDE01000063.1, read as the reverse complement.
CCAGTGAGGCGATGAACGCGAACCCGGGTACGGATGAATCCGACACGAGGTACTGGATGATGACGTACAGGAGGACGGCGAAGCCGAAGGCGCTCGCCAAGAACCCGAGCCAGGTCACGGCGCGAAGCGGTCGGGTGCTGTAGCCGGTGAGCATGTTGATCATATGGAGAACGAGCTTCCGGAAGGTGTAGTTGGACGTACCGACGGAGCGCTCATCCATCACGACGGTGACGGCGCAGTGATGGGTCGTCGTCCACGACAACAGCACATCGATCGAGACGAACGGATCGCTGACGCGTCGCCAGCCTTCTCGAAGCGCCGTACGGAACGCCCGGAACGCGCTCGTCTCACGGGCCTGTTCAGCGCCGATTGTCGTCGCCAGCACCCACTTCGCCAGCCTGCTCGTGACATTCCGCCACGGGGCGTGCTCTTCGATCTCGGGCTGCCCGTACACCAGGTCGGTGTCGTCGTCGAGCGCTGCCAGCAACACGGCGATCTGGTCTGGTCGATGCTGGAGATCGTCGTCCATGGTGATCGTCACGTCGAATCGCGCTGCGCGGATGCCTGCAAGAAGCGCAGCGTGCTGGCCGTAGTTCCGTGACATCTGGATTCCGCGGACGCGGGCGTCCTCGGTGGACATCGCCTCGATGATCTTCCAGCTTCCGTCTGGACTGGCATCATCGACGAAGACCAACTCCCAGTCGACCGCGAGATCGGCCATGGCCGTGGCGATCTGTCGGCGGAGTTCCTCGATGGTGCGTCCACCTCTGTACACGGGGACCACGACGGACAACCCGGGTGACAGCGACGAGGGTTCGTGTCGGGTCGTGTCGTGGAACGGAATCACGCGCTGCCACCCGCTTCGAAGATGCAGTGCGAGTACGGGAACGCGTTGAGATCGTGTCGGATGGTCATTGTCGCCTGCGGAAACACCTGCGACACCAGCATCGAGTAGTGCTCGGCCTGGCGGACGAAGCGGCCACGATCCATGGCCATCATGATCCGTGCCGAGGCCGCCTGCTCGGGCCAGAAGACCGGATCGATGGTGACCAGTCGACCTTCTTCGCCCAGGAGCTTGGCGGCCGACGACAGCACGCGAACGACGACCTCGTCGGGGAGGTGGTGCAGCACTCCTAGGGCTACAGCGATGTGCACTTCCGGCAAGGTCAGGGAGTGCAGCTCGGCGAGATCAGCGTTCACGAAGTGTCGCCCCCCCAGCGTCGTCGCCATGGCATCGACGTTCAGGTACGCGGGATTGTGGTCCACACCGATGTACGTGACGTCGGCGGCGAGCATCCGGGCCAGATCTCCGGTGCCGCAACCGAGGTCGAGCACGGTCTGCCGAGCGCGCGGGCGGACGTACTCGTCGACGATGGTTCGCATGCTCCGATCCGCACGAACCACCTTGCGGAACAGCGTGTACCCGGCGCGCGAGCTGAGCAGCGAATCCCTGAGAGGCATACAACGATTCTAGATTGCAGGGTGCTCCAGGTCTGCGCCTCCCACGAACGCGCACCATCCGGTACGGCGGCGCGACGGTCCTGCTACCGTCCTTGCTTCGCCGTCGCACCACGTGCCCGAGCACTGCCGCATCATGTCCGAGGCCCCTCCCGAGTCGACCCCACCTCGTGTGACCGAGCGATTGCGGGGGTTGGCTCAGAACGGTGCCGTCGTCCTAGCGGTGCCGGCGTTGCTCTTCGCCGTCGTCCGGCCCGACTGGTACTACGTGCAGAACGGCCTCGATCCGTTCTTCTACACGGGCTACGTCCAGAACTTCGACAACATCTTCCACGCATCGGGGGCCGAGCACTACTTCATCTCCCGATGGAGCATCTACCTGCCGCAACGGGTGCTGTTCCAGGTGTTCGGCGACGCGACTGCGGCGTACCTCGTCATGCGATGGATCGGCGCGGGACTGATCGTCGCAGCCGTGTCGGTCCTGGCCGCCCGGCAAGGTCGGCGTCGATCGGACGCCGTCGCCCTCGCTGCGTTGGTGCTGCTGATGCCCATGTCGATCCGGGCGTTGTTTGCCGACTACTCCGATGCAGTGGTGCTTCCCGCCGGGATCGCGTTGCTCGTCCTTCTGGTCTGTTGGCCCGACGACTGGCGAGCAGCTGCGGGTGCCGGTGCGCTCGCCGGCCTCATGGTGGTCGCCAACCCGTTCGCCATCACGGTCGCCGCTGCGACGACGCCGTTCTGGCTCCGCCGGGTCGAGCGGCGTTCATGGCTTTCGCTCCTCGCTGCCGCGGCCGCGGCCGGTGCAATCGTTCTGGCGGCCGGTTGGCTCCTGTTCCGCTGGCGGTACGGCATTCCGAACGTGTACCAGCCGACGCTCGACTTCCTGCGCGAACGGGGGACGCAGGAGGATCCGCTCAAGTCACCAAGGCTGCTGTGGCTGGGCTACCGCCTCTGGATCTACCTCCCGCCGCTCGTGGTCTTGGCCTACGTCCTGCTGTGTCGGCGCATCCGCGAAGCACGAACGTCGATCGGCGACGCGCTGATCGGGACGTGCGCTCTGCAGTGGACGATCCAGTTCTGGTTCCAGTTCGCGCGGCGCGGTTCGACACTGGAGATCTCGTACTACTGGAGCTACGCACTGCCATCGTTCTGCCTGGCCTTCTGTGTTGTGGCCGGCATCGTCGCTTCTCGGGCACACCGGGCCGTGCTCCCCGGGCTCACCGCAGCGATCGTCGTGCTGCTCGCCCTCAGCGACGGGCCGATGCCCGAGGTGTTCCAGAGTTGGCTCGACGCCCTGGCGGCCGTGGCCCTCGTGGTGGTCGTGGCGGGACGAATCGTCTCCCGACGGCCCGGGGCCGTGGCTGCGGTCGTGGTCGTACTCGTTCTCGTGCTCCAGTTCGGGTCCCCCCGTCCCGAGCCGATGGCCGAAGGGGAGCTGCGGGTGCTGTCGTCGTACGAGTTGGTCTACGACAACCACTCGGATGGGATCGACAGCTTCCGGGACGTCGTCTGGTTCGACGAGTTGATGGACGGGCTCCCCGTGCCGGTTGCTCGGTCGGCGGTGTTCTGGTACGAGCGCCCGATTGGTGCTCGGATGGCCGCGATCCACGGAGCGCAGGTAACGGGTCGTTGGCTCCTCCCCATCATCGGCGAAGCACCGCCCACAGAGCCGTTTCCCACCGATCTCGTGAATGCGATCACCGCAGGGCAGATTCCCACGATCGTCGCGATCGGACCGGCCGAGGAAGTGGCGGCGGTGCGCAGGCAGTTCGAGGCTGCGAACCCCGAGATGCGCGAGGTCGTGCTGGCACCGGTGCCAGGCGAGGATGATCTCTTGGTGGGTGTGATCAGTTCACTGGCGGGGCCTCAGAAGACGCCATAGCTCATCGCGAAGCTGTTCGGCGCTCTCGCGCCACGTGTTCCACGACAGGCCCGCCGGGGTGGGCGCGCTTCCGATGCGACGGAGCTCGAGCCAGTCGATGATGCAGCCCGAGAGTGCCTCGGGCGAGTCGCCCTCGAAGTACGTCGCGTGATCGCCTGCGACCTCTCGGAACACGGGGAGATCGCGAGCGATGATCGGGAGACCGAAGTGGGCAGCTTCGATGATCGGCAGGCCGAAGCCCTCGCCGGTGGAGGCGGCGATGAGCGCCGACGACGACCGGTACCAGTGGGCGAGTTCGTCGTCCGACAACTCGGGCAGCCAGTGGAGGCGACGGCCATGCTCGGGGTGCCGCTGCATTCGCTGGATGAACTCCTCCATCATCCAACCGTGGCGGCCGGCGATGACCAACTCTGCATCGATCCCGGCGACCCACAGGCGTTCCATCGCGTCGAGCACCTGGGCGTGCCGTTTGCGCGGTTCGATGGTGCCGACCATGAGCATCCGTGCCGGGTGATCGTCATCGACCGGATCGTGGTGGGTCTCGATTCCGTCGAGATCGGCTCCGAGGTGGAACCACCCGAGCAGCGGCGGGCGCTCGTTCGACGGGTTCGCGTCGAGCCAGCCCTGAACTTCGTCACGAACGCTCTGCGAGATGGCGATCAGCCCATCGGCCTCGCGAACGGTCTGCATCCACTCGGTGTGCAAGGACTTCGCTCCCGGGTAGAAGTGCTCCGGTGCCAGGATGGGGAGCAGGTCGTAGACGACGAACGCCGTCTGCACACCATGGCGACGGAGCTGCCGGAGGCGATCTCGTTGAGCCCGCACAACGGTCGGTTGCAGATCGAGACCGAGGAAGATGTCGCCCGGCGCCGGATCGATGTCCTCGTCGGCGAGCGGGAGTCGGAGGTCGAGCAACGACGCCGTAAAGCTGCGAGCGGCGGCGTACCCGGTGGTTTCGGTCGCCGCAACCGGTTCCACTCGGTACCCGGCGGGCGGCGCCGTCACCAGCCACCGCAGGAGGTTGCGGGTGACCCGCTGGATCCCGGTGCCGGCGTCGTGTCGGGCGAGCTCGGACACGTCGACGTACAGGTGGGGTTGACGGGGCCTCACGCGGAGGTTGTGCATCGCGGAGGACGCAGCGCTCCGCACCATGTCCGAGCGCTGCGGTCGGCCGGCGCGCTCGACGATCCGAGCCCCAATGGTCGGTCGACGGTGCGACGGTGCTGACCAGCTGGCCTCGATCGCGGCATGGATCGCTGCGGCGCTGACGCTCGGCCGGTGGTGCAGCCGTACGTATCTGCGACCGGCTGCACCCATGAGGGCTCGCCGTTCACCATCGGTTGCGAGCGAGTTGATTGCATCCGTGAGTGCCTCGACGGCGACCTCGGCGTCAAGGACCAGTAGCGCGCCGTCGGGGAGCTCGGAGAACGCTTCGCTCTCGTTGACGATGGTCGCCACACCGGCGCCGAGGCAGTCGAACGCGCTCGCAGATGTCTCTCCACGCGACCTCGCACGCAGCTGGACTGCGATGTCCGCAGCGGCGAGATGAAGCGCGTACACCTCGGCTGCGGCCCGGCCGGTCAACGTGACATCGCCGAGTTCGTGGTACCGGATCCGATCGCGAAGCCGGGTCTCGAAACCTTCGTCGTGCGCCTCACCGACGAAGACCAGCCGCGACCGCTGCGAGCGGTGGCACTCGGATGCCGCCCACGCGTCGACCAGGCGGTCGTTCAGCTTCGTCGGACCGATGATCCCGAAGGCGCACACGAGCAGTTCGTCGTGCGCGATCCCTAGCGTCTGACGCGCCTCGGAACGGTCGGGGAGTCCGGCCGTGTCGCGCGGCATCGGCGCCAGATGCCAGTCGTCGCCGTCGGCGGCCCCGTACCACGACGCAGCCAGATGTCGGGCCGCTCGTGAGTGCACGATGACACCGGTTGCACTCTGTAGCAGCGACAGGTTCACCGGGTAGGTCCAGACGGTGTCGGAACGGTCAGTTGCGTCGCGGTCGGCGATCAGTGCGCCGTAGCCGTGGCTGTGGTACACCTCGGCTTCCCACGGCCGAGATGCGCGGCCGATGCCATCCCGGTAGGACATGATGCCGGACACGGCGAAGTCGTGAAGGGTGACCACCCCGGGGACGTCTGCGATCAGGTCGAACATCTCGGTGTGAAAGGCAGAGTTCCCGATCTGGTACAGCACCCTGTCGTAGCGGTGCCCGTTGCTCCGAAACCACGCCGTCGTACGACGCCGGCAGTTTGCCGCGATCCATGGGTCGGCGATCTCGGGGAGATCGGTCACGACGTCGATCTCGTACCACGTCGCCAGATGGGGGAGCAACATGGCGGTGTAGTCGCTGATGCCGCTGGCCTCCGGTGGCAGAGGGCTGACGACGGCCAGTGCGGGCCTCGGCGAGGCCACCCGAGGGTCGCCGACGTCCCGAGCACCGGCGAGAGCGCTGAGTTGCTCGAGCACGGCGGCGGCCGTGCGGCCCCACGAGAACCGGGCCGATCTCGCGAGAGCGTGCTCTTCGAGGTCACGGCGGAACTCATGGTCGACGAGGACACGCTCGATGGCCGCCGAGATGGATTCAACCGATGTGGGATCGAACAACGCATCGTCTCGGCCGATGACCTCGGGCAGGCTGGAGCAATCGCTAGCGATCACGGCACGCCCGCAGGCCATCGCCTCGAGGGCGGGGAGGCCGAACCCCTCGTGGAGTGACGGGAACACACTCGCGGTGGCGAGTCGGCAGAGGTCGACGAGCTCCGACGTGGTGACGTAGCCGGTGAGCACCAGGTCGCGTGCGGAGAGCCCGGCGTCGCTGGCGCGCGCTTCCAGCGAGCGCCTTGCGTCCGGTTCCACGGCGCACACGATGACGAGTTGGTGCTCGTCCCGCACTGCCGGCGGCAACGCGGCGAACGCGTCGATCAAGCGGTCGATGTTCTTCCGAGCATCGATTCCGCCGTTGTAGAGCACGAACGGGCGGTCGATGCCCAGCCGACTACGGAGAGCACGTGACGTGACGTCGTCGACGTCGCCGGGACGGAACACGGCGTCCACCGCCGCGGAAACGTTCGTCGCGCGGCCGGGGTGGAGGTCGAGTCGTTCGATCGCCTCGACTCTGCTGGCCTCCGAGATCGCCAAGAGGTGATCCGCCCGCCGGAGCTGGCCGATCCGCTCGTGGTACCAGGCTCGGACACGGTGGTCCGCGAGGTAGGACTCGGGCCGCACAAGCGGGATGAGGTCGTAGAGGATGACCGCAGTGGGGATTCCCTCGAGAGCGCGGATAGACACCACGGCCGGATCCGCGAGTCCCTCGAACAAGCTGGTGATCAGCACTACATCGGGTCGCAGGTCGGCGACGAACTGCTCGTACACGACCTCAGTGGCGTGGCGCAGCCACGCATCGCCGATCAGCGAGCCCCGGAGCAAATCGGGTGGCTGGAAGAGGTGGACCGTGACGCCCGGTCGATCGCCGACGAGGGCAATGAATTCGTCTACGGACTCGGGGAAGGCGCCGTTCACCACCAGCGCCCACTCGTGCTCGGGGGCGAGCGCCACGAGGTGCTGGACGATGGCTCGTGCATAGGCGCCGATGCCCCGGCGCCCGTTCGCAGCCTGAGCGCCCTGGAGGTCGACCGCCACCCTCACTGCAGCGGCTCCTGTGCGGCTTCGTCGGCAGCCAGTCCGATGGCACGCTCGATCGCCGTGACCGCCTCGGCAGGCCGTGGCGCGGCTCCGGGATCCACGCGACTGCCCTCCGGCGAGGGGTCGAGCGACGGTGTCTCTACGGCGGGTTTCGCTGCCGAGTCGGGGGATCCGTCCTGCGGGCGTCGGCGCAGAAGTCGGTCGACGACGGCCTTGGGGTCGCGCACCAGGATGCTGACGACCCGTACAGGTTTCGCGAACCGCCACGACGTGCTCGCATACATGTCGCCGATGTGCCGCTCGAGGTTGGCCACGTGCTGTTCGAGGTTCGCGACGTACTGTTCGAGACTCGTGATGTGCGGACCGACACCGGCCAGGTGCTGCTCTAGCTCCGCGATTCGCCCGTCGCGCCGGCGGATCTCGCCGTCGGCCTCTGCGACGAAGTGCTGCGCTGCGAGCAGGTCCTGCGTCACGCGGGCGAGTGCACGTTCGCGATCGTGCAGGACTTCCCTCGCGTTCCCGAGCTCTCGTTGCGCTGCCATTGAGGCGCGGTGCGCATCGTCCAGTTGGCCGAGCGTGACGTCCCAGCCGCTCCGCATCCAGGCGACCTCGTCGCGAAGGCGTTCCACCTCGGCCACGGCCACGTCGGCGCGATGGCGATCCTCGAGCGCAGCGACCTCCATCGCGGCCGCCCGTTCTTCCGTGGCGATGTACGCGGCGGAGACGAAACCGTCGAAGACGTTCGGCGGCGATGAGAACGACCGGTCGAGGTCAGCATGCTCGTCGGCGACGTAGAAGCGGTTGAGTCCGTCGTGGTACACGGTGTGATATCCCGCGTCGAGCAGTGTCTGCTCGTACTCGACCGTCACGATCTGCGTCGATGGTCGTGTGGCCTCGACCACCACGATCCAGGGGCGCTTCACCGACCAGTCGTTGCCCTCGACGACCGGCGCCTCGAATCCCTCGACGTCGATCTTGAGGAAGTGGATCTCCTGGTCGTCCGGGACATGCCTGCCCAGGATCTCGGCCAGCGTGAGTACTGGTACGTCGATCGACTCGACGACTCGACCCTCTCGTCGGTAGGTCCCGGCCAGTTCGGTGTCGAGCGTCGACAGCCCGGTTTCCGACATCATCTCGAGCGTCATCGTTCCGGCCCGATCGGCGACTGCGCACGCAAGGTTGAGGTCGCGCGGTCGGTCGTCGACGAGCATCGCATGGAGCCGTGGATTCGGTTCCACATTGATCCCGCGCCAACCCCGCAGCGAGAACCACTTGGTGACCGAGTCCTCCACGGGCCACGCGGCCCCGATGTCGACCCAGAAGCCGTCGCGGACGTGACCGAGTGCACGCCACAGCATCACGTCTTCCGAGTTCTGTGCATATGAGACCTTCATCGATGCCAGCCCTCCGGTGTGCGGCACCCGATCACGTGTCGATCGACCAGGCCGGCCCGAGTGTCATCAACCCGCCGGTCTCGTACGGCTTGCCGGTCATGACGTCGAACCTCATCGCGAGGTGGACGTGGTCGTAGATGTGCGAGCGGTTGAAGTCGGTCACGGACGTGTGCAGATCGTACGTGCCTGGGAGCAGGGGGACCTTCGGGAGCTCGGCATCGATGACGCCGGTGCCGTCCAGCATCTCCGGTACGAGCCCAACGTCGCGCGTGCACGGTGATGTCACCGTGGCACCGCCGAGTTGCTCGATTGCGAAGCCCACCACCGGGCGTGGGATCGCCTTTTCGGTCTGGTAACGGAGACGAAGCCGCACGTCGTCGCCGGTGCGGAACCGCTTCACCGGTTCGTCAGCGTCGTTCACGAACAGCTCGACGGAGGTGATCTTGATTTCGCCGGAACCACGTCGGACGCTGCCGTCGGCGCTGCGGTGCATGTCGCCCAGCATCTGTTCGGTGTACTGCTCGACCAGCTCGCTCGGATCGCCCTCGCCGGTGACGACACCGTGGCTCAACCAGATCGCACGGTCGCACATGTCCTTCACGGTGTTCATCGCGTGGGTGACGAGCACGATCGTTCGGCCTTCGTTGCGGAACTCGACGAACTTCTCGAGGCACCGCTGCTGGAAGGTGACGTCTCCGACGGCGAGGATCTCGTCGATGATCAGCAGCCTCGGGTCGACGTTGATCGCGACGGCGAACGCGAGCCGCACGTACATGCCCGACGAGTAGGTCTTCACCGGCGAGTCGATGAAGCTCTGCAGCCCGCTGAACTCCACGATGTCGTCGAAGCGCGCGGCGATGTCGCGGCGGCTCATGCCGAGGATCGCGGCGTTGAGGTAGACGTTGTCGCGTCCCGACAGTTCGGGGTGGAAGCCGGCTCCGAGCTCCAGCAGCGCCGACATCCGCTTGTGCACCCGCACCGAGCCCGAGTTCGGCTGGAGGATGCCGGCCATGCACTTCAGCAGCGTCGACTTGCCCGAGCCGTTGTGGCCGATCACGCCGAACACCTCGCCCTCCTTGACGTCGAACGAGACGTCCTTCAGGGCGACGAAGTCGTCGTGGCGGCCGCGGCCCTTGCCGGCGACGAGCTGCTTGATCGAGTTCACCTTCTCGTGGTGCAGACGGAACGTCTTGGTGACGTGGTCGACCTCGAGTGCGAGATCGGTCATGTCACATCTCCTCCGCGAATCGTGGCGACAGCTTGTTGAACACCCAGGCGCCGACGGCGAACATCCCGAACCCCATGACGACCAACTGGACGAGTCGGCCCGTGCCGGGCACGCGAAGGTCGTACACCACGTTGTGCACGGCGGTGATGAAGCTGCCGGTCGGCCCGTAGGTCGCGATCCAGCGCAGGGCGCTCACCTCGATCGTCGACGGGTGGTAGATCACCGGCGTCGCGTAGAACAGGATCTGCGAGAGGATGCCCCAGAGGTAGTTGACGTCGTGGTAGAAGACGTTCGCTGCACTCAGCACCAGGGCGACACCGGTCGTGAACAGGGCCAGCAGCGACAGCACCACGAGCAGCACGGGGATCCACGGCAGCACCATGTTGCCGGCGATCATCAGCGCGACGCAGAGCACCGCGAGCTCGATCAGCAGGGTGACGAACTGGGCGACGATCACCGAGAACACGAGGTGCTCGTGCGGGAACTGCACCTTCTTGATGAGCCCCGCCCCGCCCTGCACCGACCCGATCGCGACGCCGACGCTGATCGAGAAGAAGTTGAAGGCGAGGGCGCCGCTCAGGAAGTAGAGCGGGAAGTTCTTGATGCCGCTGGGATCGCCGATCGGCGGACTCGCCTTGAAGACGTAGAGGAAGATGACCGAGAAGATGGCCATCTGCGTGAGCGGGTTCAGCAGGCTCCACGCCCAGCCCAGCACCGACTTCTTGTAGCGGGTCCGCAACTCCTTCAGCGACAGCAGGTAGAGGAGATTGCGGTGGGCTGCCGCCTGGCGGAGAGACATGGCGGGCGACAGTGTACCGATGGGGCCGCGGAGGGCTGGGGCAGGGCGGGTCCCTGGTCGAGGTCGCGACCCGATGTGCGGCGTTCGCATGCGGAGGCAGCGGTAGCCTCTCCCGGATGCCTACCGCTCTCATCACTGGAATCACCGGACAGGACGGCCGCTTCCTCGCAGAACTGCTGCACGAGAAGGGCTACACCGTCTACGGGTTGCTGAAGGGCCAGAACAATCCGAAGCAGGAGCTCATCCGACGCGAGCACCCCTACGTCGAGCTGGTCGAGGGCGATCTGTGCGACCTGTCGAGCCTCATCTCGGTGGTGTCGCGCGTGCAGCCCGACGAGGTGTACAACCTGGCCGCGATCAGCTTCGTGGCGATGAGCTTCAACCAGGCCGAGCTCACCGCGAACGTGACTGGCACGGGCGTGCTGCGCATGTTGGAGGCGATCCGCATCGTCGGCGGCAGCCAGGACAACCCGATCCGCTTCTACCAGGCGAGTTCGTCGGAGATGTTCGGCAAGGTGCGCGAGACCCCGCAGACCGAGTTGACGCCGTTCCATCCGCGGTCGCCGTACGGGTGTGCGAAGGTGTTCGGGCACGACATCACGGTGAACTACCGCGAGAGCTACGGCATGTTCGCCTGCAGCGGCATCCTGTTCAACCACGAGAGCGAGCGGCGCGGTCTCGAGTTCGTCACCCGCAAGATCTCCAACGCAGTCGCGCGTATCAAGCTCGGCCTCCAGAACGAGCTCGTGCTGGGCAACATCGACTCCAAGCGCGACTGGGGCTACGCGGGTGACTACGTGAAGGCGATGTGGATGATGCTCCAGCAGCCCGAGCCGGACGACTACGTGGTTGCGACGGGTGAGACCTACGAGGTCCGCGAGTTCATCCAGCGGGCGTTCGCGGTCGCCGAGATCGACGACTGGGAGCGCTACGTGCGCCTCGACCCGAAGTTCCTCCGGCCCGCCGAGGTCGATCTGCTCGTCGGCGACGCGACGAAGGCCGAGACCAAGCTCGGCTGGAAGCGCGAGGTGTCGTTCCCCGAGCTCGTCGAGCGGATGGTGCGCCACGACCTGAAGGTCGAGTCGGCGAACCTCTGACGATCGGCGTGGCCGCCGCCGTCCTGTGCGCTCAGCGCGGTGGCAGCGACGGCCACGGCAGCGTCGGGTACCGCGCCCGGATCGCATCGACCGCCTCGTCGGTCGACAGGTTCGTCAACGCGATCATCGAGCCCGCCTGCACGCGATACCGCCCGAGGATCTCGGGCACCAGCAGGGCGCGACCTCCGCTCGATGCGAGGCGGAGCCACAGGTCCCAGTCCTCCCAGCCGTACACGTGCTCGTCGTCGTCCCGGTAGCCGCCGAGGTCGCTCCACGCCGCACGTCGCCACATCGCCTGTGCGTCGATGTAGTTCGCCGCGCACAGCCGGTCGACCTCCCACGCGAGGGCGCTGCGGATGTTCTGCTGCGCGCCGAAGTCCTCCAGGATCGCGTAGGCCGCCGCCGCCCCGGGGTCGTT
>WLDE01000062.1 GCA_009704985.1 Actinomycetota bacterium | reverse complement strand
GTCCGAGCCGGCGCGGGCGGCGTCGGCACCGCCGGGGACCGCGTCGGGGGCGACGAGGAGCACCCGGCCGTCGCCGGCGGCCGCGGCCTCGACGGCGAGGCGCACCGGATCGTTGTCGAGGGCGAGGGTGACCAGCGTGCCCGGGAGGACGACGGTGGGCAGGGGGAGGACGGGGAGCGACAGCACGTCACGGGTGGCACCGGGCGAGCCGGGCGAGCCGGAGGTGGTGGACGAGCCGGAGGTGCTGGAGGGGCCGGAGGGGACGGACGGGACAGCGGAGGTACCGGTGGGGTCGGTCATGACACCGGAGGGTATCGTCACGCAACTTGATTGCAACCCGCTCAGCTTTTCGGAGCGGTGGTGACGCTCAACTCGTGAGCATCCGTGCCTTCTCCAGCGCGTCGTCCCAGCTCGCACGGGCGGCGAGCAGGGCGCGGAAGGGCATCACCATCTTCGGCATGCTCACCCCGAGCACCCCGCGGAGGCGGCCCTGCCAGCCGTACAGGGCCGCGAACGCGCCGTCGGTGCTGCCCGCGAACACGTGCACCTCGTCGTCGCCGTGGGCGCGGCCGACGAACTGGATCCGGCTCTCGAACTGGTCGCTCCAGAAGAACGGCACGGACTCGTACGGCACCGGCGCCTCGCCGGCGGCCACCTGCAACAGGTTGCGGGCGGCGTGCGCGCCCTGCTCGGCGGCGTTGGTCCAGTGCTCCACCCGCATCACGGCGTCGTCGTGCGGGTCGAACACGTGGTTGTGCCAGCGGGCGCAGTCGCCCGCGGCGTACACGCCGGGCAGGCCGGTGTGCAGGGTGTCGTCGCAGACGATGCCGTCGGCGAGCTGCAGTCCGCTGCCCTCCAGCCACCCGATGGCCGGCGCGACGCCGATGCCCACCAGCACCACGTCGGCGCCGACGAGCGTGCCGTCGGCGAGCCGCACCCCGGTGACCCGGCCGTTCGCGCCCTCGATCGCCTCGATCCGCACGCCGCAGCGCAGCTCGACGTCGTGGCGGGCGTGCACGCTCGCGACCGCGGCACCCATCTCCACGCCGAGCCCACGCACGAGCGGCGAGGGCGCTCCCTCGAGCACGGTGACGGTGCAGCCACGGTCGCGCGCGGTGGCCGCGACCTCGAGGCCGATGAAGCCGGCGCCGATCACCACGAGGCGCGTGCCCGGCTCGGCGATCCGGGCACGCAGGTCCACCGCGTCGGCCAGCGTGCGCAGCTCGCAGACACCGTCGAGGTCGGGCTGCCCCGGCAGGCGGCGCGGCGCGGCGCCCGTGGCGATCACCAGGCCGTCGTACGCGAGTTCGCGCCCGTCGTCGAGCGCCACCGCGCGACGGTCGGCGTCGAGGCCGGTGGCGCGCACGCCGAGCACCAGGTCGAGACCGAGGCCGGCGAGATCGTCGGGCTTGCGGAGCCGGATGCGGTCGGGTTCCCAGTCGCCGGCGAGCAGCTTCTTCGACAGCGGCGGTCGGTCGTAGGGCACCTCCTGCTCGGCGCCGACCAGGCTGATGCGACCCGTGAAGCCGTCGGTGCGCAACGTCTCGCAGGCCCGCAGCCCGGCGAGCGAGGCACCCACCACCACCACATGTCCCAACCGGCTCGTCGCTTCCGTCGTCGCTTCCGTCGTCGCTTCCGTCGTCGCGTCCGTCATGGGCGCCGACTGTATTGCCGGTCGCCCCCTCCGGGGACCTTGGGCCCTGACGGCACTCCCCCACCGGGCGCACCATCGATCCCATGAAGGTGCATTCCACCCACACGTATCCCGCGTCCCCGGAGCGCGTGCTCGCGGTGATGACCGACCCCGAGGTGCTCCACCGCAAGTACGAGTCCCTCGGCCATCGTGACGTCCGGGTCGTCGACCACGTGGTCACCGGTGGCGAGATCACGGTGCGCACGAAGCGCAGCGTGCCGATGAGCGTCCCCGGCTTCGCCAAGCGGTTCCTCGCCCCGATGAACGACGTCGAGCAGATCGACCACTGGAACGCACCCGGACCGGACGGTGGCCGCACCGGCACCTGGCAGGTCACGGCCCGCGGGGTGCCGGTGAGCGTGGGCGGCACGCTGAGGCTCGCCCCCGACGGGCACGGCGCGACCGTGGTGGAGATCGACGGCGAGGTGCGCTCCAGCGTGCCGATCGTGGGCGGCCGGCTCGCCGACCACGTCGGCCATGACGTCGAACGGACGATGGAGGCCGAGGAGTCGTTCAACACGCTCGTGCTCGGCCGGCGCCGCTCACGCGGCTGACCACCGAGCCCCCTCGGCCACGGCGACCCGGTACGTTCGTCGGCCGTGGCACCCGAACCGGCACCGACGTCCACCGGATCCACCGGATCCACCGGATCCACCGGATCCACCGGATCCACCGGATCCACCGGATCCACCGGACCCATCGACGACGGCGGTCCGGACGTCGATCCGGTGCTGCTGACGCCTCCGCCGCCGTGCGGCGTCGACGACGCCATCGCGCTCGGCGCGCGGTTCGGGGTGGCGGCCGCCACCGCACGCGACCTGGGCAGCGAGCGCGACCGCGCGTTCCTGCTGCTCGACGGTGCCGGCGAGGCGCTCGGCGTGCTGAAGGTGTCGAACTCGGCCGAGGCGGTCGCGACGCTCGACATGGAGGAGGCGGCCGTCACGCACATCGGTCGCGTCGATCCGTCGCTGCCGGTCGCCGTCCCGCTCGCACCGCCGGGTGCCGGCGACGGTCCGCGCCGGGTGGCCTGGACCTCGCCGCTCGGCACGCACTGGGCGCGCTGCTACCCGGTGATGCCGGGGCACGCCCGCTCCGACCCGCTGGCGCTCGACGACCGTGCGCTCGACGCATGGGGCACCACGACGGCACGCCTGGGGTGGGCGATGCGCGGCTTCGCCCACCCGAGCGCGATCCGGGTGATGCCGTGGGACGTGCAGCACGCGCTGTCCACCCGGCCGATGCTGCGCCACGTGGCCGACGCGGACGCGCGTGCCGTGGTGGCCCGGGTGCTCGACCGGTTCGAGGAGGTCGTGGCGCCACGCTGGCCCGCGCTGCGTGCACAGGTGGTGCACGGCGATCTGACGTGCGACAACGCACTCGTCGACGACGACGGGTTCGTCACCGGGATCGTCGACTTCGGCGACATGAGCCACACGGCGCTGATGACCGACGTCGCCTCGATGCTCGACTCGATCTGCACCGGCCGCCGGGGCGACGACCTGTTCCGCACGGCCCGGCTGCTGGTCGACGGCTATCAGCGCGTCACGCCGCTCGAACCCGTCGAGCTCGGGATCACCGGCGAGTTGTGGGCGGCCCGCGCCGCGCTCGGCGTGGCGATCGCGTCGTGGCGCGCCGCGGAGGGGCTCGAGACCGACGCCGGGTTCGCCACGCGCTACGTCGGTACGTCGCTCGAGACCCTGGACGCAATCCTGTCCGCGGGTTGGGAGGCCGTGCGCGACGGGTTCACCGGCACGCGCGACGGGGTCGGTCCCGACCTCGCCGGTCGGCGGGGTCGTGTCTTCGGTCCGGCGGTCGAGTCGCTGAGCTACGACGAGCCGGTGCAGATGGCACGCGCCGAGGGCGCCTGGATGTACGACGTCGACGGCCGCGCGTACCTCGACGTCTACAACAACGTGCCGGCCGTGGGGCACGCACACCCGCGGGTGGTGGAGGCGATCGCTCGCCAGGCCCGGGTGCTGAACACGAACCTGCGGTACCTGCACCCGTCCGCGATCGAGCTGGCCGAACGGCTCACGGCCACCTGTCCGCCGTCGCTCGACACCGTGTTCTTCGTGAACTCCGGGTCGGAGGCGAACGACCTCGCCTGGCGCCTGGCGACCACGTTCACCGGCAACACCGGCGGGCTCTGCACCACCCGGGCGTACCACGGCATCTCGTACGCGATCGCGCCGTTCTCACCGGAGACACTGCGGCCCGAGCAACTGCCGTCGTGGCTCGAGCGGTGGACCCCGACCGACACCTACCGCGGGCGGTTCGGCGACGAGTCGGAGTTCGCCGACGCCCTCGCCCGTCTCGCCGGGCGCGGGGTCGCGCCCGCGATGGCGATCCTCGACGGCGTGCTGCAGAGCGACGGCGTGTTCGACCTGTCCCCGTCGCTCGTGCAGGCGTGGGTCCGGATGACGCACGAGGCCGGCGGCCTGTGGGTGGCCGACGAGGTGCAGGGCGGGCACGGCCGTACCGGCGAGGCGATGTGGTCGTTCGAGCGGTTCGGCATCGAGCCCGATCTGGTGACGCTCGGCAAGCCGATGGGCAACGGCCACCCGGTGGCCGCCGTCATCACCCGCCGCGACATCGCCGAGCGCTTCGCCGCCGACACCGTGTTCTTCAGCACCTTCGGCGGCAATCAGGTGTCGGTGGCCGCGGCGCACGCCGTGCTCGACGTGCTGCGCGACGAGCGCGTGCTGCCCCGCGTGGTGGAGGCAGGCGCGGCGCTGCGCGCCGCCGTGCGCGAGGTCACCGCCGACGACGAGTGCGTGGGCGACGTGCGCGGCATCGGCCTCGCGAACGCGATCGAGATCGTGCGCGACCGGGTGTCGAAGGAACCCGATGCCGCGACGACCGACCGGATCAAGAACGCGCTTCGCCGTCACGGGGTGCTGGTCGGCACCACCGGCTGGCACGGCAACGTGCTGAAGGTGCGCCCGCCGCTGGCGTTCGCCGCACGGGAGGTGCCCGTGTTCGCACGGGCCCTGCGCGCCGCCCTCGACGACCTCTGCGATGAGAGGTGAGTGCCGCAGCCGACCGCATCTCTCATCGCGGGGTCAGGTCGAGAGCTCCAGGGCGGTGAGGCCGCGGATCACGAAGGTGGGGTGGTACGCGGGTTCGGCGGCGAGCTGCACGTCGGGGAGATGGCGGGCGAGGCGGTCGACGGACACCTCCAGCTCCAACCGGGCGAGTGGTGCGCCGATGCAGAAGTGGATGCCCCCGCCGAAGCCCACGTGCGCGGTGTCGCCCCGGCCGGCGTCGAAGCGGCCCGGATCGTCGAACCGCCGCGGATCGCGGTTGGCGGCGCCGAACAGCATCGCGACCTCCTGACCCACGGGGATCGGCTGCCCGGCGATCTCCACACCGTCGTCCAGCACCCAGCGCTCGAACAGGTGCAGCGGCGCGTCCCAGCGGATCATGTCCTCGATCGCCGTGCGCGGCGCCACCTCCCCGCTCGTCACCCGCGTCCACTGGTCACGGTGCAGCATCATCGCCCGCATCCCGTTGGCCAGCGAGTTCACCGTCGCCTCGTGGCCCGCCTCCAGCAGCACCATCGCGGTGGAGGTGATCTCCGCCTCGGTGAGCACGTCGCCCTGGTCCTCCACCGCCACGAGCTCGCTGATCAGCGACCCGTCCGGTGAGCGCCGCTTGTCGGCGATCAGGGCCCGGGTGTAGTCGATGAACTCGCCGGCCGCCCGGTCGGCGGCGACCTTCACGTCGTCGCCGGTGCGCAGCTCGTACATCTTCACGATCGCGTGCGACCAGTCGAGGAGCTGCTGGGTGTCGGTGCGCGGCACGCCGAGCATCGAGCAGATGACGGCCACGGAGTACGGCTGGGCGTACTCGGCGATGAGGTCGAAACGGCCGCGCTCGACGCACGGCGCGATCAGCTCGTCGGCGAGCGCCTCCACCTGCGGCCGCATCGCCTCCACCGCTCGGGGTGTGAACACCTTCGTGACGAGCCGGCGCAGACGGGTGTGGTCGGGCGGTTCGATCGCGAGCAGCGACCACTGCTCGTGCTCGTGGAAGCGGCTCCACCGCGGGTCGGGCTCGGAGCGGCCGAACTGCTCGTGGGTGTAGCGGTGCGTGTACGCGCGGCCGAGGCGGCGATCGCGCAGCGTCTCGTGCACCTCGGCGTAGCGGGTGAGCACCCACTGGTCGGTGCGCTCGTCGAAGAAGATCGGCGTCGCCTCCCGCAGCTCGTCGAGCACCGGGTACGGCCACTGCACGAACGCCGGGTCGGTGACGTCGAAACGGGCGATGAGGTCGTCGAGCGCGGTCACCGCACCAGTCTGCCGTCAGGCGCCGGTCGCACCGGTGGTCGCCGGCGAGGGGGTCGGGCGCCAGCGGGCGTGCACCGCGACCGGCTTGCGGAACACCACGCCGGCCGTGACGGGCGATTCGGCCAGTTCCACGTCGGGCAGCAGGTCGAGCACGGCCTCGAGCGCCGCGCGCGCCTCCATGCGGGCGAGCTGGGCGCCGATGCAGGCGTGCGGACCCTGAGCGAACGTGACGTGGGTGCGGGCGTTCGGCCGGTCGAGCCGGAACGCGTCGGGATCGTCGTACACGGCCGGATCACGGTTCGCCGCGGCGAGTGACACGATCACGAGGTCGCCGGCCGCGATGCGGACGCCGCCGATCTCGACGTCCTCGGTGGCGAACCGGTCGACGCGTGCCGCTGCGGGCTCCAACCGCAACGACTCCTCCACCGCGGCCTCGACGAGTGCACGGTCGGCCCGGACGGCGTCGAGGGCGCCCGGGGTGGCGAGCACGTGGTGCAACAGGTTGGCGGTCATCCCCTCGCTCGTCTCGATGCCACCGAACAGGAACACCGCCGCGTTCGACACCACCTCGTCGCGGGAGAGCGTGCCGCGTGCGTCCAGCAGCACCGACGGCTGCCCGTGCTCGTCGGCGTGCGCCGCTGCCGCGTCGAGCGCGTCGCCGAGCCGGGCGAAGGCCGTCCACGCGCTGTCGTCCACCGGTCGGCCGACTGCGAGCTCGGACACGCCGGCGACGATCGTGTCGTACCAGCCGAGCAGCCGGCCGGGATCGACCTGTTCGAGTCCGAGCGAGCGGGCCACCACGGCCACCGCGAGCGGCCCGGCGAGCTCGCGGCGGAGCTCGGCCTCGCCGCGCGGGGCGATCGCGCGCACCAGCGCCACCGCCAGTTCGGGCACGGCCTCGCCGTGCCGGCGGCTCACCTCGGCCGGGCGGAAGGCGTGCGCGAACGGGTCGCGGTGGCGCTGGTGGGAGGTGCCGTCGAGCGAGAGCATGCTCGGTCCCACCACCTGGGCCGTGCTGAAGCGGGGGTCGTCGACCGTGAAGCGCACCGCGTCGCGCATCACGGTGATCGACGCGTCGCGCCCCGTGACCACCCAGCCGGCGACCGCCTCCACCCACTGCACCGGCCCGCGCTCGCGGAGCGTCGCGAGCACCTCGTGGTGGCGCCGGTCGAGGTCGTCGAGGGTCACGTCACCCGCCATCGCCGCCGAGTCTGTCACGCGCCGTCCCCCGCCCGGCCGGGTCCTTCCACCGCCCCCTCGCGGGCGCACCCACGCGGACCACCGGGGCGCGCTCGGCCCGTACGGCGCTGGGGTCGCGTCGTAGGGTCGCGCGCATGGACCTGACGTATCCGCCCGAGGCCGACGAGTTCCGCGCGAAGGTGCGCACCTTCCTCGACGCCAACCTGCCCGCCGACTGGCAGGGCATCGGTGCCCTCCCGCACGAGGAGGCCGCCGCGTTCACCGAGCAGTGGCGCACGGTGCTGCACCAGAACGGCTACCTCGCGCTCAGCTGGCCGAAGGAGGTCGGCGGCGCCGGGCTCACGCCGCTCGAGAGCGTGGTCGTGGCCGAGGAGTTCGCCCGAGCCGGTGCGCCGACCGGTGGGCCGAACGACGGCTTCGGCATCACGATGCTCGGCAACACGATGCTGCGCTGGGGCACCGAGGAGCAGAAGCGCCACTACCTGCCCCGCATCCTGAGCGGCGAGGACCGCTGGTGCCAGGGCTACAGCGAACCCGCCGCCGGCAGCGACCTCGGCAACCTCGGCTGCCGCGCCGTGCTCGACGGCGACGAGTGGGTGATCAACGGCCAGAAGATCTGGACGTCGGGCGGCCACCTCGCGGATCACATCTTCGTGCTCGCCCGCACCGACCCCACCGCCGCGAAGCACCGCGGCATCACCTTCCTGCTGGTGGACATGCGCCAGCCGGGGGTGGAGGTGCGGCCGATCCGGATGATGTCCGGGGACAGCGAGTTCAACGAGGTGTTCTTCAGCGACGCCCGCTGCCCGAAGGAGAACGTCCTCGGCGAGGTGAACGGCGGCTGGGCGGTGGCGATGACGCTGCTCGGCAACGAGCGCGGCGCCGGCGCGGCCGTGCAGGCGCTCGGCTTCCGCGGCGAGCTCGACAAGCTCACCCGGCTGGCGAAGGAGCGTGGCGCGACGAGCGACCCCGTGATCCGCCAGCGACTGATGCGGGCGCACACCAAGGTCGAGATCATGCGGTTCCTGTCGTACAAGGCGCTCACCGCGTTCCTGCACGGGCACCAGCCCGGCGCGGACGCGTCGATCGGCAAGCTGTTCTGGAGCCACCACCACCAGGAGATCACCGAGCTGGCGATGGACGTCCTCGGTGCCGACTCGCTCGCACCCACCGGGCAGACGCCGCAGCGCGCGTTCGGCTGCGACGCGCCGGGCGCCCCGAACGACAGCGCCAACTGGGCGGGCGTGTTCTACAACGCCCGCGCCGGCACCATCTACGCCGGCACGAGCCAGGTGCAGAAGGGCATCGTCGGCGAGCAGATCCTCGGTCTGCCGAAGGAGCCGCGCGCGGACAGCGGCCCCTGGAACGAGATCCCCGGGCACGGCTGAGCCACACCGGCGCGACCGGCAGAGTGCCGCCCGGACCCGACGGCCCGGACGGCATCCCGACCGCGGGATTCACACGACGAAGAGCATCTCCCGGTACTTCGGCAGCGGCCAGAGCGCGTCGTCGACCTCGCTCTCGGCGCGGTCGCACACGTCGCGGAGCGCCTCCATCGCCGGCACCACCCGGTCGGCGAACTGGCGTGCCACCGCCTCGGGCTCCTTGCCGTGCGTGGCGCGCACCGAGGCGCGCATCGCCTCCAGCCGGGCCTTGATCTCGGCGATCAGTCGGGCGACGGCGCGCAGCTCCTCCACCTGCGGGGCCAGCAGGTCGTCCTCGTCGTCGAGCACGTCCAGCACGGCCTCGATCGACGACGCGAGCTGGCCCTGGTGCTTGTACACCGCCGGCAGGACGAAGCCGACGACCAGCTCGTCCATCGACGCGACCTCGATCTCGAGGTCCTTGATGTAGCGCTCGAGCTCCAGGTGGTAGCGCGACTCCAGCTCGTCGGACCGGTACACGCCCGACCGGGTGAACAGCTTCTTCGTCGCCGGCGCGACGAGCTGCTTGAGCGCCTCCGGCGTCTTCGCCAGGTTCAGCAGGCCACGGCGCGCGGCCTCGTCGCGCCACTCCTCGCTGTAGCCGTTGCCCTCGAAGCGGATCGCCTTGGTCTCCGTGACGTACTCACGGATCACGCTCATCACGGCGGCGTCGAAGTCGGCGGTCGCGGCGATCGCCTTCTTCAGCCGCTTGGCCATCTCCTCCAGCGCCTCGCCCACCGCCGCGTTCAGCGTGGCCATCGGGGTGGCCGACGAGTGCGACGACCCGACGGCGCGGAACTCGAACTTGTTGCCGGTGAATGCGAACGGGCTGGTGCGGTTGCGGTCGGTGTTGTCGCGGGCGAGCTCGGGCAGCTTCGACACGCCGAGGTTGATCACCTGCGACTCGGCCGTGGCGCCCTTCACCTTCCCGGACTCGATCTGGTCGAGGATGCGGGTGAGCGCGTCGCCGATGAAGGCGGAGATGATCGCGGGCGGTGCCTCGTTGGCGCCGAGGCGATGGTCGTTGCCCGCCGACGCGATGGCGGCGCGCAGCGCGCCCTGGTGGCGGTGCACTGCCTTCAGCGTCGCCATCAGGAACACCAGGAAGCGGAGGTTCTTCTCCGGGGTCGCGCCGGGGTTCAGCAGGTTCTCGCCGTCGCTCGTGGCGAGCGACCAGTTGTTGTGCTTGCCGCTGCCGTTCACGCCGCCGAAGGGCTTCTCGTGGAGGAGGAGCGCGAAGTGGTGGCGCTCGGCCACGCGCCGCATGATCTCCATCGTCAGCTGGTTGTGGTCGGCGGCGACGCTCACGCTCTCGTACACCGGTGCCGCCTCGAACTGGGCGGGGGCGACCTCGTTGTGGCGGGTCTTCATCGGCACGCCCAGCTTGAACAGCTCGTGCTCCACCTCCTGCATGAAGGCGAGGATGCGCGGCTTGATCGAGCCGAAGTACTGGTCCTCCAGCTCCTGGCCCTTCGCTCCCTTCGCACCGATGAGCGTGCGTCCGCACGCCATCAGGTCGGGGCGCATCACGTAGAACGCCTCGTCGATGAGGAAGTACTCCTGCTCGGGACCGAGCGTGGAGAACACCCGCACGCCGTCCTGACCGAACAGCCGCAGCACGGCCTCGGCATGACGTGCGAGGTACTCGTCGCTGCGCAGCAGCGGCGTCTTCTTGTCGAGCGCCTGGCCGTGGTAGCTCACGAACACCGACGGCAGGCACAGCGTCTTGCCGTTGGGTGAGTCCATCACGAAGATCGGCGACGACGGATCCCACGCGGTGTACCCGCGGGCCTCGAACGTCGCACGCAGACCCCCGGACGGGAACGACGACGCATCGGGCTCGCTCTGGATCAGCTGGCTCGCGTCGAACCGCTCGATCGGCTGGCCGTCGTCACCGGTGGTGAGGAAGGCGTCGTGCTTCTCGGCGGTCGCGCCGGTGTTCGGCTGGAACCAGTGGCAGTAGTGGGTGGCACCCTTCTCGATCGCCCATTCCTTCACGGCGTGGGCGACGACGGTGGCGATGTTCTGGTCGAGTCGATGACCGCCGTGGACGGTCTTGACCAGGGAGCGGTACACGTCCTTCGGGAGCCGTTCGGCCATCGCCTTCTGGTCGAAGGTGTTGGTGCCGAAGATCTCGGACGCCTTGGCGCCGGAGCTCTCGGGATCGGTGAAGATGCGCGGCGCACGGTTCGAGGCGACCTCGATCGCGCGCCGCCGACCATCGCTGGCGGGCGACGTCATGTTGGTGGTCCTTTCGGTCGGGGCGCAGCGACGCTAGTGCTCGTGGCCCCCGTGCCGTGCAGGCCGAACGTCCCACCCCGGGTGAACGCCATCCGGTGGCCGGATCCGGTGGCCGGGTCGGGTGACAGCGTCAGGTGACCGCGTCGAGCGACTCGCGCAGGGTGCCGACCAGCTGGTCGATCTCGGCCTCGGTGACCACGAACGGCGGCGCCACGATCACCGCGTTCGCGACCGGCCCCGACCCCGCGGGGTACACCCACAGGTCGCGCTCCAGCGCGGCCATCACCACGGCGTCGCGGCTCACGTCGATCTCGACGCCGAAGAAGAGACCGCGGCCGCGGATGTCGCGGACGGCCGGCTGGCCGTCGAGTGCCTCGCGCAACCGCTGCCCCAGCAGTTCGCCCATCGTTCGGCTCCGCTCGACCAGCTGCTCGCGTTCGAGGATCTCCAGCACCTTCAGCGATGCGGCGCACGACGCGTCGTTCCCGGTGAAGGTGAAGTACATGAACCCGCTGCCGCGCAGCGCCTCCGCGACCTCGTCGCGTGCCGCCACCGCGCCCATCGGCACGTAGCCGCCGCCGAGCCCTTTGCCGCCGACGATGACGTCGGGGTGGAACGGGAAGTGCTGGTGCCCCCACGTGGTGCCGGTGCGGCCGTAGCCGGTCATCACCTCGTCGGCGATCAGCAGGATGTCGTGCTCGCGGCACACCTGGGAGACGACGCGCCAGTACTCGTCGCCGGCGGTGAGGCACGCGCCCGCGGCGCCGGTCATCGGCTCGGCGATGAACCCGGCGATCGTGGCCGGGTCCTGCTGCTCCACCACCTTCAACACCTGTTCGGGGTCGTCCCACGGCACCTTCGGGAACGGCAGCAGCAGCGGCTCGTAGCCGGCCTGGCGACCGGTGTGGCTGGCGGCCGCCATCGTGCCGAGCGTCATGCCGTGATAGCTGGGGTGGCGCCCGATCACCTTCCACCGGTCCGGTCGGCCCTTGCTCACCTGGTAGGCGCGTGCGAGCCGGAGCGCCGAGTCGGTGCTCTCGCTGCCGCCGCTGGTGAAGAACACGTGGCCGAAGCCCTCCGGCAACCAACGGTCGACGAGCGCGTCGCGCAGCTCGAGCCGCCACGGGGTGGGCCACAGCGGCACGACGTAGCCACCGGCGGCCATCGCGTCGCGGGCGGCGTCGGCCACCTCGGCGCGTCCCCAGCCGATGTTGCCGACGATCGCTCCGGCGGCCCCGTCGAGGATGCGCCGCCCGTCGGCGGTGTGCAGGAAGCAGCCCTGGCCGCCGACGATCGTGGGGGAGGCCGGGGCGCCAGGCAGGAACGCGTACCGGGAGGGATCTCGGGTGTCGCTCATCACGGCCGAGTCTCGCACGCGACCCGTGCGCGCTCGCGATGAGAGATGAGCGGCCGTGGCGACCGCATCGCTCATCGCGGGGAGGTGCTCAGGCGGCCAGGTGGTGACGGAACATGATCGACAGGCGCGGGCCGTGGGCGTGCGCGACCTTGGGCACGCAGTGCTCCCAGTCGTGCTGGCAGGCACCGCCCATCACGAGCAGGTCGCCGTGGCCGAGCAGCCAGCTCTGCGCCGGCCCGCCGCCCTTGCGGCGCATCTGGAACGGGCGGGGCGACCCGAGGCTGACGATCACGACCGTGGGGTCCTCGTGCTCGTAGCGCTCGCGGTCCGCGTGCCAGGCGACCGAATCGCGACCGTCGCGGTAGAGGTTGAAGCCGATCGTGTCGAACGGTCGGTGGTAGTGCTCGGTGAGCGCGGCGCGGGCGGCGCCGAGCACCGGCGCAGGCTCGGGTGATGTGGATCCGGTGGTCCACCAGGCGGTGAGCCGGGGTTCGAGCACGATCTGGTCGTACATCACCACCTCGCGCTGGGCCCACGGCAGGCGGGCGACGAGTTCGCCGAACAGCAGGTCGGAGCCCTGCATCCAGCGCGGCAGCAGGTCGACCCAGCTGTCGTCGTCGAGTTGGGTGCGGACGATGCCCTCGAGATGGGTGTCGACCCAGGGGTCGTCGATGCCGAACAGCGACGCCTGGTACGTGGCGGGGACGTAGGCGGCGGGGAGCGAGGCGACGGTGGACATGCGGGCCAGCTTCGCGGATCGAACAGACGTTCGCAAGGCGCGATCGTCCGTCCGGCGGGCGGGTGGGCGGCCCCGGCTCGCCGTGTCGTGCCTGGCAGACTCGCTGCGTGTCCCCGGTGGAGCGACCCGACGACCCTCGGGTCGATGCCTTCCGGGCGTTGCGCGCCCGTGAGAGCACCGAGGTGCTGTGGGCCGAGGGGCCGACCGTCGTGTCCCGGGCGATCGCGTCCGGGGTGCGGGTGCGGTCGATCCTGCTCACGCCCTCCGCCCACGACCGACTCTCGGCGAGCGGGGCGCTCGACGATGTCGACCCGTCGGTCGAGGTGTTCGTCGCCGAGCAGCGGGTGCTGAACGAGATCGTCGGGTTCGACCTCCACCGCGGCGTGATCGCGACCGCCGACCGGCCGACCCTGCGCCCGCTCGGCGCGGTGATCGGGGGCGCGCGGCGGCTCGTGGTGCTCGAGGGCCTGAACGACCCCGAGAACCTCGGCGCGATCGCACGGTCGGCGAGGGCGCTCGGCGCCGACGGGCTGGTGCTCGACCCCACCTGCGCCGACCCGTACTACCGGCGCACGGTGCGGGTGTCGATGGGCGAGGTGCTCCACCTGCCGATCGCCCGCGCACTGCTCGACGCGGCGTTCGCCTCACTCGTCGACGCCGGGTTCGCGGTGTGGGCGCTGACCCCGCGGCGCGACGCGACACCGATCGGCGAGCTGCTCGCGACCGGCGCACCCGATCGGCTGGCGCTGGTGCTCGGCGCCGAGGGTCCCGGCCTCAGCGAGGCCGTGCTGTCCCGGATCGTGAACGTTCGGATCCCCCAGCGCGACGAGGTCGACTCGATGAACGTCGGCCACGCCACCGCCGCGGCACTGGCCCTCGTGGCATCATCGACCCCATGAGCGAGAGCACACACGAGATCAGCAGGGTCGGGGTGGTCGGCTGCGGCCTCATGGGATCGGGCATTGCGGAGGTGTGCAGCCGGGCCGGGCTCGACGTCATCGTCCGCGAGGTCGACGCCGCGGCCGCCGAGGCCGGTCAGAAGCGACTCACCGGGTCGCTCGACCGCGGTGTGCGCTCGGGCAAGCTCACCGAGGCCGAACGCGACGCGGCGCTCGCCCGCCTGACGTTCACCACCGATCTCGGCGACCTCGCCGACCGGCAGCTCGTCATCGAGGCCGTGGTGGAGGACGAGGCGCTGAAGACCGAGGTGTTCTCGATCCTCGACAAGGTCGTGCTCGACGAGCGGGCGATCCTGGCGAGCAACACCAGCTCGATCCCGGTGATGAAGCTCGGCATCGCCACCCGGCGGCCCGAGCAGGTGCTGGGCATCCACTTCTTCAACCCGGTGCCGGTGCTGCGTCTCGTGGAACTGGTCACGAGCCTGCTCACCTCCACCGAGACGGCCTCGCGCGCCGACTCGTTCGCGACCGAGGTGCTGCACAAGAAGGTGATCCGCAGCCAGGACCGCGCCGGGTTCATCGTGAACGCGCTCCTCATCCCGTACATCCTCTCCGCGATCCGGATGATGGAGTCGGGCTTCGCGACGGCACCCGACATCGACACCGGCATGGTGGAGGGCTGCAACCACCCGATGGGCCCGCTGCGCCTGGCCGACCTCATCGGCCTCGACACCACGCTCGCCGTCGCCGACAGCCTCTACGCCGAGTTCAAGGAGCCGCTGTACGCCTCGCCGCCGCTGCTGTCGCGCATGGTGGAGGCGGGCCTGCTCGGCCGCAAGGCCGGCCGCGGCTTCTACGACTACCACTGACCCGCCGCGGCCACGCGGCCGGCACCCGGCCCACGGCCCGATCTCGCGTCGGCGACGTTCCTGCGCGACCCGTGTGGACCAGGGTCGGATCCGGCGCGCACTGGACAACTCCCCCGGCACCGATCGGACGCCGCACTACCGTGAGGACGTGCGTCGATGTTGATCCCGTGCTCGTGCTCCTCCGCTGACGGCGGTCCGTCCCACCGTCCGTCGTCAGCAAGGTCGTCACCAGGAGGAGTCCCGTGTCCACACCGCCTCTCGAACCGTCCGAACACCCACCCGACCGGCCGGAGCGCCCGGCCAGGTCGACCGTTCCACGCGCACCCGCCGCCGCCCTCGCCCGCGTGGGCGTCGGCGTGGTGCGCTGCGCCCTCGTCGTCCGCCTGCTCGACGAGTGGTGGTCGTGGCTGCCCGCGGGCACCATCGACGACCAGGTCCGTGACCTCGGACTGTCGTACGGCCAGGCCGGCTGGCTGCTCGCGCTGCTCACCGTCGGTGGCCTCGTCGGCAGCCCGCTCGCCGCGCTCGCCGACCGCGGGCACCGTCGCCTGCTCGCCACCACCGGCGCGCTGCTGATCGCCGCCGGCCTGTCGACCTTCGCGCTCGCGGCACCGTTCCCCGTGCTGGTCGTCGCGGCGACGGTGCTCGGCGGCGCGAGCGACATGATGATCCGGCCGCTCGAGTCGTCGCTGGCCGACACCGCCGACGGCGAGCTCGACCGGCTGCTCGGCCGCCAGCACCTGCTCACCTGGGCGGGCGACTTCGTCGCACCGGCGCTGCTCGCGATCGGTGCGGCGACGGTGATCGGCTGGCGCGGCGTGTTCACGTTCACCGTGGTGGTGTTCGTGGCGTTCGCGGCGCTGCTCGCGTCGACGTCGTTCCCCGCTCCGGTGCCGGCGGCCGACGGCGAGGACCCCTCGCTGCTGCGTTCGGCACGCACCCTGCTGCGCCATCGCGAGCTCTGGCTGCTCACCGCCGCCGAGTTCGCGCTGCTGCCGCTCGACGAGGCGTTCCTCGGCTTCGCCGTCGCACGGGCCGCGGCCGAGGGCGACAACGCCGCCGCGCAGCTCCTCGCCGGCGGCGTGGTGGTGGGTGGCCTCGCTGGTGCGGCGGTGGTGTCGCGCCGTGGGCTCGACCGGCCGCTCGTCACCCTCGGGTGCGGGTTGCTGGTGGTGGGCGCGTGCCTGACGGCTGCCCCGCTCGCGATGCCGGTCACGATCACGGCGCTCGCGCTGGTGGGTGGAGGCACGGCGATCGTGTGGGCCAAGGTGCACCACCGCATGCTCACGCTGGTGCCGTTGCGCTCGGCGACGGTGCCCACGCTGGTGGGACTGCTGAGCACCCCGGCGCTGCTGGTGCCGGTGGCGATGGGCGTCACCGCCGATCGGGTGTCGATCACGGCCTCGCTCGTCGGCACCGCGCTGCTCGCGATCCCGCTCGCCGCGGTGGTGCTGGCGCTCGGCGGCGGCCGGGTGAGCCCCGACGAGCTGGAGGACCTCGACGACTGATCGCGCGACCGGCTGAGACGGCTGATCGACCGACGCCGACCGATCGGTCAGCGCACGTAGCCGTCGCGGGTCTGGGGCAGCGACATGTCGAGCAACCGGCCCGCGACGACCGTGCGCAGGATCTGCGCCGTGCCACCGCCGATGGTGAACATCCGCACGTCGCGGTACATGCGCTCGAGCGGGTTGTTGCGCGAGTAGCCGGCGGCGCCGAAGGTCTGCAGCGCGTCGCTCACCACCTTGATCGCCGACTCGCTGGCCATCAGCTTCGCCTGCGCGGCGAGCGTGACGTCGGGGAACGGCCCGCCCGAGCACGCGGCCCGGTAGGTGAGGCTGCGCGCCGCCTCGAGCTGCACGCTCATGTCCGCGAGCATCCACTGCAGCCCCTGGAACTCGGCGATCGGCCGGCCGAACTGCTCGCGCCTGCGGGCGAAGTCGATCGCGAGCTCGTGAGCCCCGGTGGCGATGCCGAGCGCGACGGTGCCGGCGCCGACGCGCTGGCTGTTGTACGCGTTCATCAGCTCGGCGAACCCGCGGCGGAACCCGCCCGGCGGCACGAGCGTCATGTCGTCGCCGACCACCATGTCCTCGCAGATCACCTGCGCCTCCGGGATGCCGCGCAGCCCCATCGTGGGCTCACGCGTGCCGATGCGCAGACCGGGCGTCTCACCCAGCACGGCGAGGAAACCGCCGATGCCGAGCTCGGTGCCGTCGGTGTCGAACGCGCGGGCGAACACGAGGTGCAGCTTCGACACGCCCGCACCGGTGATCCAGTGCTTCATGCCGTTGATCACCCAGCCGTCGCCGCGACGGTCGGCCCGGGTGGTCATCTGCGAGGCGGCCGAGCCGGCGCCGGGCTCGGTGATGCAGATGGCGGGCTTGTCGCCCGCGAGCACCATCGACGCGGCGAGGCGGCGCTGGTGCTCGGTGCCGTACGCGACGACGGCGGAGACGGCACCCATGTTCGTCTCCACCACGATCCGGCCGCTCACCGAGCAGGCCGCGGCGATCTGCTCGATGACGAGCACGGCATCGAGGAACGAACGGCCCTGACCGCCCAGCTCCGCGGGCACCGTCATGCCGAGGAAGCCACCGTCGCGCAGCGCGTCGACGACGTCCCACGGGTAGCTCTCGGTGCGGTCGATCTCGGCCGCACGCGGTGCGATCACCTCCTGGGCGAGCTCGCGTGCGCGGCGCTGCAGGTCGCGCTGGTGCGCCGTGAGGTTCCACGCATCGCTCATGTCCATCGCTCCAGGATCTCGTCCACCGTCGTCTCCCCCAGTCTCGCCCCGAGACGGTCGATCCGTCCCGGCGTGGCCGTGAGCCGCGGCACCACGCCCGGCACCGTGAGGCGGCCGAAGCGCTCGTCGTCCACGTCGACGACCGAGTCGCGCGCACGCGTCTGCGGGTGGGCGACGTACTCGGCCACGGTGGCCACCACGGCGCTCGGCACCCCGGCGGCGTCGCAGCGGGCCACCACCTCGGTCGCGTCGAGCTCGGCCACCCACGCCGCCACGGCGGCGTTCACCGCGGCGCGGTGGCGGATGCGGTCGGCGTTCGTGGCGAACCGCGGATCGGTGAGGGCGGGCCACGCCGCCTCGGCCACCAGACGGTCGAACATCCGGTCGTTCGAGCAGGCGATGGTGACCCACCGGCCGTCCCGCGACTCGTAGTTGCTGTGCGGCACGCTGCGGTGCGTCTCCGAGCCGAGCCGCGGCCGCTCGTCGCCGAGGGCGGCGGCCATCGGGATCGCCTCGTCCATGATGCGGGCCACGCCGTCGGTGAGCGCCATGTCGACGAGCTGGCCGGTGCCGGTGGTCTCGCGTGCCCGCAGCGCGAGCACCACGCCGAACGCGCCGTACACGGCGCACAGGTAGTCGGCGAGCGCCGCCGAACCCGAGAGCCCGGGCGGCCCGTCGGGGTCGCCGGTCATCGAGCTGAGCCCGCAGAAGGCCTCGGCGATGCGGGCCACCCCCACGGACTCGCGCAGCGGCCCGACGCGACCGAACCCGCTCACGCTGAGCTGCACGAGGCGCGGGTTGCGCACGGCGAGCGCCTGGTACCCGAGGCCCCACTTCTCCATCGTGCCGGTGCGGTAGTTCTCGATCAGCACGTCGGCGCGGTCGGTCATCCGCCGCAACGACTCGGCACCGTCGGGGGTGCGCAGGTCGAGCACGACGCTGGTCTTGTTGCGCGTCTCGGTCCACCACCAGTAGCTGTCACCGGCGGGCCCTGCGGTGCCGAGCGTGCGCATCGGGTCGCCGCCGTCGGGCTGCTCCACCTTCACCACGTCCGCGCCGAACTCGCCGAGGATCGACGCCGACAGCGGTCCGGCGACGATGGTGGCGGCGTCGATCACCCGGATCCCGTCGAGCGGTCGCACGGTCATCGGTGCACCCGCACCGGGAGGTGCTCGATGCCGTTCACGAAGTTCGACCGGACGTACTCGACGGGTCCGGCCACCTCCACCTGGAGGCCGCGGCCGACCACCTCGTCGATCAGCGCGGCCAGCTCGAGCCGGGCGAGTGGAGCGCCGAGGCAGTAGTGCGCACCACCACCGCCGTACGCGCAGTTGGCCGGTGCGCGCGGACGCGTGAGGTCGAAACGCATCGGCTCGTCGAACACGGTCTCGTCGAAGTTCGCCGAGCAGTAGTACATGACCACCTTGTCGCCTGCGGCGACCCGGGTGTCGGCGAGGACGGTGTCGGTGGTGGCGGTGCGCCGGAAGTAGAGGATCGGCGACGAGTACCGCACGGTCTCCTCGGCGGCGAGCTCGAGCCCGGCGCGGTCGGGCGCGATCGCGTCGAACGCATGGCGGTGCTCGGCGAGGTGCAGCGCGAGGTGGGCCATCGCCGACCGCGTGGTCTCGTTGCCGGCGAAGATCATCAGCTGGAAGAAGCGGGCGTACTCCACCTCGGTCAGCCGCCGGCCGTCCACCTCGGCGACGGCGAGCGCGCTCAGCAGGTCGTCGCCGGGCTCGTCGAGCACCCGCTGGCGCGCCCGGCGCGCGTAGTCGAAGATGCCGAACGCGGCGGGACTGTTGAACGGCAATTCGCGCAGCGGCGTGGTGTTGCCGTAGGCGGTGGGGTCGAGCGGTTCGCCGCTCGTGCCGGCCACCAGGTGGTCGCTCATCTCCACCATCAGGCCGTGATCGGCGGCCGGCACGCCGAGGATGTCGCAGATCACGCCGATCGGGATCGGCTTGGCCACCATCGTCACCCAGTCGCCGCCCCCGTCGGCCTCGACGGCGTCGAGCAGCCCGCGGATGCGCTCGGCCACGGCGTGCTCGTAGCGGGCGACGTGGCGCGGCGTGAAGACCGAGCTGACGAGACGGCGGAGTTGCGTGTGCACCGGCGGGTCGAGGTCGATCATCGACGCGCGCACGTCGCGCACGTCCTCGTCGACGTCGTAGAGCTGGATGTGCTTGAGCGCGGAGGAGTAGGTGCCGGTGTCGCGGGAGACCGTGACGAGGTCGGCCATCCGCGTGACCGCCCAGAAGCCGGTGTGGTCGCCGTGCTCGGGCGACGGGTCGATCCACGCGAGGCCGGGGGCTGCCCGCAGCGGCGCGAACAGGTGGTGCGGGATGCCCCGGTCGTAGGAGGCCGGGTCGCAGATCGCACTCATGGCGCCGCTCCGATCGCGTGGAGGGTGTCGTGCATCACCTGGCGTTGCACCACGCTGCCGCCGACGTGCCAGAGCTTGTCGGCGAGGGCCTCGTGGGCGTCGCGGCCGAGCCGGTGCGAACCGCCGGCGCGCCACGAGCGCACGAGGTCGCCGAACGGGCGGACGACCTCCGTGAACGTGCGGTCGTTCTCGCTCGCCGGCGTGGTGTCGGTGCGCGCCGCGAGGCCGTGCCAGAAGTCGTCGGCGAACGCGCCCTCGACGGTGGCGGCCACCACCGCGGCGTGCACGTCGACGAAGGCGGAGTGGTGCACGTCGACGACGGCGCTCCACGCGTCGGCGAGCGCGACCCACCGTTCCCCCGTCTCGTGACCCGCGAGGTCGGCCCGCCACACCATCGCCGTCGTGTCGCACAACCCGAAGGCAGTGGTGGAGGTGAGTTGCGCGTCGACGATCTCGAAGGCTCGGTCCACGTCGCCGTGGTGCCAGGCCCGCAGGGCCGCGTGCCACCACAGGTGGTTGGCGAACAGCGGCCGTTCGTGCCAGTGCTCGCCCGCGTCGACGAGCACCGCGGTGAAGCCCTCGT
>WLDE01000061.1 GCA_009704985.1 Actinomycetota bacterium | reverse complement strand
GGTGGTGCCGACGCGGCCGGCAGCGGGGTGGGCCGCCGGGTTCACCCTGGGCGCGTATCCGTACGGATGGCCGCCGACCGGCCCGCCCTGCACGACGCTGCCGCGGCGCATCACGTCGGTGCGTTCGGGCCACAGCGCGGGCACGAGCGACAGCACGATCGCCACCACGCCGCCGACGAGCAGCCCGATCGCGACCGGGGCGACCCCGTCCACCGACGCGCGCACCGCGGCCTCGACGATCCGGTCGGCGTCGCTCGCCCACGCACGGGCGCCGGCGACGATGCCGATCGGGACGAGCACCCAGGAGACCCCGGCGAAGACAGCCCAGATGCCGGCACGTCGCAGCACGCGGCGCCGCTCGCCGAGGGCGAACGCGACGACCAGCAACGCGGCCGCGGCGAGGGCGAGCGCTCCCGTGGCGGAGTCGGCCACGCGGCGCGCCGTGTCGACGCCCGGCGGGTGGAACGTCGGGAGGGTGATCTCGGGGAACACGCCCTCGGGCAGTTGGGCGGACAGCTGGCCGGCGATCTCCGGCGACACCGCGGCCACCTGCTCGGTCACCGCGGCGAGCACGACGTCGGGCGAGATGGTGGTGGGCCGCGGGTCGTCGACGCCGAGCGCGTTGGCGTGGGCAGAGCCGAAGGCGCTCACCAGGTCGGTGGTGATGCGCGGGTCGGCGAGCGCCTGGGCGACGGCTCCCTCGACGAGGTCGATGTTCGAGCGGTCGACACCGGTGGCCCGCACGATCTGGAGCGCGAACGACGACGCCAGCTCCTCGCGTGAGCCCTCGTCCTCGAGGACGGCGGTGGCGATGTCCTCGGCACGCGTGGGGTCGCCGATGGTGTGGAGGAACACGTACCCGGCCCAGGCGAGCGATGCACAGACGATCGCGAGCGAGGCGAGCCCCCTCGACGCCATCCCTCCCAGCATGCGTACCTCCTCACCATCGATCCGGTTCCGACCGGGTCCGATCCGGG
This sequence comes from Actinomycetota bacterium, assembly GCA_009704985.1. Classification (GTDB taxonomy): domain Bacteria; phylum Actinomycetota; class Acidimicrobiia; order Acidimicrobiales; family Ilumatobacteraceae; genus VFMC01. The sequence goes on along the minus strand of WLDE01000061.1, from coordinate 19,529 downwards.
TCCGATCCGGGTGTCACCGGACGGGCCGACCGGTCGCCGGCGGGCCCGCAGTCGATCGTCCGGTTCGTCCGTCGTGTGCCAGCATCGCAGAATGCAGCAGCTGTATCTGGGCGGGCGAGTGTTCACCGCCGATCCCGCTCGACCGTGGGCCGAGGCCCTGCTCGTGGACGACGGCCGGATCTCGACGGTCGGCTCCGTCGCCGAGTGCCGTGCCGCTGCTGCGGCGGAAGCACCGGAGGAGATCGACGTGTCCGGCTGCGTGGTGCTGCCCGGCTTCGTCGACGGCCACTCACACCTGCTGATGACCGGCGCCGCGCTGGCCAAGGCACAGCTGCGCACCGCCACCACGCTCGACGAGATCCGGCGCCGCCTCGTCGAGTGGGCCGAGGCCAACCCCGACTCGCCGTACGTGCTGGCGACCGGGTTCCTGTTCGAGGCCGTGCCGGGCAACGAGCCGCACCGCGAGATGCTCGACGACCTGTTCCCCGACCGTCCCGTGTTCGTCGAGTCGTTCGACCTGCACTGCGGGTGGGTGAACTCCGCCGCGCTCGAGCTGCTCGAGATCACCGACCGCACCCCCGACCCCGTCGGCGGTGAGATCCGCCGCGATCCGGCCACGGGCCGAGCGACCGGCTACCTGCTCGAGACCGCGCTGCACGACCACATGTGGGCGTTCCTGGCCCGCGTCGACGACGCGACGCGCGACCAGCAGCTCGCCACCGCGATGCGCGCCCTGAACGCGGCCGGCACCACCACGGCGGTCGACATGGCCGTCGACGACGACGACGCCGGCGCGTTCGTGCGCGCCGAGGAGAACGGCACCCTCACCCTGCGCGTGATCGGGCACTGGATCATCCGCAACACCGGCGACGACGCGCGCAACCTCGCCCAGGTGCGCGAGGCGGCTCGGCGTCGCGACACCCACGACGGGCCGATGTTCCGCGTGGCGGGCATCAAGCTGGTCACCGACGGCACGATCGATGCCTGCACCGCGGCGATGATCGACCCGTACACCACCGGCACGAACTGCGACCCGATCTGGCCGCCGGAACGGATGGAGCCGGTGGTCGAGCTCGCCGACCAGTTGGGACTGCAGGTGGCGTGCCACGCGATCGGCGACCTGGCGGTGCGCAACGCGATCGACGCGATCGAGCGGGCGCAGCGGGTGAACGGCACCGGCGACCGTCGCCACCGGATCGAGCACCTGGAGTACGCCGACCCGGCCGACATCCCGCGCCTCGGCGCCAACGGCATCACTGCGTCGATGCAGCCGGTGCACTGCGACCCGGAGATCGCCGGCCTGTGGTCGGAGGTGCTCGGGCCCGAGCGCGCGCACTGGGGGTTCGCGTGGCCCGAGTACGTGCGCACCGGCGCCACGCTCGCGTTCGGCACCGACACGCCGACCGCGCCGTACGAGCCGCTGCCGAACATGTACATCGGCGCCACTCGCCGCTCGCCGGGCAACCCCGACCTCGAGCCGCTCCGCCCCGACTTCGCGCTCCCCGTCGACGAGACGATCGTGCACGGCACCGCCGACGCGGCGTGGGCGAGCTTCGAGGAGGACCGACTCGGTGTGCTGAAGCCGGGGGCGTGCGCCGACCTCGTGGTGATCGACGACGACCCGTTCGCGAACGGACCCGGCGCGTTGCTCGCCGCCCGCGTGCGTCGCACCGTGGTCGCCGGCCGCACCGTGCACTCGAACCCCTGACCCGCGCTGCCCGGCTCGCGATCCCGCGAGATCAGCCGGAGGAGACGGCCCGGTCCTCCTGCGCGAGCGTGAAGGTGAGCAGCACCTCCACGCGCTCGCCGCGGCGTTCGCTCAGCAGCTCCGCCAACCGCCACGCCGGCTCGGGCCGCCGCGGTCCGGTGACGTCGATGCGCACCGTCGCACGCTCGCCCGTGGTGGAGGCGTCGAGCGACACCACGCGCACGGACGGGTCCCAGGTTCCGACGACCGAGGTGACCTCCTGCTCGAACGCGGTGTTGCGGATCACGTTGCGCGAGTACACCGCGAGCGGCACCGCCACCGCGCCGACGAGCACCACCCACGCGATCAACCCCACTCGCGCCTGACGGGCGGTGCCACGCGTGTCGCGGTCGGCGAACCCCCACCACGCCATCGACACGGTGGCGCCCAGCACGAGCGCACCGAAGTTGGTGGCGAGCGCGAGGGCCGCCTGACGGAACTCCTCGCCCCGACCCGATGCGAGGAACAGGCCCATCGCCGCGATCGGCGGCTCCACCGTGACCGACACCGCCACACCCGACAGCGCACCGGCGGCCTCGGTGCGCATGGTGGCGTACCCGGCCGCCACGCCCGCGGCGAGGGCGATGCCGAGGTCGAGCAGACCGGGTCGGGTGAGCGAGAGCAGCAGCGGTGGCAGCACCGCCCGGTCGATCTGGCCGGCGAACACCACACCGACCAGCGTGGCCGCGGTCATGCTCATCGCGATGCCGAGCGCCACCATCAGCGCGGCGTCGACCAGGCGCTGCACCCACCCCTGGATGAGGGCACCCGCCATCGCGAGCAGCGGGGTGATGAAGGCGCCCAGGAGCATCGCACCGATCACCGCGGGGGCGCTGTCGAGCAGCAGGCCCATCGCGGCGATCGCGCTCGACAGCAGGCTCAGGATGATGAAGCTCCGCGTGTGCGGCGATCCGATGCGCGCCCGCTCGTAGAGGAACCCCACCACGGCGGCGCGCTGGATGTCGTCCATGCGGTGCCGCCGCCACCACGGCGGCCGCGCCCCGAGGGCGCCCGCATCGTCCACGGCGCCGTCAGCCATCCGAGCCCTCCGACTGCTCCGTCCCGTCGGCCGCATCGGTCGACGCCGGCGGCACGGCGGGCCGCAGCAGCGGCACCGGCCACGAGGCGTCGATGTCGGTGAGGACCGACCGCAGCCTGGCACCGCCGAGCCACGCCGTCATGCCCGCCCAGAAGGTGCCGACGCCCACCTCGGCCGGCATCAGATCGGACGCGTCGAAGCGCACCACGTCCGCCTCACGCAGCAGCGTCGCCACGTACCGGTCGAACTCGGTCCCGTGCCGCTCCGCGGCGAAGGTGCTGCGTGCCGAGACGAACCCGCCGATCTCCGCCCGCCGTGCGGCGGCCTCGTCGGTGGTGAGGTAGCGCGCCACCTGGTCGATCTCGTCATCGTCGGCGAAGCGCACCACCACCGTGCCACCGACCAGCAGCGGAGCCTCACCGCCGCCGTCGGCCGGCAGCGGGAACGCCCACAGGTCGCCGTCGGGCGAGACGTCGACGCGCCGGTCGAGCATCCGCGGCAGGAAGCTCGCCTGCCGGTGCAGCACGCACGGCGGGTTCGCCGAGGCGGCCTGGCGGGCGGCGTCGACGATCGTGAGCTCCACCGCGGCGCGGTTGCCACCGGCGACCATCGACGGGTTCAGCGCGATCGCACCGAAGCGTTCGACGGCGGCGATGATCTCCGGGTCGGAGAAGAGGACGTCGTGGGTCACCCACGCGTCGTACACGTCGGGCCCGGCGAAGCGCAGCACCAGGTCCTCCACCCAGTCGGTCGCCACCCAGCCGGTCGCACCATCGGCCCGGATGCCGATGCACCAGGGCGTCGTGCCCGCCGTCGCGAGCGCACCCGTCATCGTGTCGAGCTCGGCCCACGAGGTCGGCACCTCCAGGCCGCGAGCCGCGAAGTTCCGGGGCGAGTACCACACGAGGCTCTTGAGCGTGAGCTGGTACCACGCACCGAACACGTCACCGTCGAAGGTGACCAGCTCGACCAGGGCGTCGTCGACACCGGCGACGGCCGGCTCGGCGAGGTCGTCGCGCCAGGGCAGCGCGAAGCCGTCCTCGACGAGCACGTCCACCAGGCCCGGTTGCGGCAGGAGCGCGAGATCGGGTGGGTCACCGCGACGCAGCCGCTCGAACAGATCGGCCTCGAAGTTCGACGACCCGACGTAGCGCACGTCGATGCCCGTCGACCGCTCGAAGTCGGCGAGCGAGTCGACGAGGTCGTCGGCGTCCTCGTCGCTCAGCGTGCCGAACACGGTCACCACCTCACGGGGCGCCGTGCTCCGCGAGTCACACCCGACGAGCGCCGCCGGGACGACCACGGCTCCGACGGCCAGCACCGCCGACCACCCGGTCCCACGTCGTCGCCGCACGCCTGCGACGGTACCGCGCGGGTCGCGCCCGCCCCGGCCATCGACCCGGCCACCGCCCGGACCCGACCCCGCCGGGCCGAACGGTCAGACGGTCAGACGGTCAGACGGTCAGACGGTCAGTTCGAGCCCGGCGAGCGACCCCTCGGCGCGCCAGGCCTCGAGCACCTTGATGAACGCGATCGCGCCGGCGCCGTAGCTGCCGTTGCGCAGGCTGCGCTCACCGGGCCGGCCCTCGTTGTTGTAGTACCCGGGCGTGCACGCCTCCAGGAACCGCTGGTTGTTCACGGCCATCCGCACGATCTCGTCGACCCACGCCTGCTCGGCCTCCTCCGACGTCTCCACCACCCGCGCCCCGTGGGCGCGGGCGTGCTCGAGGATGTAGGCGCAGTGGCGGGCCTGCTCGTCGATCATGTGCGGGAAGTTGACCGTGAAGCCCGACTGCACGTTGCTGAAGATGAAGCAGTTCGGGAAACCCCGGCTGTGCATGCCGTGGAGCGTGGCCGCACCGTCGGCCCACTTCTCGGTGAGCGTGAGCCCGTCGCGGCCGTACAGCTCGTAGCCCGAGCGGCGCGTGTAGTCGGTGCCGACCTCGAAGCCGGTGGCGTAGATGATGCAGTCGAGCTCGTACTCCACCCCGTTGGCGACGATGCCGCGCTCGGTGATCCGGTCGACGCCGCGGCCGTCGGTGTCCACGAGGCTGACGTTCGGCCGGTTGAAGGTGTCGAGGTACTCGTCGTGGAAGCAGGGGCGCTTGCAGAACTGGCGGTAGTAGGGCTTGAGCGCCTCGGCGGTGTCGGCGTCGCGGACGATGGTCTCCACGCGAGAGCGGATCGACTCCATCTTCTCGAAGTCGGCGAGCTCCACCGCCTCACCGGGATCGGTGCCGGCCGTGATCGCGCCGCGGCGCATCATGATCAGCAGCTTGCCGATGATGTCGGTCCAGCCGTCGTTCACCATGTCCTCGGGCTCGTACACGCCGGACACGAGGTTGTTGAAGTTCTCCATCCGGCGGCGCTGCCATCCGGGCTCGAGCGAGGACACCCACTCCCGATCCGTGGGCCGGTTCGCGCGCACGTCGATCGACGACGGCGTGCGCTGGAACACGTAGAGCTCCTTCGCGTGCTCGCCCAGGTGCGGGACGCACTGCACGGCCGTCGCACCCGTGCCGATGATGCCGACCCGCTTGTCGGCGAGGTTCACGAGGCCGCCCTCGGACGTGCCCCCGGTGTACGCGTAGTCCCACCGGCTCGTGTGGAAGGTGTGGCCCTGGTAGGTGTCGATGCCCTCGATGCCGGGGAGCTTCGGGCGGTGCAGCGGGCCGTTGGCCATCACCACGAACCGTGCCCGCATCGCGTCGCCGCGGTTGGTGGAGATCACCCAGCGGTCGTCGGCGTCGTCCCACCGCAGTTCGGTGACCTCGGTCTGGAACAGGGCGTCGCGGTAGAGGTCGAAGTGACGGCCGATCGCACGGCTGTGCTCCAGGATCTCCGGCGCTCGGGAGTACTTCTCCTTCGGGATGTAGCCGACCTCCTCGAGCAGCGGGAGGTAGATGTACGACTCGACGTCGCACGCCGCGCCGGGATAGCGGTTCCAGTACCAGGTGCCGCCGAAGTCGCCGCCCTTCTCGATCATGCGGAGGTCCTCGACGCCCGCCTCGCGGAGCCGTGCGGCGGCGAGCAGACCGGCGAAGCCGCCGCCGATCACCGCGACCTCCACGGTGTCGAACAGCGGGGCGCGTTCGACGCGCTCGACGTACGGGTCGTCGAGGTAGTGGGCGAACTGCCCGGCCACCTCGATGTACTGCTCGTTGCCGTCGGCGCGCAGCCGCTTGTCGCGCTCCTCGCGGTACTTCTCGCGAAGGGCGTCCGGGTCGAAGTCGAGCGTGGTCGCCATGCGAACGGTCTAGTCGCGGCCGTCCTCCGGCTTCGGGTCGAACGCCACGAGCCACACAGCGCGGTACCGTCGCCCCGTGACCGCCGCAGCGAACCCGTCTCCCGCGCGTCCGAGCGCGCCGCCGGCCGCCGAGCACGGCCTGTCGAGCGCCGAGGTGGCCGACCGTGTGGCACGCGGCCTCGTGAACGCGATCCCGGCCGCGCCGACCCGCACCGTCGGCCAGATCGTGCGGGCCAACGTGCTCGCCCCGATCAACCTCGTGATCGGGGTGCTCGCGGCGCTCGTGATCGCGGCGGGATCGCCCAAGGACGCGTTGTTCGCCGGCGTGATCGTGGCCAACAGCGTGATCGGCGTGGTGCAGGAGCTGCGTGCCAAGCGCGTGCTCGACCGCCTGAGCGTCGTCAGCGCACCGAAGGCGCACGTCGTGCGCGACGGCGTGGTGCACGACCTCCAGGTGCACGAGCTCGTGCTCGACGACGTGGTGGAGCTGCGCGCCGGCGCCCAGGTGGTGGCCGACGGCGTGGTGCTCACGGCCGAGAACCTCGAGCTCGACGAGTCGCTGCTCACCGGCGAGGCCGATGCCGTGGTGAAGGAACCCGGCGCCGAGGTGCTGAGCGGCAGCGCCGTGGTGGCCGGCACCGGGCGGGTGCGGGTGACGAAGGTGGGGGCCGAGAACTACGCGGCCAAGCTCGCCGAGGAGGCACGCCGGTTCACCCTGGTGAGCTCACCGCTGCGCAACGACGTCAACCGGATCGTCACCTGGGTCGGCATCGCGATCGTGCCGATCGGCATCCTGCTCGCGACGAGCCAGCTCGTGCGCCGCGACGAGAGCTGGCAGGACGCCGTGATCAGCACGGTCGCCGGGCTGGTCGGCATGGTTCCCGAGGGGCTCGTGCTGCTCACCAGCGTCGCGTTCGCGGTCGGTGTCGTGCGGCTCGCGTCGAAGCGGTGCCTGGTGCAGGAGCTGCCGGCGATCGAGGTGCTCGCCCGCGTCGACGTGCTCTGCGCCGACAAGACCGGCACGATCACCGAGGGCTCGCTCGCCCTCGCCGGGGTGCACGTCGTCGAGGAGCCCGAGCGCGGGTCGGCCGACGGGTCGGTCGGCGCACCGCCGCTCGAGCGCAGCGACGTCGACGACGCACTCGCCGCGATGGCCCACCTCGACCCCGACCCCAACGCCACCGTGCACGCCCTGGCGACGGCCTACCCCGGCCATCCCTCGTGGGAGCTCTCCGGTCGCGTGCCGTTCTCCTCCGCCCGGAAGTGGAGCTCGATGACCTTCGACGGGCACGGCACCTGGGTGCTCGGTGCGCCCGAGAACGTGCTCGCGGACGCCTACGGCGGCCGGCTCCGCGACGACGTCGAGCGCGAGGCTGCCGACGGGCGACGCGTGCTCGTGCTCGCGCGAGCCACGGTCGACGCACCGGCCGGCGGTGACCCGGCACTGCGCGAGGTCGCGCCGGTCGCGCTCGTGCTGTTCGAGGACGTGGTGCGCGAGGACGCGCCGGACACGCTCCGCTACTTCGCCGACCAGGGCGTCACGCTGAAGGTGATCTCCGGCGACAACAACGTCACGGTGGGTGCCGTGGCCCGGCGCGCCGGCCTCGAGCACTGGGCCGACAACGTCAACGCGCAGACCCTGCCCGACGAGGGCGAGGAGTTCGACGACGCGGTGGAGCGGGCCTCGGTCTTCGGCCGCGTGACCCCGCACCAGAAGCGGGCGATGGTGCGATCGCTGCAGTCGCGCGGCCACGTGGTGGCGATGACCGGCGACGGGGTGAACGACGTGCTCGCGCTGAAGGACGCCGACTGCGGCGTCGCGATGGCGTCGGGCAGCGAGGCCACCCGCGGTGTGGCCCAGCTCGTGCTGCTCGACTCCAACTTCTCCGCCCTTCCGGCCGTGGTGGCCGAGGGCCGGCGCGTGATCAACAACATCGAGCGGGTGGCGAGCCTGTTCCTCGCGAAGACCACCTACTCGGTGATCCTGTCGTTGCTGACGGGGGTGTTCGCCCTCGCCTACCCGCTGCGCCCGATCCACCTGTCGATCCTCAGCTGGTTCACGATCGGCGTGCCCGCGTTCTTCCTGGCGCTCGAACCCAACGGCGAGCGCGTGCAGGCCGGCTTCCTGCGACGCGTGCTCGGCCGGGCCGTCCCGGCGGGCGTCGTGATCGCGGGCGCCACGATGGCGACGTTCGCGATCGCCCAGCTCGACGAGCGCATCGACGCCGACGAGGCCCGCACCGTCGCCGTGCTCGTCGCCGGTTCGGTCGCGCTGATGAACCTGTACCGGGTGGCCCGACCGCTGAACCGGCTCCGGGCCACGCTCGTCGTCGCGATGGTGGTGCTGTTCGCCGCGGCGTTCGCGATGCCGTGGAGCCGCGACCTCTTCGAGCTGCCGCTCACCGAGGCGTGGGCGTTCGGTCTCGCCGCCGGGTTCGTGGTCCTGGCGTGGCCGCTGCTGGTGCTCGGTGCCCGCATCGTCGACCTGATCCGGGCACGTCGCGACGCCCCACCGATCGGATAGGGTGCCGCGCATGGCACACATGTACGACCTCACGATGTCGTCGATCACCGGCGAGCCGGTGCAGCTCGGCGACTACCGGGGCAAGGTCCTGTTGGTGGTCAACGTCGCGAGCGCTTGAGGCCTCACGCCTCAGTACGCAGGTCTGCGTACGCTCCACGAAGATCGCAAGGACCGAGGCTTCGCCGTCCTGGCGTTCCCCTGCAACCAGTTCGGCGCCCAGGAACCGGGCACCGATGCCGAGATCCTCGAGTTCGCCACGTCGAAGTACGACGCCACGTTCCCGATGTTCTCCAAGATCGAGGTCAACGGCCCCGGTGCCTGCGAGTTCTACGCCTGGCTGCGCGAGCAGTCGGGTGGCGCGGACATCCAGTGGAACTTCGAGAAGTTCCTCGTGGACCGCGAGGGCAACGTCGTCGAGCGCTTCAGCCCGATGGTGACGCCCGAGGACATCGCCCCCAAGGTCGACGCGATCCTCTGATCGCGCCCTGATCGCACCCTGATCGCGCGGCGCCCCTGCGGCGCCCGCGCGACCGCCCACCTGCGTTCCCCCGACCCGCCGTGAGTCCGGCGCGACCGCGCCCGGCCCCACGCCGCCCCGCCTCGCCCGGGAGGAACCATGACGACGTCCCGTCGCGCCCGTCCCCGCTCGCGCCGCTGCGCGCTCCGCCTCGACCACGACGGCGACGAGTTCGCGCTGTGGCTGCCGTCGCCCGACGACCCGCTGGTGGTGAGCGGCTTCGGCGACGCCGCCTCGCTCGCGCTCGAGCTCACCGACTGGCCCGTCGAGCGCGAGGTGCTGGTACTGCTCGACGCCCGCCGCCGCGTGACCGCGATGCTGATCGACCCGCCCCCGCTGGTCGGCATCTTCGTCGGTGCCGTCGACCTGCCGGCCTCCGAGGTCGACTTCTGCCAGACGCTGTCGATCGTGGTGGCCGAGCCGCCGACCGACGGGCCGCCGCCGGCCCGCCACCGCGAGGGCTACCACGCGCTCCGCCGATGGCACGTGCTGCAGGGGCTGCAGCTGCTCGACGTGATCCTCGCCCACCCCGAGCGCGTGCAGAGCCTGGCGATCGCGTGCGATCCCGACGCGATCTGGTTCGACGAGTTCGAGCCCGACGCGACCGGCGGTGAGCCCGCCGACCGAGCGTGACGCGACCGGCGCGACCGGTCGCCGGCCTCGACCGGGGTGCCTACGATGGCTCGCCATGACCACCATCTCCGTCGTCACCGGCGCGAACAGCGGCATCGGCCGCGCCACCGCCATCCACCTGGCCGCGCAGGGCCACACCGTCTACGGCACGGTGCGCAGCGTGTCGAAGGCCACCAAGCTGCAGGCAATGGCCGACGACGCCGGGGTCACGGTGCACCTCGTGGAGCTCGACGTCGCCGACGACGAGTCGGTGCGCGCCGGGTTCGCCGAGATCCTGGCGGCCACCGATGGTGTGGTCGACGTGCTGGTGAACAACGCCGGAGTGGGCGGCAACGCCGTGGCCGAGGAGTGCCCGCCGTCGGTGTACCTCGACGTGATGAACGTCAACCTGTGCGGCGCCGTGCGCTGCCTGCAGCAGGTGCTGCCCGGCATGCGCGAGCGCCGCCGTGGTGCGGTGGTGAACATCACGTCCGTGGCCGGCCGCATCGCCGCGCTCGCCCAGTCGCCGTACGTCGCGTCGAAGTGGGCGTTCGAGGGCATGAGCGAGGGCCTCGCCCAGGAGCTCGCCCCGTTCGGCATCCGCGTGGTGATCGTGGAGCCCGGCGTCACCAAGAGCGCGATCTTCGCCAAGAACATCGATGCGCCCAACCAGAGCGGCGCCTACGACGCCGCCTACCGGCGGCTGTTCCAGTTCTACGCCGCCGGCATGCACAGCGCGACCGACCCGATGGAGGTCGCCGCCGTCATCCACCACGCGGTCACCACCGACGCTCCGCAGCTGCGCTACACGGTGAGCTGGGGCAGCACCGAGATGATCACGGCCCGCGCCGCGCTCAGCGACGCCGACTGGGTGGCGCTCGGCGCACACGAGTCGGACGACGAGTACTACGACGACTTCCGCGACAGGTTCGGTGTCGAACTGCGGTTCTGACCGACGCCCGACGTCCGGCCGGCGACGGTCCGCCGATGTCAGTCGCGGCCGAGTGCCGGGCGGTGCAGCACCGCCCAGGTGGGCGTCACCTCGACGTGGCCACCGGCCACCAGCGCGTCGCCGTCGACGATGAGGCTGTACGCCTCCCCGGTCGCGCCGGGGAACACCATCGTCACGTTCGGCCGAGCCGTGAGATTCGCCGCGGTGCCCGCCCCGATCGACGCCACGAGCACGCCGTCGACGTACTGCGTGGGCACGGCGAGGGTCTGGGCCCGACCGTCGTCGCGCACCGTGACGAGGTAGCCCCACGGGTACTGCTCCAACCGGTCGCCCAGTTCGTCCAACGGCACGGCGATGCTCATGCCCGCACGCTAGGCCGCCCGGTGATCCGGGGTACGACGGCCGGTCAGCGCGACGCGACGCAGAACTCGTTGCCCTCGGGGTCGCGCAGCACGCTCCACCGGTGGCCCCACTCGTCGTGGTCACCGACGTGGGTGGCGCCGAGCGCCACGAGCCGGGCGATCTCGGCGGGGCGGTCGTCGGCGGTGAGGTCGAGGTGCATCCGGTTCTTGGCCGCCTTGTCCTCGGGCACCTGCAGGAACAACCAGGCCGGCTCGGGTCCGGGGGCGCCGAAGCCGATCGAGGCGAAGAACGGCTGGGCACCCTCGTCGACGGGGCGGCCGAGCGCCTCCGACCAGAAGCGGCTCAGCGTCGCGGCGTCGCGGCAGTCGAACGTGATGTGGGCGACGGACAGGGTCATGACGGTGTCTCCTGGGTGAGGGGGCCCTCGACGGGCCAGTGGATCTCGGTGAGGAATCGCTCGACGGGCTCGGGCGGTCCGACGAGGTACCGCTCGCGCACGGGGAGGTCGCGCGGCGTGGCGTGGCCGGCCACCCAGCGTCCGAGCTGACGGTAGGTCTCGCCGATCGTCGTGTACGGGCCGTGGTGCGCGGCCACCGCGACGGTGATGGCCGGCAGCTCGATCAGCTGCACGTCGTGCACGCCGGCGAGGTCCACCGGCGCGGCGATCGGCACGACCGCCACGACGTCCTCGCCGTCGTCGTCGGTGATCTCCTGCGGGTAGAGCCCGCCGGGTGCGTCGGCCACCTGCGCGCCCACCCGGGCGGCGACGGCGAAGAGCACCTCGTACGACGCCTCGAGGAACGGACCGAAGTCGGCCTCTACGAGCCGGCCGCGCCGGGCGAGCGCGTGCTGGGCCGGGACGTCGCGCAGGTGCACCGGGGTGTGCGCCTCGGGGGCGTCGACGCCGCGCTGCAGCTCGTCGATGATCCGCATCGTCTCGTCGAGCCGGGCCTGCATCGCTCGGGTGTGCTCGGCGAGCACGCGCTCCGTCACCGCCGGATCGCGTGCCTCCAGCACCTCGCGCACCTGACGCAGCGGCACGTCGAGGTCGCGGAGCCGCCGCAGCACGGCGGCGTCGAGCAGTTGTGCGGCGGTGTAGACCCGGTAGCCGGTGGCGGGGTCGACGGCGGCCGGGACGAGCAGTCCCTGCTCGTGGTAGGCGCGCAGCGCCTTCACCGAGATGCTGGTCGCCCGCGAGAACGGGCCGATGCGCAGGACGGGTTCGCGCGTGGTCGGATCGGTCATGCCCTCAGCCTGTGCCCTCCCCCGGGGGGAGAGTCAAGGGGTGGAGGGCGATCCGACGGGCGCGATGCGGTCGGGGGCCCAGCCGTCACCGTCGAGCGCGTGGGCCACCTGGAGCAGCAGCAGGTCGGACCCCGGAGGCGCCACGAGTTGGAGGCCGACGGGCAGGCCGTTCGCGCTGCGGCCGCACGGCACCGAGATCGCCGGGCACCCGGTGACGGTGATGTCGGTGCAGCTGCGCATCCAGTCGAGATAGGTGGGCATCGGCTCACCCTCGATCTCGCGCACCCAGTCCCACTCGACCGGGAAGGGCAGCACCTGCACGGTGGGCAGCGCGATCAGGTCGAACCGCTCGAAGAACGCGTGCACTCGGTCCTGCAGCGCCGCCCGCCACCCGAGCGCCCGGCCGACGTCGGCGGCGCTCTGCTGCCGGGCGAGCTCGACGTTCCAGCGGATCGTGTCCTTCAGCGAGTCGGGGTCTCGGTCGTACAGCGCGCCGAGGTTGCGCTCGAACCCGACGGCGCGCAGCGTCTGGAACGTGTCGCGCGCGTGCGACAGGTCGGGGAAGGCGTCCTCCACCGCGCAGCCGTGCGCGGCGAGGCGATCGGGCACCCCGGCCAGTGCCTCGCGCACGGCCCGCTCGACGGGCAGGCCTCCCGCCGTGTCGCTCCACGAGACCCGCAGTCCGGCGAGCGAGCGGTCGAGCGGCCAGAACGGCCACTCGGCTCCACGCAACGGCACCCGCCGGTGCGGGCCGGCCATCGCGCCGAGCAGCAGCGCGACGTCGGCGGCCCACCGCGCCATCGGACCGCCCGTGGGGAACGGGTCCCACGGGTCGCCGCTCGGCCACGACGGCACGGTGCCGGGCGAGGGCCGGAACCCCACCACACCGCAGAACGACGCCGGGTTGCGCAGCGACCCGCCGAGGTCGCTGCCGTCGGCGATCGGCACCATGCCCGCGGCGAGGGCGGCCGCGGCGCCACCGCTCGACCCGCCCGCCGAGCGCGTGACGTCCCACGGGTTGCGGGTGGCACCGAACACGGGGTTGAACGTGTGCGAGCCGGCACCGAACTCCGGCGTGTTCGTCTTGCCGAGCGTCACGCAGCCCGCGGCCCGGAGGCGGCGGATCAGCTCCTCGTCCTCGGTGGGCACCTGGTCGGCGAACAGCGGCGAGCCCATCGTGGTGCGGATGCCTGCGGTCATCGCGAGGTCCTTGTGCGCGATCGGCAGGCCGTGCAGCGGCCCGAGCGACTCACCGTGCGCGTAGGCGGCGTCCGCTCGGCGAGCGTCGTCGAGCGCACGGCCGAACACCCGCGTGACGATCGCGTTCACCGCCGGGTCGACCGCGGCGATGCGGGCCATGTGGTCGTCGAGCACCTCGCGCGCCGACAGCTCGCCGTCGTGCATCGCGGCGACCAGGTCCACCGCTCGCCAGCGCCACAGCTCGTCGCTCATCGGCGCCCGCCGGTCTCGCCGGTCTCGCCGGTCTCGCCGGTCTCGTTGGCGAAGCGGGTGCGCAGCGCCGCCTTCTCCACCTTGCCCATCGCGTTGCGTGGCAGCGCCTCCACCACGTGGACGTGCTTGGGCACCTTGAACGGGGCGAGCTGCCGGCGGGCCGCCTGGCGCACGTCGACGGGATCCACCACGGCGCCGGGCGCGGCCACCACCACGGCCACCACCGCCTCGCCGAAGTCGGGGTCGGGCACGCCGATCACTGCGGACTCCAGCACGCCGGGCAGCTCGTCGATCACGGCCTCCACCTCCACCGGGTACACGTTGAGCCCGCCGCTGATCACGAGGTCCTTCGAGCGGCCGACGAGGTGGAGGTAGCCCTCGGCATCGAACCGGCCGACGTCGCCGGTGCGGAACCAGCCGTCAGCGGTGAACTCGGTGTCGTTCAGCTCGGGGCGCCGCCAGTAGCCGCGGAACACGTTGGGGCCGCGCACCTCCACGCCGCCGACCTCGCCGGTCGCCACCTCGACGCCGTGCTCGTCCACCACGCGCACGTCGACGCCGGGCAGGGGCGGGCCGACCGTGCCGGGCCGCCGCTCGCCGTGCAGGGGGTTGCTCGTGAGCATCGAGGTCTCGGTCATGCCGTAGCGCTCGAGGATCGCGTGGCCGGTGCGCTCACGGAACTCGTGGTGCACCGAGGCGAGCAGTGGCGCCGAGCCGCTCACGAACAGGCGCACCGACGCGCACGCCACGGCGTCGAAGCCCGGGTGCGCGAGCAGCCGCGTGTAGAAGGTGGGCACGCCCATCATCACCGAGCAGCGCGGCAGGGCGCGCAGCACCTCATCGGCGTCGAAGCGGTCGAGGAACACCATCGACGAGCCGTTCGCCACGGTGCAGTTGGTGGCGACGAACAGGCCGTGGGTGTGGAAGATCGGCAGCGCGTGCAGCAGCACGTCGCCGGTGGTGAAGCCCCACAGCTCGGCAAGCGTGGCGCTGTTGGAGGCGAGGTTGCGCTGCGAGAGCATCGCCCCCTTGGGCCGACCGGTGGTGCCGCTCGTGTAGAGGATCGCGGCGAGGTCGTCGGGACCCGCGGGGTGCACGTCGAGCTCGGTCGGCAGGGCGTCGGCCTCGGCGCCGATCGTGGCGAGCGACGCGTCGTCGAGCACCACCACCGGCTCGGCGTCACCCACGAGGTGCGCCACCTCCCCGGCGGTGTAGCCCGTGTTCATCGGCAGCAGCACGTAGCCGGCGCGCACGCACGCGAGGTACACCATCAGCGCCTCGACCGACTTCGCCACCTGCATCGCCACGCGCTCGCCGGGTCGGGCGCCGTGTGCCGCGAGGGCGTGCGCCCACTGCGCCGAGCGTCGCGCGGCGCCCGCGTACGTGAGCAGCACGTGCCCGTCGGCGTCGAGCAGGAACGGTGCGTCGTGGCTCGGATCGACCGCGGCGAGCAGGTCGCGCAACGTGTCGGCGTGCCGGGCGGCCATGCCGGCGAACCTAGCCCGTCACCACGACCTGGGTGCCAACGACTCCGCCTGACCAGCACCGGTGAGATCGGCACGGCACCCAGCACGACCCGCCACATCTCCTGGGCGCCAACGACTCCGCCTGACCAGCACCGGTGAGATCGGCACGGCACCCAGCACGACCCGCCACATCTCCTGGGCGCCAACAACTCCGCCTGACCAGCACCGGTGAGATGGGCACGGCACCCAGAACGATCCGCCACATCTCCTGGGCGCCAACGAATCCCCGCCACCAGCACCGGTGAGATCGGCACGGCACCCAGAACGATCCGCCACATCTCCTGGGCGCCAACAACTCCGCCTGACCAGCACCGGTGAGACCGGACCGGCACCCAGGACGTTGGGGCGGGAGTCAGTCCGTCGGGGTGGATCGGATGCTGCGGCGGGTCAGCCGGAACGACACGAACGCCACCCCGACCAGGACCACCACCATCCAGAGCCAGTTGCGGGCGACGGTGGACGCGATGCCGTCGTCGGCGCCGATCGGCGACGCGCCCGGCGTCGGCGCACGACCCTCGCCGAGCGGGGCGAGCGCTGCTGCGGAGGGCTCGGCGACCACCCCGCAGAGCGACGACTCGAACTCGCCGGCGTCGGGAGTCACGTCGAAGCCCTTCTCGCGAGCGAACACGAGCGCGGTCGCCCCGCGGGAGAGCTCGATGCCGCAGGATGCGCCGTCGCTGGCCGTGACGATCGACTGCAGCTCGCGGACCGACCCCTGGAACACCTGCTCGACCTCGAACACGAAGCGGGACTCCGCCATCGACGACATCGCGATCTCCGGTCTCCGGATCTCGACGACGGTGCCGACGAACACGGCGTCGGAGGACGCCATCATCTCGTCGAGCATCTCCAGCGGATTCATGCAACTGCACGCGTGCGCCGTCGACACCTGCTGGGGCCCGACGGCGACGAGGCCGCCCGCGAGCACCGCGAGGACCAGCGGCCGCACGGCGTGTGACACGGACCGGGACCCCATCGTCGGGACCGTACACCTCACCATCGATCGTGCGGCGACGCCCACGAGCGACGCGAACGGCGAACCGAACAGGTGAACCGATCGGGGGAGAGCACTCGTAGGAGCGGGCATGGCCGATCTCCTGGTTCCCTCGTCGCAGGGGCACGTGGCGGCGACGTGGCCCGCTCCGGACGCCGCACACCGTCGCCGCGCGCCGCGCACCCGACGCACCACCGCTCGCACACGGTGCCGCTGCTGTGGCGGTTCCACGCGGTCCACCACTCGACGACCCACCTCGACTGGATCTCGGGCTTCCGGGCCCACCCCTTCGACGGCGCGTTCGCCGCACCCGCGCTCGCGATGCTGTTCGGTGGAGCGACGCGACGGCAGACCGATCAGCGCGTGATCCGCAGACGGCGTGCCGTCAGGGGTGCTGACCCCAGGTGTCGCGGTGGATCATCGGGCCGGCCGGCAGCCGGTGCGCCGGCTTGAAGTCGTCGCCCGTGTAGTACGCGACGGGGAACAACGCGGTCTGGGTCCACTCCGGCGGGATGCCGAGCAGCTCGCTCACCTCGTCGTGGAAGAACAGGTGGATCGTGGTCCACGCGGTGCCGAGGCCGCGGGCGCGGGCCGCGAGCATGAAGCTCCACGCGGCCGGCAGGATCGACCCGTACGTGGAGGCCTGGGCCACGATCATCGGCACCTTCTCCATGCGGCCCTGCACACACGGGATCACGAACACCGGTACCTGGTCGAGCACCTCGCCGAGGTAGGTGGCGCTCTCCATCACCTTCGGCATCACGTGCTCGCGCGGGTCGCCCTCGGGCAGCGGCGGCGGGTACCCGGAGCCGGCCATCACCTCACCGCCGCGGCGGTAGAAGTCGGCGATCGCGGCCTTCTTCGCCGGGTCGGTCACCACGACGAACGACCAGTTCTGCGCGTTGGTGCCGGTGGGCGCCTGCATCGCCACCTCGATGCACTCGTCGATCAGCTCGAGCGGCACGGGGCGGGTGAGGTCGAGCCGCTTGCGGACCGAGCGGGTGGTGGTGAGGAGCTTGTCGGCGGCGGCGCGATCGATCGTCATGGCAGCGACCGTACCGCGCCCGCGCACCCGCACGTTCCTGGTCGCGCATCGTCCCGGCCGGATCGGGATGGGGATCGGGTTCAGGAAGTGGCGCTTGGTGCGCCCCTCGCGACGGGTGACGACGAGGTTCGCCGCCTCGAGCACGCCGAGGTGCTTCATCACGCCGAAGGGGGTCATCTCCGGGTGGCGGTCGCACAGTGCCTGCACCGGCCGACCGTCGTCCTGGAACAGCGCGTCCAGCAGGGCGCGCCGCGTGGGGTCGGCGAGCGCCTCGAACACCAGGTCGTCCCGATCCGTCTCCTCCATCGATCGGCAGGACAGGACAGGACAGGACAGGACAGGACAGGTGACGCATCGGTCACATGTCATCGACGAACGCGGCCGCCGGCGAATCCCGATTGATCTGGTCGGGAATATGGATAGGGTGAGCGGCGTTCCACGATCCGTCCCAGCGGCCGAGCAGCCGCACGTCCTCCAAGGAGCCCCCATGGCCGTCCGCCTCGGCGACATCGCCCCCGACTTCACCGCCCCCACCACGCAGGGCGAGATCAGCTTCCACGAGTGGCTCGGCGACTCGTGGGGCGTGCTGTTCAGCCACCCGAAGGACTTCACGCCGGTGTGCACCACCGAGCTCGGCTACGTGGCGAAGATCAAGCCGGAGTTCGACAAGCGCAACGTGAAGGTGATCGGCCTGTCGGTCGACCCGGTGGACTCGCACGAGAAGTGGGAGGAGGACATCGCCGAGACCCAGGGCACGCCGGTGAACTTCCCGATGATCGGCGACCCCGAGCGCAAGGTGGCCGACCTCTACGACATGATCCACCCGAACGCGAACGACACGCTCACCGTGCGCTCCGTGTTCGTGATCGGCCCGGACAAGAAGGTGAAGCTCACCATCACCTACCCGGCCTCCACCGGTCGCAACTTCGACGAGATCCTGCGCGTGATCGACAGCCTGCAGCTGACGGCGCAGTACAAGGTCGCCACCCCGGCGAACTGGACCGACGGCCAGGACGTGATCATCGGCGCCGCCGTCACCGACGAGGAGGCGAAGCAGCTGTTCCCGCAGGGCTGGACCACGGTGAAGCCGTACCTGCGCACACTGCCCCAGCCCAACAAGGCCTGACCCCCACGGCCTCCGGGCCGAACTCAGGAACCCGAAGCCGGCGCCCCGCTGTCCCCGAGACGGCGGGGCGCTGCCGCGTCCCGACGTGTGGCGGGCGGCGTCGCCGGGGCGTCGGGAGATCTGCGGACCTGGTGGACCTCGCAGGTGGGGCGGCGACGCGGGGCGTCACTCGGGCAGCAGCAGGCCGACCCCCACCCCGAGGGTGCTGAGCCCGAGCACCACGGCACCGATCGGTACGAGCCGGATGAGCGGGGTCGTCGACCCGTCGGCCGTGCGGGGCGCCCCGCCGAAGAAGCCGCCCGAGACGAGCAACGGGGAGACGAACAGGCCGATGCGCAGCACCCACACCAGGCCCTCGCCCATCCGGGACTGGTCGAGCACGATCTGGCCGACGATGCCGAGCACCACGAGCACGCCGGCGTGCGCATGCCCCGCCCGGAAGTAGCTCGCCTGTTCTGCGGTGAAGTGCTCGGTGCCGACCTGGCGGCGCAGGATCGAGAGCAGGAAGGTGCCACCGAAGGCGATGGTGGGCAGGGAGATGAACGCAATGGCGATCATCCAGCGGGCAGCGTCGCTCATCGACTGGCTCCAGTGCTCGGGTGTCATCGACACCGGGTGACGGCCCGGCGATTCCCGGGATGCGAGCAAACCTATGCGATGATCTTGACACTGTCAAGTAGCGGCACGATGCCCGCTCGACCGGTGTTCGTGATCGGACCCGACGAGAAGGCGGAGCTCACCATCAACATCGGCGCCGCCGTCAGCGACGAGGAGGCCAGGACCCTGTCCCGGAGGGCTGGACCACCGTGAAGCCGTACCTGCGCACCCTCCCCCAGCCCACCAACTGATCCCGTGATCTGACGACCGGAGCTCAGTACCACCGAGGTGATTCCAGCTTCGCCTTCGCGAGATGCGTCCGTGGACCGACGAGACCGAGCGAGCCCGCGGCAAGGGGCCGATCGACGTCCGCCGCAACTGACGGCCGACGCAACCCGATCGTTGACATACATACTCGGTAGGTACATACTCCGTATGTATGAGTGTTCGTGAAGGACTGCTCGCCCTCCTCACCGCCGGGCCGAAGCACGGCTATCAGCTCCGCCAGGAGTTCGAGTCGGCCACGGCCGGCGTGTGGCCGCT
>WLDE01000060.1 GCA_009704985.1 Actinomycetota bacterium | reverse complement strand
CGATCGCCGGCGTGTCGCGCGGGTCGACCACCACGTCCGCGCCGAGCGCCTCGGCGAGTTGGCGGCGCTTCGGCGAGAAGTCCGCGCCGACGATCGGCCCGATGCCGCGCATGCGCAGCTCGGCGATGCACGCGAGGCCCACCGGGCCCAGGCCGAGCACGATCGCGGCGTCGCCGGCGGCGATGCGGCTCTTGGCCACCGCGTGCACCCCGACCGCCAACGGCTCGGTGAGGGCCGCGAGCTCGGGTGGCAACCCGGCGGGCACCTTGATGCCGAGCAGCTCGTTGAGCACCATCAGCTCGGCGTAGCCGCCGTTGTAGCGGTTGGAGAAGCCGATGCCGTGCAGGCCCTGGGCGTCGAACGCGACGGGCAGGCTCACGATCACGTCGCCGACGGCGAGGTTCTCGCACCCCGGCCCGAGGTCCACCACCTCGCAGCAGAACTCGTGGCCCATCACGGTGTCGCGGCCCGGGTCGAACATCACCGGCGAGGTGGGGTCGGGCGGGCGTCCCTCGTTCAGCTCGTCGGACAGGCGCCGGCTCTCCTCGCCGTGCACCAGCAGGTGCAGGTCGCTGCCGCAGATCCCGCACGCGAGCACCTTCGTGAGCACCTGGCCCGGGCCGGGCACGGGATCGGGCAGGTCGTCGACCCGCAGTTGCCAGTCACGCATCACCGCAGCACGCATGGCGACGACCGTAGCCAGGTGGCCGTCCGGCGGCGTCAGCCGGAGTTCGTCAGCCGACGTCAGCCGGCGCGCGCCGCGTGGGCGATGGCCTCCTCGACGACTGCGAACCCGGCGTCGGCGTCGATCCGGTCGAGCACGCGGCAGGTGGGCGCCGGGCGGCCGCGTGACGTCCGGCGGTCGATCACGGTCTCCCCGCGGGTGTGCACGCCATGGGTCTCCACCACCACGTGCGCGTCGTACGACTCGAACAGGTGGGGGTGGGTGATCGCCATCACCGCGCACGGGTCGTGCACGGGGGCCCCCGCCAGGTCGTGGTGGAGGCGGACGTAGGTGTCGCTGAAGAAGTCGAGGAGATCGGCCAGCACGGCGGGCAGGCGACCCGGCACGTCGCGGACGCGCCGGATCCGATCGGGCGTCGCGAGGAACCCGTGGGTCACGTGCAGGCCGCACATGATCAGCGGACCGCCGTACTCGAACACCACGGCGGCCGCCTCGGGATCGCACCAGATGTTGAACTCCGCGGCGGCGGTGCGGTTGCCGAAGGTGCCTCCGCCCATCAGCGAGATGCCCGCGATCCGGTGGGCGAGGTCCGGTGCGGCCCGCAGCGCGAGCGCGACGTTCGTGAGCGGACCGGTCGGGACGAGCCACGTCCCCTCGTGCTCGCGGCACGCGTCGATGATGAACCCGACCGCGTCGTCGCCGTCGACCGGGCCGGAGGGCTCGGGGAGGTCGGCGCCGTCCATGCCGCTCTCGCCGTGCACGTAGGCGGCGTGCACCGGTTCGGCCACGATCGGCCGCGCCGCGCCGGACACGACCGGAACGCCCGGCGCGGCGAGGTCGCGCACGATCAGGGCGTTGCGGGTGGTGCGGTCGAGCGGCGCGTTGCCGGCGACGGTGGTGATGCCCACCAGCTCGGTGTGCCGGGCGGCGACGACGATCGCAATCGCGTCGTCGTGGCCGGGGTCGCAGTCGAGCACGACGCGAGGTCGCTGCTCGCCGCCGGCGGACGGTTCGGCGGACGGTGTGGTGGACATGGTCGCGAGTATGGCCCCGCGACACGGCCGGATCGGGGGAGGCAGCCGGGTGGGCGGCGATCAGGCCGGGTGGAGCGCGCCGTCGGCGTCGAGTTCGACCGAGCGACCCACCCACTCGCCCTCGCACATCGCCGCGGCGATCGCGGGGTCGGTGGAGTCGCCCCACGCGCGGCGACCGTCGGCCAGCAGGCAGCTCGCGATCGCCCGCTCGGGCACACCCTCACGGGAGAACATCACCGTGTACGCCTCGATCGTGGCCGGACCGGCCGCCTCGGCGGGCAGGGCCAGCTCGCGCCGCGGCATCGCGTCGATCCGGTCCTGCGGGTACTCGTGCCGGAACGGCTGATCCGGCGGCGTGGTGCCGTACACGCCGAACGCGTGCTTGGTGGTGTAGCCGCCGTTGGCCCACACGAGCCCCGTGGCGCCGGGGCGCTCGCGCAGGCGCTGCATCATCGTGGCGATCGCGTGCATCACGTAGTTGTTCCACGGGCCACCCGCGAACGGCAGACCACCGGTCAGCGTGAGCTGGCGGTCGAGGTCGAGCCCGAGGCTCTGCGCGCCGAGCTGCACGGCGGAGGGGAAGCACGAGTAGAGGTCGACGAGGTCGATGTCGTCGATGGTGCGCCCGGCGAGCTCGAGCGCGAGCCGGCCGCCGAGTTCGATCGCGGGTGTCTCGTGGAACGACCAGCGGTTGCTCACGAACTGGTGCTCGTGGCAGTCGGTGCCCGAGTACGGGAACACCCAGCGGTCCTCGGGGATGCCGAGCCGCTGCGCCGCCTCGACCGAGGTCATGATCAGCGCGGCGCCCATGTCGACGTCGTTGTTGGAGTTCATGTACTTCGCGTACGGCAGGCCGACCATGCGGTTGTCCGGACCGACGGTGCGGATCTGCTCGGGCGTCATCGCGGTGCGGATCCAGGCCTTCGGGTTCGCCGCGGCGACCTCGCTGAAGCGCGACCACAGCTCGCTGATGCGCACGAGCTGCTCCTCCGGCGACCGGCCCGCGGCCGCCCGGATCGCGGTCTCGAACATCGGGTACACCTGCACGGGCATCACGATCTGCCGGGCGATCTCGTCGGGGTGGTTCATCACCAGGTCCTCCCCGAGCGGCACCGGCACCGACCCCTCCGGCGCCTTCTCCCACTCGAGTTCCACCCCGAGCTTGCGGGCGCGCATGCGGGTGCGCCACGCCTCGCCACCGGCGAGCAGGGCCACGTCGATCTCGCCGCGCTGGATGGCCAGCGCCGTGGCGTTGACGAGCGTCTGGGGGCTGTTGCCGCCCATCGTGGTGTAGGCGTGCTCGCGGCTCGCGATCCCGGTGCGGGTGCCGAGCACGAGCGGTGCGTTGCCGTACCGCCAGCTGAGCAGGCCCACCACCCGGATCGAGTCGACCTCGGTCAGCGACGCGAGACCGGCGTCGGCCACCGCCTCGTCGACGGCGAGCGCCATCAGCCCGACGGGGTCGAGTGCGTCGTCGATGCCGGTGGCGCGGTGCAGCGACTGGCCGGCGCCGACGAGGACGGGGGTGCGGGGATCGAGGGTGGTCACGGCCCCGGAGGCTACGGAACCGGGCCGGTCGCGGCAGAACCGACCGGCCCGCGCCGCTCGGCTGTCGCATCGGACGTGTCGCGTGAGACGTGTCGCGTGACACTCGTGCGGGTGGGCAGCCCCTCCGTCCGGCGACCCCGTGCGTACACTCGACGGCCGTGTCCCGCATCGCCATCGGATCCGACCACGCCGGCTACGAGCTGAAGCAGCACCTCGTCGAGCTGCTGCGCGGTCAGGGCCACGACGTCGACGACCTGGGCACCGATTCCGCCGAGAGCGTCGACTACGTGGAGTACTGCGCCAACGTCGGCCGGGCCGTGCGCGACGGCCGCGCGGAGCTGGGCATCGTCCTCGGCGGCAGCGGCCAGGGCGAGCAGCTCGCCGCGAACAAGGTGCGCGGTGTGCGCGCCGCGCTCTGCAACGACCTCTACACGGCGCGCATGGCTCGCGCCCACAACGACGCGAACGTCCTCAGCATCGGCGCGCGCGTGGTGGGCGAGGGGCTCGCCGACGAGATCGTCACCCTCTTCCTGACCACCCCCTTCGAAGGTGGTCGCCACCTCCGCCGTGTGCAGCAGCTCATGGCGCTCGAGCAGGAGTTCTGACCCATGCCGTTCCCCAGCGACACCGCCCCCGACACCGAGGTGTTCGACCTCATCGACCGTGAGGTCGAACGCCAGTGCACGGGTCTGCAGCTGATCGCCAGCGAGAACTTCACCTCGCCGGCCGTCATGCGCGCCGTCGGCAGCGCCCTCACCAACAAGTACGCCGAGGGCTATCCGGGCAAGCGCTACTACGGCGGCAACGCGATCGTCGACGACATCGAGTCCATCGCGATCGAGCGGGTGAAGGCGCTGTTCGGGGCCGACCACGCCAACGTCCAGCCGCACAGCGGCGCCAACGCGAACATGTGCGCCTACCAGGCGGTGCTGGACGCGGGCGACACGGTGCTCGGCCTCAGCCTCGACCACGGCGGCCACCTCACCCACGGCTCGCCCGTCAACGCGAGCGGCAAGCTGTACCACTTCGTGGCCTACAAGGTGACGCCCGGTGACGAGCGCGTCGACATGGACCAGGTGCGCGACCTGGCGCTCGAGCACCGCCCGAAGCTGATCGTGGCCGGCACCACCAGCTACCCCCGCCGGCTCGAGCCCGAGGCGTTCAAGGCGATCGCCGACGAGGTCGGTGCGCTGTTCATGTTCGACGCCGCCCACATCGCGGGTCTCATCGCCGGTGGGGCGCACCCCAACCCGGTGCCCTACGCGGACATCGTCACCTTCACCACGCACAAGACGCTGCGCGGCCCGCGCGGCGGCTGCATCCTGTCCACGGCCCAGCACGCGGCCGCGATCGACAAGGCGGTGTTCCCCGGCTGGCAGGGCGGCCCGCTCGAGCACGTGATCGCCGGCAAGGCGGTCGCGTTCCACGAGGCCGCGCAGCCGAGCTTCCGCGACTACGCCCAGCAGATCGTCCGCAACGCGAGCGCGCTCGCCGACGCCCTGGTGCAGCGGGGCTTCCGGCTGGTGAGCGGCGGCACCGACATCCACCTGATGGTGGTCGACCTGCGCCCCTTCGACGCCGACCTCACCGGCAAGGAGGCCCAGACGGTGCTCGACGTCGCCGGCATCACGCTCAACAAGAACAGCATCCCCGACGATCCGCGCAGCCCGTTCGTCACGAGCGGCGTTCGCATCGGCACCCCGTCGGTCACCACCCAGGGCATGAAGGAGCCCGAGATGGTGCGGATCGCCGAACTGATCTCTCGCGCCCTGCGCCACCGCACCGACGCCGCCGAGCTGGCCGCCGTGAAGGCCGACGTCGCGTCGCTCTGCGCCGCCTTCCCGGCCTACTGATCCCGGCCGCCCGGTCGCGCCAGGACCACGCACGTGCCCACGATCGGTACCTACCTCCTCGTCGGAGCGGTCGCCGCCGTGGTCACGTTCGCGGTCACGCCGCTGGTGCGTCGCCTCGCGATGCGGATCGGCTGGGTGTACGAACCCAACGAGCGCACGGTGCACACCAAGCCGTTGCCCGACGTCGGTGGCATCGCGCTGTTCATCGGCTTCGTCACCGCGTTCGGGCTGTCGCGGCTGATGGACAGCTTCGACACCATCTACGCCCGCAACTCCGAGCAGTGGGGCGTGCTGATCGCCGCGGCGATCATGGTCCTGGTCGGCCTCGTCGACGACGTGCGTGACATCTCGGCGCCGGCGAAGGTCGCCGGCACCGTGCTTGCGGGTGCCGTGCTCGTCGGCTTCGGCGTCACGATGTTCCTCTTCCGGTTGCCGTTCCTCGGGGTCACCTACCTGAGCGACGACTGGGTCCCGCTCGTCACGGTGCTCTGGGTCCTGGGCATGAGCCAGGCGATCAACCTGATCGACGGCCTCGACGGCCTCGCCGCAGGCATCGTCGCGATCGGCGCGTTCTCGTTCTTCCTCTACAGCCAGCACCTGAGCGGCGAGGGGCTGCTGTTCGAGCCGAACCTCGGCCCGCTGATCGCGATCATCACGGTGGGGGTGTGCGTCGGGTTCCTGCCGCACAACTTCAACCCGGCGAAGATCTTCATGGGCGACTCGGGCGCCCTGCTGCTCGGTCTGCTCATGGCGGTGAGCACCAGCGTGGTGGGAGGTCGCGAGCAGGCCGACGCGGTCGGCGACTCCGCGGGCCAGGCCTTCTTCTTCCTGGCGCCGCTGTTCATCCCGCTGGTCATCCTCGGCGTGCCGATCCTCGACACGCTCTGGGCGATCGTGCGCCGGGCACGCAGCGGCAAGGGGCTCGCGACGGCCGACAAGGGACACCTCCACCACCGGCTGATGGAGATGGGCCACGGCCAGCGCCGCAGCGTGCTCATCCTGTGGGGCTGGACCGCGCTGCTCAGCGCGTTCGTGCTGTATCCGGTGATCACGAACAGTGGGGTGTCCTACATCCCGGTGGGCGCGGCGATGCTCGCCCTGGCGCTGTACACCGTGCTGCACCCGCAGATCCGCCGCCAGCGCGGTGCGTGACCGGGTACCACCGGCCGCGGTGGCCCTCGGGGTCGGGTGACGCCCGGTCGGCCGGCTTCGCGCCACCGTCGCGCACCCGGGTGACGCGCTGGGGGAGCACGGGGTACGGTTTGGCGAGTCCGGTTCGGCGGGGCTAGATTGTGTTCGCGTTCACAAGCTCCGCCGCAACGACGCAGCGGGCGCGTGGACGACTGGAGTCCGCACCCGCCGTGAAGAACCTGACGCGCACGATCATGAGAACGGACGACGCGCTCGGCCGCGGCATGGAGTTCGCCATCGTCACGCTCCTGTTCCTGGGTGTCGGGTTCGGCCTCGATCGCTGGATCGGCACGACGCCGCTGTTCATGATCGTGCTCGTCGTGATCGGCCTGGTCGGACAGTTCGCCCGCCTGTGGTACGGCTACGAGGCCGCCATGCGCGAACTCGAGGCCGAGCGCGCCGAGCAGTCCCGTGCCCGGACCACCGCTGCGGCGCCCGCCGTCGAGCGCGTGAGCGGCGAAGAGGTGGACGCGTGAGCACCACCCCGACCAACCACACCAGCTCGGCGTTCGCCACCCGCCTCGACGGCCCGGCACCCGAGGTCGACGTCTCGCTCGACCTCGTGAAGCGCGGTCTCATGGCCGCTCCCGTGCTGATCGCGCTGTGCGCGGTCATCTGGGGTGGCGACGGTGCGTTCTCGTCGCTCTACGGCGTCGGCCTCATCCTCGTGAACTTCGCCCTCTCCGCCGGGCTGATCGCCGTCACGGCCCGCATCAGCCTCGGCCTGATGATGGGCGCCGTCCTGTTCGGCTACCTCATCCGCCTCGGCCTGGTGTTCGCTGCCGTGCTGCTGGTCCGCGACGCGGCGTGGATTTCGCTTCCCGCCCTCGGCGCGACCATCATCATCACGCACCTCGGTCTGCTCGGGTGGGAGCTGAAGTACCTGGCGATCTCGCTCGCCCACCCCGGTCTCAAGCCGCACCGAGCCCCGAACCACCGCTGACCCCCGTCCCGACACGCCCGTACCCGCCGCAACGCTGATCCCACAAGGAACGACCATCGTGTTCGCACTCGAATTCCCGCCGATCAACGGGATCCTCCGCTGGAAGGACTTCTTCCCGAGCTTCAACAAGATCGGGCTCATCGCCGTCCTCGCGGCGGTGATCGGCTCGCTCGTGTTCTTCCTGGCGGGGCGCAAGAGCGCCACCACGGCACCGAAGGGCATCCGCAACTTCGCCGAGGTGACGGTCGAGTTCATCGAGAACGGCATCGTGATGCAGACGATGGGCAAGCAGGGCCTGAAGTACACGCCGTTCCTGCTGAGCCTGTTCGTCTTCATCTACCTCTGCAACGTGCCGGGCATCATCCCGTTCTTCCAGATGCCGGCCACCGGCCGTGTGGCGATCCCGATGATGCTGTCACTCACCGTGTGGTTCGTCTTCATCGTCGTCGGCGTCAAGCACCAGGGTCTCGGGTACTTCGGCCACCTGCTGTGGCCGCCCGGCGTGCCGACGGCACTCAAGCCGCTCGTGGGAGCGATCGAGTTCGTCTCGACGATCATCGTGACGCCGTTCTCGCTGACGGTGCGTCTCATGGCCAACATGCTCGCCGGCCACATCCTCCTCGTCACCTTCGCGATCCTCAGCAAGTCGATGTTCGAGGCCGAGACCTACCAGGTGGCGTTCATCCCGCTCGGCATCATGCCGTTCGCGATGCTCGTCGGCGTCACCGCCTTCGAGGTGCTCGTCGGCTTCCTGCAGGCCTACATCTTCACCATCCTCACCGCCGTCTACATCAACAACTCGATGGCGGGTCACGGCGACGACCACTGAGCCGACCGCTCGATCCGTCATCACCGCATCCGTCTCCACGTTCCACCATCACATCCACACAGGAGAACCCAGCAACATGGAAGCCCTCGCCATCCTCGCCGCTGCCCCGACGCCGGCCGACCTGAAGTCGATCGAGGCCGCCGGCTCGGCCGGTTACGCCTACGGTCTGGCCGCCATCGGCCCGGCCCTCGGCATCGGCTTCCTCGTCGGCAAGTCCGTCGAGGCCATGGCCCGTCAGCCCGAGGCTGCCGGCATGGTGCGTACCACGATGTTCCTCGGCATCGCCTTCACCGAGGCGCTCGCCCTCATCGGCTTCGTGGTCTTCATCCTCCTCAAGTTCGCCTGATCCGGTCGTCGCACGGCCCGGCACCGTCCGGGTCGGCGTCCGCCACCATTCGTCCACTTCCGCTTCCGGGCCGTCCCACGAACGGGACGTCCCACTCCACCAAGGAGAAGACGTGCTCACTGCCGTCACGCAGACGGGAGCGTCGATCTCGGCCGAGGTCCTCGGCGCACTGAACTCACTCTCGTGGGTCCGCGCCGAGGTCGAACCGCCCGAGAGCGACCTCAACCCGATCGCACCCGAGATGAAGGAGATCATCTGGGGGTTCGGACCCTACGTGGTCTTCGCGCTGCTCTTGATCTTCGTGTTGTTCCCCAAGCTCAAGCAGGGCATGGACGCGCGCTACGAGAGCATCCGCAGCGACCACGAGCAGGCCGACGCGATGCGTGCCGCTGCTCGTGCGGAGGTGGCCGAGTACGAGGCGCAGCTCGCGTCGGTCAAGGCCGAGGCGGCAGCGATCGTCGACGCCGCCCGTCAGCAGCTCGAGGGTGAGCGCCAGGAGGCGCTCGCCTCGCTGAACGCCCGTCTCGCCGACGAGCGTGCGGCAGCTGCGGCGGAGAACGACGCCGCCCGTGCGGCGGTGCGCGACCAGATCCAGTCGGCGGTGGCCGACGTGGCGGGTCGCGCCGGTGAGCTGGCGACCGGACGGGCACCGAGTGCCGACGTGGTGAGCCGGGTCGTGAACGAGGTGATGGCGCGATGAGCCTGCTGGGTTCCGCCTCCTCCCTGGTGCTGCAGGCCGGCACCATCCTCCGACCCGCCGCCGAGGTCGACACCGACGAGAGCGGCTACATCACGGCGCACCCGTTCTTCCCGGATCGCGCCGAGTGGCTCTACGGCGGCATCGCCTTCCTGATCGTGGCCGGGCTCCTCTGGAAGTTCGCCGGTCCCGGGATCAAGGACGGCCTCGCCAAGCGCTCCGAGCGCATCGGCAAGGAGATCGACGACGCCGCTGCGGCCAAGACGGCAGCGGCCGCCGAGGCCGACCAGATCCGCCAGGCCAAGGGCGACATCGCCGCCGAGCGGGCCCGCATCGTCGCCGAGGCCGAGCAGCAGGCCGCCGCCGTCCTGTCGGAGGGCAAGGCCCGCCTGCAGCAGGAGCTGGCCGACCTCGAGGTCCGGGTCCGGGCCGAGATCGCCAGCAGCCGCAATCGCACGGGTGACGAACTGCGCGCCGAGATCGCACGTCTGTCGTCGGCCGCCGTCGACCAGGTCGTGACCGGATCGCTCGACGACGCCACGCACCAGGAACTGATCGAGAGCTTCATCGCACGAGTGGGGGCATCCCGATGAGCGACGCACGCATCGACGGATACGCACGGGCACTGTTCGAGGTGGCCCGCGCCGAGGGCACGCTCGACGAGGTCGAGGACGAGCTGTTCCGGTTCGCCCGCAGCTTCGAGTCGTCCGACGCACTGCGTCAGACGCTCACCGACGAGCAGATCCCGGCAGCCAAGCGCCAGGCCATCGTCGAGGACCTCCTCGGTGGCAAGGCGACGAACACCACCACCCAGCTCGTCAGCATGGTGGTCGGCTCCGGCCGCGGCCGCGACCTGCCCTCGATCATCGACAAGCTGGTGGCCCGGGCCTCCTCGGCCAAGAACCTGGAGGTGGCCGAGGTCCGCACCGCGGTCGCGCTCACCGCCGACCAGCAGACGCGCCTCGCCGCCGCTCTGGCGAACGCCACCGGCAAGCAGGTGAACCTGAAGGTCGTCGTCGACCCGTCCGTGCTGGGCGGCGTCGTGGCCACCATCGGCGACACCGTCATCGACGGCAGCGTCCGCACCCGCATCGACCAGCTGAAGTCCCGCCTCTGAGGCGCGAGAAGTACGGAGACCTGACATGGCAGAACTCACGCTGAGCGCCGGCGACATCGCCGCAGCGCTGAAGAAGAACCTCGAGGGCTTCGAGCCCTCGCTCGAGGCCCGTACCGTCGGTCGCATCCTCGAGATCGGCGACGGCATCGCCCGCGTCAGCGGCCTGCCGGGCTGCGGCGTCAACGAGCTGCTCGAGTTCGAGGACGGTTCGATGGGCCTCGCCCTCAACCTCGACGAGGAGTCGATCGGTGCCGTCGTGCTCGGCAACGCCGACGCGATCGAGGAAGGGCAGACGGTCAAGTCGACCGGCCGCATCCTGTCCGTGCCCGTCGGTGACGCGATGCTGGGTCGCGTCGTCGACGCGCTCGGCCAGCCGATCGACGGCAAGGGCGACATCGTCGGCGCGATCGACCGCCGCGTCGAGATCCAGGCGCCGGGCATCATGGGCCGCAAGCCCGTGCACGAGCCGCTGCAGACCGGCATCAAGGCCATCGACGCGATGACCCCGATCGGCCGTGGCCAGCGCCAGCTGATCATCGGCGACCGCAAGACGGGCAAGACCACCGTCGCGATCGACGCGATCATCAACCAGCGCGGCCTCGGCGTGAAGTGCATCTACGTCGCCATCGGCCAGAAGGGCTCCACGGTCGCCCAGACCGTCGAGACCCTGCGCCAGTTCGGCGCCATGGAGTACACCGTCGTCGTCGCCGCCCCGGCGAGCGACCCGGCGCCGTACAAGTACCTCGCCCCGTACGCCGGCTGCGCGATGGGCCAGCACTGGATGGAGCACGGCGAGCACGCCCTCATCGTGTACGACGACCTCTCCAAGCAGGCCGAGGCGTACCGCCAGGTGTCGCTGCTGCTGCGCCGTCCCCCGGGCCGCGAGGCGTACCCCGGCGACGTGTTCTACCTGCACAGCCGTCTGCTCGAGCGTGCCGCGAAGCTCTCCGACGACCGTGGCGCCGGGTCGCTCACGGCGCTGCCGGTCATCGAGACCAAGGCCGGCGACGTGTCGGCGTACATCCCGACCAACGTGATCTCGATCACCGACGGCCAGGTGTACCTCCAGGACAACCTCTTCAAGTCGGGTGTGCGCCCGGCCGTCGACGTGGGCATCTCGGTGTCCCGCGTGGGTGGTGCCGCGCAGA
This sequence comes from Actinomycetota bacterium, assembly GCA_009704985.1. GTDB lineage: Bacteria > Actinomycetota > Acidimicrobiia > Acidimicrobiales > Ilumatobacteraceae > VFMC01. The sequence continues at coordinate 9,414 of WLDE01000060.1, read as the reverse complement.
TCAAGGCGATGAAGAGCGTGTCGGGCACCCTGAAGCTCGACCTCGCCCAGTTCCGTGAGCTGGAGGCGTTCGCGACCTTCGGTTCCGAGCTCGACGCGATCTCGAAGGCCCAGCTCGAGCGTGGCTACCGCCTCGTCGAGCTGCTCAAGCAGTCGCTCAACAGCCCGATGCCGGTCGAGGAGCAGATCGTGTCGGTGTTCGCCGGCACCAAGGGCTACCTCGACAGCCTCCCGGTCGCCGAGGTCCGCCGTTTCGAGAACGAGCTGCTCGAGCACCTCCGCTCCACCCAGGGCGGCATGCTCGCCGCGATGCGCAGCAACCCGAAGGCCGACGTGCCCGCCGAGCTCGGCGACCTGATCGCGTCGTTCAAGGAGCGCTTCGTCGCCTCGATCGCGGCCAACCGCGTCGCCGACCCCACCGCCACCGACGCCGAGGCGCTCGGCGAGGCGCACAGCGCCAAGACGCTGGCGACGGAGTAGTCATGGCCGGAGGTCAGGAGCGCATTCTTCGCGGACGCATCCGCAGCGTCCAGGCCACGAAGAAGATCACGCGCGCCATGGAACTGATCGCGGCGAGCCGCATCGTGAAGGCCCAGCAGCGCGTCGCCGCTGCGGTGCCCTACAGCGAGCAGATCACCGAGGTCGTGAAGGACCTGGCGGCTGCGGGCGGTGCCTCGCAGTCGCCGCTCCTGGCCGGCCGTGACGTGGTGAAGACGACGGCGTACGTGGTCATCACCGCCGACCGTGGTCTGTGCGGTGGCTACAACGCCGGCGTGCAGCGCGCCGCCGAGGGCGAGATCAAGGCCGGTGTGCTCAAGGGCGCCGACTACACGGTGATCGCCGTCGGCCGCAAGGCCGAGGGGTACTTCCGCTTCCGTGGCTACACCGTCGGCGCCACCTACGCCGGGTTCAGTGACAACCCCTCCTACGCGCACGCGAAGGAGATCGGTCAGCACGTCATGGATCTCTACGTCCGTGGCGAGGTCGACCGGGTCGAGCTGGTGTACACCCGCTTCATCTCCGCCGGCTCGCAGGAGGTCGTCCAGCGTCCGCTCGTCCCGCTCGACCGTGCCACGGTCGCCGGCGGCGACGGCAAGGGCGTCGATGCGTCCGGCGTGGCCGCCGACTTCGAGTTCGAGCCCGACCCGGCCACGATCCTCGACACCCTGCTGCCGCGTTACGTGGAGGCACGCATCTACGCCGCGCTGCTGAACGCAGCCGCGAGCGAGCACGCCTTCCGCCAGCGGGCGATGAAGAGCGCCACGGACAACGCCGAGGAACTCATCAAGAACCTGAGCCGGATCATGAACCGTGCTCGCCAGGACTCGATCACCACCGAGATCATGGAGATCGTCGGCGGCGCCGAGGCGCTCGGCGGCGAGACCAAGAAGGTCCGCCTCGTCGACGTGGCCTACGAGTCGAGCAACTGATTTCACGCGCACACGAGAACAAGGAACAACCCCATGACCATGACGGAAACGGACCTCAAGGACGGGCGCGTGGTCGGCATCGCCGGCCCCGTGATCGACGTCGAGTTCCCTCGCGGTGCACTCCCCGAGCTCAACACCGCGCTCGAGTTCACGGTGACGGTCGACGGCAAGGACGTGAAGATCCTCGCCGAGGTCGCGCAGCAGCTGGGTGACAGCCGCGTCCGTGCGGTGTGCCTCAAGCCGACCGACGGCCTCACCCGTGGCACCCCCGTGCGCAACACCGGTCGGGGCATCAGCGTGCCTGTCGGCGACCGCACCCTCGGTCACGTGTGGAACGTGTGGGGCGAGGTGCTCGACGACGACAACGACAAGTTCGCCGACATCGAGCGCTGGGAGATCCACCGTCCGGCCCCGGACTTCGCCGCCCTCGAGCCGTCGAAGCGCATGTTCGAGACCGGCATCAAGGTCATCGACCTGCTCACCCCGTACCTCGCCGGTGGCAAGATCGGCCTGTTCGGTGGTGCCGGCGTCGGCAAGACCGTGCTCATCACCGAGATGATCAACCGCGTGGCCTCCAAGCACGGTGGTGTGTCGGTGTTCGCCGGTGTGGGCGAGCGCACCCGTGAGGGCACCGACCTCCGTCTGGAGATGGAGGAGTCGGGCGTGTTCGAGAAGGCCGCCCTCGTGTTCGGCCAGATGGACGAGCCGCCGGGCGTGCGTCTGCGCGTGGCCCTGTCGGCGCTCACCATGGCCGAGTACTTCCGTGATGTCCAGAACCAGGACGTGCTGCTGTTCGTGGACAACATCTTCCGCTTCGTGCAGGCCGGTTCCGAGGTGTCGACGCTGCTCGGCCGCATGCCCTCGGCCGTGGGCTACCAGCCCACCCTCGCCGACGAGATGGGCCAGCTGCAGGAGCGCATCACCTCCACCCGTGGCCGGTCGATCACGTCGCTGCAGGCCGTGTACGTGCCCGCCGACGACTACACCGACCCGGCGCCGTTCACCACGTTCACCTTCCTCGACGCGACCACCGAGCTCAGCCGTCAGATCGCCTCGCTCGGCATCTACCCCGCGGTGGACCCGCTTGCGTCGACCTCGACGATCCTGTCGCCCGAGGTCGTCGGTGATCGTCACTACTCGGTGGCCCGTCGCGTGCAGGAGATCCTGCAGCGCTACAAGGAGCTGCAGGACATCATCGCCATCCTCGGTCTCGACGAGCTCTCCGAGGAGGACCGCCTCACGGTGGCCCGTGCCCGCAAGGTGCAGCGGTTCCTCTCGCAGCCGTTCTACGTGGCCGAGGTGTTCACCGGTGTGCAGGGCGAGTACGTGCCGACGTCGGAGACCGTCGAGAGCTTCGAGGCCATCGTGCGCGGCGACCTCGACGAGGTGCCCGAGCAGGCGTTCCTGAACGTCGGTGGCGTCGAGCAGGTGCTCGCCAAGGCGAAGGCCCTCGCCGAGCAGGCAGGCTGACCGATGGCCGCCACGATGCAGGTCGAGGTGGTGTCGCCCGAGCGCGTGCTGTTCTCGGGCGAGGCCACCCAGGTCGTCACCCGCACACTGGGAGGCGGCGAGATCGCGTTCCTGCCCGGCCACGCCCCGTTCCTGGGTGCGCTCGTGGAGAGCCACACCCGCGTCACGCTGGCCGACGGCCAGGTGCTCGACCTCGCCGTCCACGGCGGCTTCGTCCAGGTGTCCGGCACCACGGTGAGCATCCTGTCCGATCAGGCCGAGCTGGCCGACCAGATCGACCGTCCCCGAGCGCTGCGCGCGAAGGAGCGGGCCGAGGACACGCTGCGTCGCGAGCACGACGCCGAGGCGGCCGCTGCGCTCGCCCGTGCGCACGCTCGCCTCAACGCGACGGGCGGCATCGGCGCCGCCGCCGGCGCTCACTGACCCGGGCGACGACACACCACGCACCACACCTCGACGGGCCCGACGCCACGGCGTCGGGCCCGTCCGCGTCCGGGGTCCGGACGGTGGCCGCTACCCTCGGCGCATGTCCCCCCGTCTGCCCTTCACGTCCGCGCTCGTCACCGGAGCGTCGAGCGGCATCGGCGAGGCGCTCGTGCGGGTGCTCGGTGAGCAGGCGGTGCCCCAGGTGGTCGTCGCGCGCCGCGGCGATCGGCTCGAGGCCCTCGCCGCGTCGCTGCCGTCGGTCGAGGTGCTCGTCGCCGACCTCACGAGCGACAACGGTCTCGCTCGGGTGGCCGCACGCATCGCCAGCACCGCCGAGCCGATCGACCTCGTCGTCAACAACGCCGGCTTCGGCACGTCCGGGAACTTCCACGAGCTCGACCCCGACCGACTCGATCGCGAGATCCGTCTGAACATCGCCGCGCTCACCCGGCTCAGCCACGCGGCGCTGGCCGCGATGGTGCCGCGCGGCCGCGGCTACCTGCTCAACGTCTCGAGCGTGGCGAGCTTCCAGCCGGCGCCGAAGCTCGCCGTCTACGCCGCCACGAAGGCGTACGTCACCAACGTCACCGAGAGCCTCCACGAGGAGGTCCGCCGGTCGGGGGTGCACGTCACCGCGCTGTGCCCGGGGCTCACCCGCACGGAGTTCCAGCAGGTGAGCAACAGCGAGTCGTATGCGGCCCAGTATCCGTCGTTCGCCTGGATGTCGGCCGAGGCCGTGGCCCGCACCGGCCTCGCGGACGTGGCTCGGAACAAGGCGCTCTCGGTGCCGGGTGCGATGTACAAGGGACTCGGTCTGGTCACCGGTGTGACCCCGCGAGGCCTGGCGCGCCGGCTGTCGGGGCTCGTGCAGCGCTGAGCGCCCCGGCCGCGGTTCCCCGAGCCGTCGACGCCGGGTTCAGGGCGCCGGAGGGCGAGCGTGGTCGAACGCCCGGTCGAGCGCGAGGTCGGCCGTCTGCGCGACGAGGATCGCGTCGGCCGAGTTCAGCTGGTCGATCACGCCGATGACGTCACCGAGCGGCACGCCGGTCTCCTCCTGGAACGAGGCCGCGGAGGCGTCCGTCGTCGTGCCACGCGAGAACAGCTCGCGCAGCAGGAAGTTGCCGGTGCCGGTCGTGATGATCGTGCAGTAGGCGGCCTCGGGCGTGTCGATCGTGCCCGGGAACGCAGTCACCTGGGTGCTCGCCATCGCCGTGGCCAGACCGGCGGCGATCTCGGCGAGAGAGGCGTTGTCGTCCAGAGCGGACGCGAGTGCTGCGCCATCGTCGCCGCGCTCCACGGCATCGATCATCGCGACCATGTGTCCGACGTGGGTGTCGAGCAGCGTCTGCACGGCGGCGGACGGCAGCGCTCCGTCGGTCACCTCGGCGAAGAAGCTGCCGCTGTCGGCTGTGTAGATCGCGAGTCGCGACCGTGCCCGATCGGCTGCCGCGCGGTCACCAGCGGAGACGGAGACGGCGTAGTCGACGAGGAACTGGGTGTGCTGCGCCCACTGCTGGTAGAACGCGCGGGCCTCCTCGGTGCCGTACACCAGGCCCACCGCGGCGGTGAGGTCGTCGGTGTTGTCGGTGAGCTCCTCGATCCAGGCCTGGACCGCAGGGTCGCCGGCGTGGGCGTGACGCATCACCTGGGTGAGCGTGATCCCGTGCCAGGTGAGCTCACGCTCGAGTTGGCTGCGCAGCACGTCCGCACGCATCACCTCGCCGCGCGCCGGATCGGGCTCGTCGATCGCCGCGGTCGGGTCGTGCTCGAGCGAGAAGACGTTCGGGATCGCGACCGCCGGGGTGTCCGATCCGCACGCTGCGAGCGTGAGCAGGCCGGCGGCGACCACGCCGCACAGGACCCACCGGCGCGAACGCGGGACGATGCGATCCGTGGCGTCGCACGACGGCTCGGGGAGACGGGTCACGACGGCACCTCCGTCCTCGGGTCGTCGGCCGTGGCGCCGTCGACGTCGAACTCGGACACCGGCTGGGACGGCCACTCGGACGGCGACTCGGACGGGGCGGGCGTGTCGAACGACAGCGAGAGCGGGGGCGGCAGCGACCCCGAGGCGGTGGGCACCCACGACGACGCCGGCACGTCGGTGCCGTCGACGGCGTCCGCGTCGTCGTCGGGTCGCGGCAGCTTGAGCATCGGGATCGGTGCGGGGACGGACGGCCCCGGCGTCCACTCCAGCGTGCCGCCGTCCGAGGCCGTGCCGATGACGAGGTCGACCCCGGCGCGCTGGGACGGGTCGATCCCGAGCCGCAACGGCGCAGGTCCCGCGAGAACGTCCGCGTCGTCACCGTCGACGGGCTCGTCGGAGGTGTCCACGGCGATCTCGCGGGTGATGTCGACATCCGCGTCCGCGAGGTCACTCGGGAGCTCGAACGCGGCCCACTCGACACCGGCACCGTCCGGGTCGGCCCACGCCGTCGACCCGACGGGTGCGTCGTCCCCGTCGTTGCCACCGGTGGCCGCGCCCTCCGGCGCGTACGGCGACAGGTCGAACGTGGGCGGCGGGAGGTCGCTCGCTCCCGCACCGACGAGTGCGTGGGCGGACGTCGTGGAGGACGCACCGACGAGCGCGCGAGCCGCGGCGGTCGTCTCGTCGTCGTCGAGTTCGGGAGCGACGTCGCGCGGCGTGAGGTGCCGCGTGCTCCAGGCGAGGAGCCAGTGGAGGAACTCGACGGCCGGCATCGGACGGCTGATGAAGTACCCCTGGCCGGTGTTCACGCCGAGCTCGCGGAGCTCCTCGAGGGTCGGCTCGTCCTCGATGCCCTCGGCGACGACCACCAGACCCAGTTGCTGACCCAGGCCGACGCTGAAGTTCACGACGGCCCGTGCGGCCGGGTCGGTGAACATCCGGTTCACGAACGAGCGGTCGATCTTCAACGACGACAGCGGCAACGTGGTGAGGTACCCGACCGACGCGTAGCCGGTGCCGAAGTCGTCGATCGCGATGCTCACGCCGAGCTCGCGGAATCGCGTCACGTTCTCGGCCGCGAGGGAGTGATCCCCGAGCAGGGCGCTCTCGGTGAGCTCGAGTTCGAGCGCGCTCGGCGGCAGCTGGTGGCGTTCGAGCGACTCGACCACGTGGTCGAACAGCTCGCTCGATCCGAAGGTCCGCGGTGACACGTTCACCGCCATCTGGATCTCGAGGCCGTGCTGACGCCACTTCGCGCACGTCGCCAGCGCTTGGTCGAGCACGAGCCAGGTGAGCGGTGTGATCAGCTCGGTGTTCTCGATGATCGGCAGGAACTCCGCGGGCGGGACGAAGCCGCGCTCCGGGTGTTTCCACCGCACGAGGCACTCCACCCCCCGCACCTCGTCGGTGGCCAGGTCGAGCTTCGGCTGGTAGGCGAGCATGATCTCGCCCGACGCGGCGGCGATGGCGTCGCGCAGCTCCCCGGCGAGCTCGAGTCGGTCCTGGCTGTAGTGATCGAGGTTCCGCGAGTACAGGCGCCGCACCGAGCCGGTGCGCTTCGCGACGTACATCGCCACGTCGGCGTGCTGCAGCAGTTCCTCGGCCGTGCGGCCGTCGTCGGGGCCGAGCGCGATGCCGATGCTGGGGCGGACCGACACGGTGATGCCGGCGACGTCGAACGGGGCCTCGAGCACCTGCTCGATGCGCGTCGCCACGGCGAGTGCAGCCTGCGGGTGGGGGAGGTTCTCGGCCGCGACGGCGAACTCGTCGCCGCCGATGCGGGCCACCGTCGCGTCGGGCATCTGCTCGCGAAAGCGGTCCGCGATGTCACGCAGCACCTGGTCGCCGCTCGGATGACCGAGCGCGTCGTTGATCTCCTTGAAGTGGTCGACGTCGAGGAGGGCGAGCGCCACGTAGCGGGAACCGCCGCGGCGGTCGAGCATCCGCTGCAGATCGGACAGGAGTTGACCCCGGTTGGGCAGGTCGGTGAGCAGATCGTGGGTGGCCTGGTGGGCGTTCTCGTCGGCCTGGATGCGCAGCCGCTTCGACGCCCGCGACACGAGGCGGAACAGACCGAGGTGGAGCACCAGCAGGGATGCGGCGAGCGCGATCGTCAGGTTGCGAGCGTCCTCGGCCGTCGCTGCGGCGATGGGAGCGTGGGCGACGTAGATCTCGAAGGCACCGATCACCTCGGCGGTCTCGTCGTCGGTGAAGGCGGTCGAGTCGGGGAAGGCGCGCAGCGGGACGTACACGGCGAGCAGCCGTTCGTCCTCGTCGCGCTCCTCCATCTCCTCGGGCCGCGACAGGTCGGTGATCGTGGAGCTCACCTCACCGCGGAGCGCAGCGGTGAGATCGTCGTCGCCGGGGAACCAGCGGCCGACCAGCCTCGGGTTGTCGCTGTAGACGATCCAGTGCTCCGCGTTCCAGATCTTGAGCCGCACGATGCCGTCCTCGCCGATCGCGGTCGAGAACGCCTGGTCGAGGCGGTTCCGCTGCTCGGGGCCGAGCGGTCGGAAGCCCGTGCGGAGGTCGGCGGGCGCCAGCTGACCCTGGAGGCCCGCCTGGGCGATCACCTGCGCGGACCGCGTGGCCTCCTCGAGCCGGCGTTCGCGCTGCACCCCGTTCAGGAAGCGCACCAGGCCGAACCCCACCACGAAGAGGAGCACGAAGCTGATGATCGCGAACTTCGCCAGCAGCCCGAGCCGCCGTCGCTGTCGCCGTTGGTGTTGCCGCCGCACGCGCATAGCAGTACCTGCATCGGCAGGCGACGGCGCCGCCTTGAGAGCACCTTGACGCGGCCCGGCCGGAGGGCGGCGGTGCCCGCCCCGGTCACTTGTAGTCGACGGCGGCGAAGCTCGCGAGCTTGTCGAGGCGGTGGTGGGCCTCCACCAGGCGGACGGTGCCGCTGCGCGAGCGCATCACCAGGCTCTGGGTCTGGGCGCCCCGAGGCGTGAAGCGGACGCCACGGAGCAGTTCGCCGTCGGTGACGCCGGTCGCGGCGAAGAACGCGTTGTCGCCCTGCACCAGGTCGTCGGTGCCGAGCACGGCGTCGAGGTCGTAGCCGGCGGCGATGGAGGCCTCGCGCTCGGCCTCGTTCCGCGGCCACAGCCGCGCCTGGATCTCGCCGCCCATGCACTTGAGCGCAGCGGCGGCGACGACGCCCTCGGGTGTGCCGCCGATCCCGAACAGCACGTCGACACCGGCGTCGGGCCACGCGGTGGCGATCGCGCCGAAGATGTCGCCGTCACCGATCAGCTTCACGCGGGCGCCGCTGGCGCGCACCTCGGCGATGAGCTCTTCGTGGCGGGGCCGGTCGAGGATGACGACGGTGAGGTCGCGGACGCTCTCGCCCTTCGCCTTGGCGATCCAGCGGAGGTTCTGCGTCGGCGTCGCGGTGATGTCGATCGAGCCGGCCGCGTCCGGGCCGACGGCGATCTTGCTCATGTAGAAGCACGGGCCCGGGTCGAACATGCTGCCCCGGTCGCTCACGGCGATCACCGAGATCGCGTTGGCCCGACCGAGCGCGGTGAGGCTGGTGCCGTCGATCGGGTCGACGGCGACGTCGACGAGCGGTGACGTGCCGTCGCCCACCTGCTCGCCGTTGAAGAGCATGGGCGCCTCGTCCTTCTCGCCCTCACCGATCACCACGCGGCCGTCCATCGGCACGGTGCTCAACACGGTGCGCATCGCGTCGACGGCTGCGCCGTCGGCGCCGAGCTTGTCGCCCCGGCCGACCCAGCGCGACGCGGCGAGCGCTGCGCTCTCGGTGACACGTACGAGTTCGAGGGCGAGGTTGCGATCGGGAGCGCTCATCACCGCCACCGTATCTCGCGCCCCGCACGTGGCCTGCACCTGCGCGACGCGATGGGGCGCGCGACCCACGGGCACGTCAGGGATGTCCGTCCACGCCACCCGGGTCGCGCAGCATGCTGCGGAACGACGGCGGCGACGCCGGGTCGGAGTGGCTCGCGGCCGTGGCCGGGAACTCGCGGCCCTCCGACGTGCGGTCCGACGTGCGGTCCGGCAGGCGGTCCGGCAGGCGTGGCGACCGGGGGTGGTCGCGACGTCAGGAGTGTCGCAAGGTCGCCGCGGCCGGCGCAACCGACGTTCTGTGGGTGGGTACATTCGGTGCGGTGTTCGACCGAGCGATCACCGGTCCGGT
>WLDE01000059.1 GCA_009704985.1 Actinomycetota bacterium | reverse complement strand
GTCGTGTTGTCGGCGAGCACCTTGCCGCCGGTCTGGCACGTCGGGCAGTAGGCGACGGTGTAGCCGCTGTAGCTCACCGAGCGGATCGTGTCGCCGCACACCGGGCACGCCTCGCCGGCGCGGCCGTGCACGGCGCCCGGCCGGTCGGCCGACGAGCTCATGTCCGATCGGGTGCGCTCGTACGCGAGCCCGTCCTCCACGCACGCGTGGATCGCGGCCCGCACCGCGTGCGCACCCTCGGGGCCGAGCTTGCCCGTCATCGCGAACGGGGAGAGCTTGGCCCGGTGGCACACCTCGTTCGCGAGCATCCGGCCGAGCCCGGCGATCGAGTGCTGGTCGCGCAGGAACCCGTGCAGTCGCATGTTGTGCGCCGCGAAGCGCTCGGCGAGCTGCTCGTCGGAGAGCTCCAGCGCCTCAGGACCGAGCCGGTCGAGCGGCGGCCCGCCGATCGCGGCCGGTGTCACGCACCACACCCCGGCGCGGCGTTCCTTGCCCGCCTCGGTGAGCAGCAACGCCGGCCCCTCGTCGAACACGAACCGGGCCTGTCCGTTGCGCGGCTTGGCGGCCTGCTTGTCGTCGACCAGCAGCCGGCCGCCCTGCATCAGGTGGACCACGAACACCACCGGCTCGAAGCGCAGCAGCAGGTACTTGCCACGGCGGCCGACCTCGACGAGCGGATGGCCGTACGCCTCGTCCGGTCGCGGCACGGCGGTCTTCAGCGCGGTGAAGTTGAACGGCACGAACCGCTGCAGGGTGCGCCCGCGGAACTGCTCGGTGAGCCGCTCGGCGTGCGCCTGCACCTCGGGGAGCTCGGGCACCGCGGCAGCTCCGTCAGTGGTACTCGGTGCGGTCGCGGACCGTGGCGAACACGGCGTCGAGTGCTCGGAACACGGGCTGCGACGCGATCAGCTTCTGCTGGTCGCCGGCGAGCGCGATGCGGCCGCCGATGAAGGCGTCCTGTGCGTTCAGCGTGCCCGTGGCGACGGCGACCGCCGTGTCCCAGCTCTGCTGCATCCGCACGTGCTCGGGATCGGCGGGACCGGCACCGAACGACGCCGAACCGTCACCGACCTGCAGGTGGTAGACGACGTCGCCCTCGGGCCCGTCCGTGACGACCTGGGTGACCCCGATCGTGTGCTCGTCCGCCAACGCGGCGAGCTCGGCGCTGGCCGCCACCTCCGCGGTCAGTGCGTCGATCCAGTCGAGGCTGAGATACCGAACCATCGGGCCTAGTCTGCCCGATCGTGCACGAGAACGGCAGTGGCACGCACCGGCCGCGATCCGCGGTGGCCGTCCGGTGACCGGGGAGGTCGTGCCGGCCGCGTGGGCGGACGCCGACGAACGCCGCCATCCCGATGCGCCGGTGGAGGCGTGGTGGTGGTGGGGTTCGAGCGTGCACCCCGACACGGGGGTGCTCGTCGGCGTGTACGTGGGCCTCGAGCTGCGCGGTCGCCGCTTCGACTACTGGGCCGGACTCGTGCGCGACGGCGAGCCCTACCTCTACGTGGAGGAGCTCGACGGCACCGGACTCCGACAGGGGCTCGACCTCAAGCCGCCGGAGATGTGGGCCGGCCACGAGTGCGACGTGCCGTTCCGCCAGTGGAGCCTCGGCAACGAGGCCCACGGCGTGCTGCTCGACGACCCCACCGAGGCGTGGCGGCGGGCGCACGGCACGCCGGTGCCGGTCACCTTCGACGTCGAGTGGTACGCCACGGCGGCCCCGGCACCGCTGCACGGTCCCGACCCTGCGTCGTCGGGAACCGCCGGGTCCGACGGCCGGCGCGGCTATCGCCAGGACGGTGAGGTGGACGTGCGGATCGAGCTCACCGAGGGGGTGCTGGCGTTCACCGGCCCCGGCGAACGGGTGCACGTGTGGGGTGCACCGTACCTGCCAACATCGTTCGCGATGCCGATCGACACCCGCGGCCTGCGTGCCCCGTACCGCCGTTCCGACGGCCTGCTCGTCGACCAGGTGCTGGCCACCTCCTCCGAGCGTGGCAGCCGCTGGTGGGTGAGCCGATGACCCGCGACATCCTCGACGAGTTCGAACAGCAGCGCACCCGACCGCGCTACCCCGAGGTGGCGGTGCGGACGGGTCTCGTGGTCGAGGACCGAGCCACGGGGTTCTGCGGCGACGTCGTGAAGATCACGGTCGAGGCGGTCACCCTCCGCGACCGTCGCGGCAACCACCGTCACTTCCGCTACAAGCCCGGCGGCTTCCTGGTCGACGGTCGGCCGGTCACGCTGGTGCGGCCCGCCACCAACGCCGCCGCGCAGGCGGCCACCACCCGCGTGACGGCCAGTGGCTCGATCGCGTCGGCAGCCCCCGTGCGGGCGCAGGTGGCGCGTGCGAGCCGCATCTGGGTGGAGGGTCGCCACGACGCCGAGCTGGTCGAGCACGTGTGGGGCGACGACCTCCGCGAGCTCGGCATCGTCGTCGAGCCGATGCACGGCATCGACCACCTCGTCGACGCCGTCGCCGAGTTCGGCCCGTCACCCGAGCGTCGCCTGGGGGTGCTGGTCGACCACCTCGTCGAGGGCAGCAAGGAACACCGGCTCGCGACCACCGTGATGCGCTCGTCGTCGCACGTGCTGGTGACCGGTCACCCCTTCGTCGACGTGTGGCAGGGCGTGCGACCGCGGGCCGTCGGCATCGACGCGTGGCCGCAGGTGCCGCGCGGTCAACCGTGGAAGGACGGCGTGTGCGCCGCGCTCGGCGCCGATCCCGCCCGCTTCTGGCCGCAGCTGCGCAACCGCGTGCGCACGTACGCCGACCTGGAACCGCAGCTCGTCGGTGCCGTCGAGCGGCTGATCGACTTCCTCACCTGACCGGAGCCCGCATGATCCCGTCGAACTCTCCCGGCACGCGTGGCGTCCGTCGTCCCCGACGCACGTCCCTCCCGCTCGTGGCCGCCGCCGTCGTGCTCGCGACCGCGGTGGGCGCAGCGTGTGGTGGCGGGGGAGCGGCGCCGCGGGCCGAGCGCGCCGACGCCCTCGACGATGCCTCCGACGATGCCTCCGACGATGCCTCCGACGATGCCGGAGACGAGGGCGACGCCGGTGGGGTGACGCCCACGAGCCCGGACACGATCGCCGCCCCCGACGACACGTCGGGCGGATCGCCCGGCTTCACGGCCGCCGCCGAGGCGCTGATCGCCTCTGCGGAGTACGCCGACGGCTGTCCGTTGTTCACCGACCTCGCAACGATCATGGCGCCCTACGGCGAGGTGACGTCGGCGAGCAGCGGGCCCGACACCGCGCTCGTCGACGGCGCGGAGGTGCCCGAGGTGTACTGCAACGTCGGCACGTCCGGTGGCACGGCGAGCTTCTCGCTGGTGGTGATCGCCGGGGACGCGTCGGCGATCCTCGACGCCGAGCTCGCCGACCCGAATGTCGCCGGCGGCACCATCACGCCCGTGCCGATGACCCCGTCGCCGGTGGTGGGTGGGTCCGTGGCCGGTGTGTGCGTCGAGGACGCCGAGGTGCTGGACCAGTGCCGCTACGTGTGGTCGAACGGTGCGGTGGCGCTGCAGTACGGCGATCTCACCGAGCTCGATCCGGCCACGGCTGCGGCCGTGCTGGAGTTCGCCGTCGCCGACCTCCAGCTCACCATTCTCTGACGACCGTCCCGCCGTCCGACCGTGGCCGGGAACGGCGACGGCCCGGGCGGATGCCCGGGCCGTCGGTCAGGTCGATGGGCCGTGCGGCCCGTGTCGCCGGTCAGGCGGCGACGATCGAGTTGCTCTTCCGGCTGGAGAACACGATGGCCCCGATGAGCACGACGAGTCCGGCTGCCGCGATCGCGTAGCGGGCACCGTCGTTGTCCTCGAGGTTGATGATCGCCGGCAGGATCAGCAGCGACACGAGGTTCATCACCTTGATCAGCGGGTTGAGCGCCGGGCCGGCGGTGTCCTTGAACGGGTCGCCGACGGTGTCACCGATGACGGCGGCCTTGTGGGCGTCGCTGCCCTTGCCGCCGTGGTGACCGTCCTCGATGTACTTCTTCGCGTTGTCCCAGGCGCCACCGGCGTTGCTGAGGTAGTTGGCCATGAGCTGACCCACGAGGATGACCGAGCCGAGGAAGGCGCCGAGCGCCAGCCAGCTGATGCCGAAGCCGATGATCACCGGGGTGAGCACGGCGAGCAGCGCCGGGGTGGCGAGCTCGCGCAGCGACGCCGCGGTGCAGATGTCGATGACCGGGCCGTAGTCGGGCTCCTTCTCGCCCTTCATGATCTTGCCGTCGGCGAACTGCTTGCGGACCTCCTGCACCACCACACCGGCGGTGCGGCCCACGGCGCGGATGGCGAGCGCCGAGAACAGGAACGGCACGGCGCCACCGATCAGCAGACCGATGAAGATCTTCGGGTCGGCGATGTTGATCGGGAACTCGTCGAACACACCGCGAGCGGTGCGGGTGAGCTCGTCGATGCGCTCGGCGGGCAGGATCTCCTTGGCGCCGATCTCGATGAAGCTGGCGAACAGCGCCACGGCCGCGATGACGGCCGAGCCGATCGCGAAGCCCTTGGTGACGGCCTTGGTGGTGTTGCCCACCGCGTCGAGGCTCACCATGATGCGCTCGGGCTCGCCGTGGAACTCGCCGCTCATCTCGGCGATGCCGGCGGCGTTGTCGCTCACCGGGCCGAAGGTGTCCTCCGAGACGATGACGCCGGTCGTGGCGAGCATGCCCATGCCCGTGAGGGCGACGAGGTAGAAGCTGAACTGCAGGTTGCCGTCGCCGATCGCGAGCGCCACACCGATCGAGATCGCGATCGCGACCACGGCGTAGACCGAGCTCTCCAGGCCGGCGGCGGTGCCCGAGAGCACCACGGTGGCCGGGCCGGTCTCGGCGGACTCGGCGATCTCCTTGACGGGCGTGTAGTGGGTGGCGGTGTAGTACTCGGTGAGGCGGCTCACGAGCTGGGCCAGCACCAGACCGATCGCCACGGCACCGAAGACCTTCCAGCCGGCGGAGTCCTGCTCGTTGCCGACGTACACCAGCGACACGATCAGCGTGCCGACCAGGGTGAGCACACCGGCCACCAGGAAGCCACGGTTGATCGGCTTCAGCGCATCGGTCTCGCCCTCCTTCGCCTTCACCGCGAACACGCCGGCGATCGACGCGATCACGCCGATGGCGCGGGCGGCGAGCGGGAAGATCAGACCGAGCGCCGGGTTGGCGCCGATCGAGTTGAACGCGGCGACACCGAGGATGATCGAGGCGACGAGGGTGACCTCGTAGCTCTCGAACAGGTCGGCGGCCATGCCGGCGCAGTCGCCCACGTTGTCGCCGACGTTGTCGGCGATGGTGGCCGGGTTGCGCGGGTCGTCCTCGGGGATGCCCGCCTCGACCTTGCCCACCAGGTCGGCGCCGACGTCGGCGGCCTTGGTGAAGATGCCGCCGCCGACGCGCAGGAACAGCGCGAGGAGCGAACCACCGAAGCCGAAGCCGACCAGGATGACCGAGCTCGAGTTCTGGAAGATCATGATGATCGCCGTGGCGCCGAGCAGGCCGAGACCGACGGTGAACATGCCGGCCACACCACCCGTGCGGAACGCGACGGTGAGCGCCCGCGGCATCGAGTTGGAGAGCGCGGCGGCCGCCGTGCGGACGTTGCCCCGCGTGGCGAGCGTCATGCCGATGTAGCCGGTGAGGCCCGAGGCGACGCAGCCGAGGATGAACGCCACGGTGCGCCACAGGCCCGCTTCGGCCTGGCTGAGCGCCTCCGTGCCGTCGGGCTTCACGATCGCCACGGACGTGACGAACACGATGATCGCGAGCGGGACGAGGATGACCGCGATGGTGCGGAACTGGCGCTTCAGGTACGCCAAGGCCCCTTCCTGGATCGCCGCGGCGATCTCCTTCATCTTCGGCGAGCCCTCGTCCTGCGCCAACACGTTGCGGACGAGGAAGAAGCCCACGGCGAGAGCGAGCACGGCCGCCGCCGCCGACAGGTAGAGGACCGCCCACTCACCCCCCTTCAGTTCGAATACTTGGTAGCCGCCTTCGGCGAGGATGGTTGCTGGCACCGTCTGGCCCTCTGTCTCAGGGCGCGACCGCCGTCGACGTACCCGGATGGACCCCCAGAGGACCCGGGACGCGACCGACGTCGGACGCACCGTTGGTGGAAACGTGCAGAGTGTAGGGACATTCGCGTGTGACGGACGAAACGTCCGCGCCCGGGAACGAGGAGTTCGTGTCCGGCGGCCGACGGGAGTACCGTTCGCGCTCATGGCGCAGACACTCCAACCGGCGCAACGCCGGGGTCCGGTCACCGGCACGGCGACCGCGACGTCCAAGCGGCGGAAGAAGTTCTTCCTCCTCGACCTCTACGGCACCGCCGTCGGCAAGAAGTACGTGATGGCGATCACCGGCATCGCGATGATGGGGTTCGTCCTCGCCCACATGATCGGCAACCTGAAGATGTACCTGGGTGAGTCCGACCTCAACGGGTACGCCGAGTTCCTCACCCGCCTGGGCTACCCGCTCGCACCCGAGAACGCGGTGCTCTGGATCCTGCGCGCCGGCCTCATCGCCTCGCTCGCGCTGCACCTCCACGCGGCGTACTCGCTCACGATGATGAACCGCCACGCCCGCGCCGTGAAGTACCAGAGCGCCCGCGACTACCAGATCGCGAACTTCGCGAGCCGCACGATGCGACTCACCGGTCTGCTGGTCCTCACCTTCCTGGTGTGGCACCTGCTCGACTTCACCTTCGGGCCCACCAACACCCTCGGCGAGGGCACCTTCGACCGCAAGGACGTGTACGACAACGTCGTGCGCAGCTTCGAGCGGGTGCCCGTGTCGGCGTTCTACATCCTCGCCAACCTCGCCCTCGGCGTGCACCTGTACCACGGCGCCTGGAGCATCTTCCAGAGCCTCGGCTGGAACAACCCTCGCTTCAACCAGTGGCGTCGCGCGTTCGCCACCGCCTTCGCCGCCATCGTCGTGGTCGGCAACGTCTCGTTCCCCGTCGCCGTCCTCGCCGGCGTCGTCGGCTGATCGGTCAGGAGCCCACCCATGAGCAACGCAGTTCTCAACGACAAGCTCCACAGCAAGTCGCCCAAGGTCGCGGTCCCCGAGATGTGGGAGACCTTCAAGAGCGACATGAAGCTCGTCAACCCGAACAACAAGCGGAAGTTCAAGATCATCGTGGTGGGCACCGGTCTCGCCGGTGCGTCGGCCGCCGCCACGCTCGCCGAGCTCGGCTACCAGGTGGACGCGTTCACCTTCCACGACTCGCCGCGCCGTGCGCACTCGATCGCCGCACAGGGCGGCATCAACGCCGCCAAGAACTACAAGGGCGACGGCGACTCGATCCACCGCCTGTTCTACGACACGATCAAGGGCGGCGACTTCCGCGCCCGTGAGAGCAACGTGCACCGCCTCGCCGAGGTGAGCGTCGACATCATCGACCAGATGGTCGCCCAGGGCGTGCCCTTCGCCCGCGAGTACGGCGGCCTGCTGGACAACCGCAGCTTCGGCGGCGCCCAGGTGAGCCGCACGTTCTACGCACGCGGCCAGACCGGCCAGCAGCTGCTGCTCGGCGCCTACCAGCAGATGGCCCGCCAGATCGGTCTCGGCAACGTCCGCCTCTGGAACCGCACCGAGCTCGTCGACACCGTCGTGGTCGACGGTCGCTGCGCCGGCATCGTCACCCGCGACCTCATGACCGGTGAGATCGTGTCGCACGCCGCCCACGCCGTGGTGCTGTGCACCGGCGGCTACGGCAACGTGTTCTTCCTGTCCACCAACGCCATGGCGTGCAACGTCACCGCGGCGTGGCGTGCGCACCGCCGCGGTGCGTTCTTCGCGAACCCCTGCTACACGCAGATCCACCCGACCTGCATCCCGCAGGCGGACGAGACGCAGTCGAAGCTCACGCTCATGAGCGAGTCGCTGCGCAACGACGGTCGCGTGTGGGTGCCGAAGATGGCCGGCGACGACCGCGAGCCGCACCTCATCCCCGAGGACGAGCGCGACTACTACCTCGAGCGCCTCTACCCGAGCTTCGGCAACCTCGCCCCCCGTGACATCTCGTCGCGTGCGGCCAAGCGCGCCGTCGACAAGGGCCAGGGTGTCGGGCCGCTCAAGAACGGCGTCTACCTCGACTTCTCCGACGCGATCACGCGCCTCGGCAAGGACGTCGTCCAGGAGCGCTACGGCAACCTGTTCGAGATGTACGAACGCATCGCCGGCGAGGACCCGTACACGGTGCCGATGCGCATCTACCCGGCCAGCCACTACACGATGGGCGGGCTCTGGGTCGACTACGAGCTGATGACCACGATCCCCGGCCTGTACGCGGCGGGCGAGGCGAACTTCAGCGACCACGGAGCGAACCGCCTCGGCGCCTCGGCGCTGATGCAGGGCCTGTCCGACGGCTACTTCGTGCTCCCGTACACGATCGGCAACTACCTCGCGCCGATGCTGAACAAGCCGATCCCCGGCACCGACCACCCGGCGTTCCAGGCCGCCGAGGCCGAGGCGCGTCAGCGCTTCCAGGGCTACCTGGACATCAAGGGCACGCGCTCGCCCGACTGGTTCCACCGCGAGCTCGGCAAGATCATCTGGGACTACTGCGGCATGGAGCGCACGGAGCAGGGCCTCGAGAAGGCGCTGAGCGAGCTGCCCGCGCTGTACGAGGAGTTCCAGAAGGACCTGCGCGTCACCGGTGACGGTGGCTCGCTCAACCAGACGCTCGAGAAGGCCGGCCGGGTCGACGACTTCTTCCAGCTCGGCATGCTCATGTGCAAGGACGCCCTCGAGCGTCGCGAGAGCTGCGGCGGCCACTTCCGCGCCGAGTACCAGGACGACGAGGGCGAGGCGACGCGCGACGACGAGCACTTCGCCCACGTGGCCGCCTGGGAGTGGACCGGCGATCCCATGCAGTCGATCCGCAACGTCGAGCCGCTCGAGTTCACCACCGTCCACCTCGCCACCCGGAGCTACAAGTGAGTCACCTCTCCGACATCAAGCTCAAGATCTGGCGCCAGGCCGGACCCGACCAGCAGGGTCGGTTCGAGACGTACCTCGTGCCGTCGATCAGCGACGAGGCTTCGTTCCTCGAGATGCTCGACGTGCTGAACGAGCAACTGATCCACGAGGGGCGCGAGCCGGTGGTGTTCGACCACGACTGCCGTGAGGGCATCTGCGGCACCTGCTCGCTGATGATCGACGGCCAGGCGCACGGTCCGCAGCGCGGCACGGCCACCTGCCAGCTCCACATGCGCAAGTTCCAGAGCGGTGCGGAGATCGTCATCGAGCCCTGGCGGGCGTCTGCGTTCCCGATCATCAAGGACCTGATGGTCGACCGCGCGGCGTTCGACCGGATCGTCGAGGCCGGCGGGTTCATCACGGCCGAGACCGGTGGCGCTCCCGATGCGAACCTGATCCCGATCCCGAAGCCGGTCGCCGACGCAGCGATGGACGCCGCGGCGTGCATCGGCTGCGGTGCCTGTGTGGCGGCGTGCCCCAACGGCGCGGCCAACCTGTTCACCGCCGCCAAGGTCGCGCACCTCAACCTGCTGCCGCAGGGCCAGGCCGAGCGCTTCAAGCGCGTCGAGGCGATGGTCGAGACGATGGACGAGTACTTCGGTTCGTGCACGAACCACGGCGAGTGCGAGGCGGCGTGCCCCAAGGAGATCTCGATCGACGTGATCGCCCTCATGCACCAGGACTACCGCAAGGCGAAGTTCCAGAACCGCAAGTCGCTCAGCCGCACCTGAGCGACCCGCGGACGGATCGAGGTCGAGGGGTGGGTGCCCACGGGTGCCCGCCCCTCGCCGCGTCCGGAGGCCGGTCCGCACGGGGGATCGCCCGGTCGCGTTCGTCGGGTCGCGCACGATCCGGTCGAGGGCGCCTCAGCGAGTGACGATCGACTCGTAGCGGTTCGTCGCCACCTCGTCGCCGTGCTCGAGCGCGAGGTCGAGCCAGAGCCCACCCGGTGCGTCGGGCACGACGAACTGGATCGTGCCGATCAGGACGCAGTCGTCGGCCGGCACGTCGCCGGTCCAGCGCCAGCGGTGAACACCGCCCGGCCAGCGGAGGCTCGCGGTGCAGACGACCTCGGTGAGCGGGTGGTGCAGATCGCTCACCGCGTGCACGTCGAGGGCGATCGCGTCGCCGACGCTGAGCTGGTCGGCCATCCGCTCGGCCACGACGATCACGGGGCGGCAGGCATCGACGACCGTGGCGAACGCGGGCTTGGGGCGTCGGAGGTGGTCGAGGATCGACGTCGACACCCTCGGCGTGGCGTCGGCGAGCGACGACACGCAGAAGCCTCCGGTCGGCCGGTACTTCAGCCGGCGGAGCGTCTCGATGTGGTGCCGCAGGAGCGTCGCCTGGTAGCGCTGCGTGTACCGCACCCAGTGCTCGAACGTCGGGTGCCCGAGCGGCGGGACGTGCCGCTGCACGGCGTCCGCGTCGGCACCGAAGCGCCCCGCCAACTCCGCCAGGTCGATCGCCGGCCACCGCGACGTGTCGATCCAGCCGTCCGCGTCGTCGGGCACCGACTGCGCCCCGAAGGCGCCCACGAAGCGCACCATGCGTGGGAACGCGGCGGCGTACGACGGCAGGTCGCGCTCGTCGCCGCGACCCCAGCCGAAGGTGAGGTGCGTGTCCGAACCCTCGATCTGGGTGACGTGCGGCGGGACCCCGCTGTTGGTGAGCGTCGGCCGCGATTCGTCGGCCTCCTCCAGGGCACGCGTGACCCAGCGGTCGAGCACCGTCTTCGTCCAGGTGGGCACCTGCTGGCGGAGCGCGGCGACCTCCGGCCGGTCGTGCGCGCACCACACGGCGATCGAGGGGTGGTGGCCGAGTACGTCCACCACCTCGCGCGCCTGGCGAACCGCCTGACGGCGCACCGATCGCGCGTAGCGACCCCGCAGCGGCAGGTCCTGCCACACGAGCACGCCGAGCTCGTCGGCCGCGTCGTACAGGTCGTCGCGGGTGACGTGGCCCGCGCAGCGGACGAGGTCGAGCCCGGCGTCGCGGGCCAGCTCGACGTCGCGGCGGAACACCTCCGGTGGTGCACCGGCGAGGTCGATCGTCGACGGTCCGAGGTTGACGCCCTTGGTGAACAGGCGCTCGCCGTTCACGGAGAGCACCCAGTCGTCCATCGCGATCTCGCGGAAGCCGGTGCGCCGTCGCACGCTGTGGCTGATCCGTCCGTCGACGGCGATCTCGACGACCACCTCGGACAGCGGCTGCTCGCCCATCGACCACGGCCACCACAGCCGTGGCTTGGCGACGTCGAGGTTCCAGGCGATCTCGTTCGAACCGCTGGCGAGCGAGTGGTCCTGCTCGGCGTGCACGATGCCGTCGACGATGGTGCGCACCCGCACCTTGCGTGCGGCGTCGCTGTCGAGCCTCGCGGTGAGGCGCAGGTGGGCACGCGTGTCGTTCGCGTCGCGGCACAGCACACGGCAACGGTCGATGCGCACCGGGCCGGTCACCTCCAGCCGGACCGGTCGCCAGATGCCGCCCGGGTTCCACCGGCGGTCGAACGCCGAGCCGTCGTGCAGCGCCCCCATGAGGGTGCGCTTCGGCGCGTCGGGCGGCTGCGGCGGGCACGACACCTCCACCGCGAGCACGTGCTCGTCCGACAGCCGCGCCAGGCTCGTCACGTCGAACGCGTGCGGTGCGACGTACCCCTCGGGGTCGCCGAGATAGGCGCCGTCGAGCCACACGTCGGCCTGGTACATCACCCCGTCGAACACGACGAACGCTCGCTCGTCCGGTCGCGACGGTCGGTGGCGCAGGTCGGCGCGGTACATGATCGGACCGCTGCTGTCCGCGAACGCCGGCTCGAGTCGCCAGTGGCCCGGAACGGAGACCTCGACCCAGTCGGCGTCGTCGTGGTCGAGCCCGATGCCGTCGCGGCGGACGTCGTCGTCGGCGGCACGCGCCCGCCACCGCCCGATCGGTTCCATGGAGGGAGCGTATCCACGTGGCCGCTCGCCACCCGTGAGGTCCGCCCGCCTGCACGCAGGTGCCACACCGCCCGGCCAGAGCGGGGCGACGGTGCCCGCGGTAGGGTCCGGACATGACGAGCGCGCATCCCACTCCCGCCACCCTCGGTCAGCTGAAGTCGTCCGGCTGGCAGTCGGTCCCGGTGAAGGAGGAGATCCGTCGCAACGCGGTGGCGAAGATCGCCGCGGGCGAGCCGCTGTTCGAGGGTGTCATGGGCTACGAGCAGACCGTGATGCCGCAGCTGGAGAACGCGCTGCTCGCCGGGCACGACGTGATCTTCCTGGGCGAGCGCGGCCAGGCGAAGACCCGCATGATCCGCTCGCTCACCGGCCTGCTCGACGAGTGGATGCCGATCGTCGCCGGCAGCGAGATCAACGACGATCCCTACCACCCCGTCAGCCGGCACGCCCGCGACCTCGTCGCACAGCACGGCGACGACACGCCGATCACGTGGGTGCACCGCGACGACCGCTTCGGCGAGAAGCTCGCCACGCCCGACACGTCGATCGCCGACCTCATCGGTGAGGTCGACCCGATCAAGGTGGCCGAGGGTCGCTACCTCAGCGACGAGCTCACGCTGCACTACGGCCTCGTGCCGCGCACCAACCGCGGCATCTTCGCGATCAACGAGATCCCCGACCTCGCCGAGCGCATCCAGGTGGGTCTGCTCAACGTGCTCGAGGAGCGCGACGTGCAGATCCGCGGCTACAAGATCCGCCTGCCGCTCGACGTGATGCTCGTCGCCAGCGCGAACCCCGAGGACTACACCAACCGCGGTCGCATCATCACGCCGCTGAAGGACCGCTTCGGCAGCCAGATCCGCACCCACTACCCGCTCGACACCGAGGTCGAGGTGGCGATCATGCGCCAGGAGGCGCGCCCGGCGTCGGTGGGTGGCATCACGGTCGCGGTGCCCGACTACCTCGAGCGAGTGGTCGCGATGTTCAGCCAGATGGCCCGCGCCAGCAACCAGGTGAACCAGCGCAGCGGCGTGAGCGTGCGCCTGTCGGTGAGCAACCTCGAGGTGCTCGGCGCCAACGCGCTGCGCCGCGGTCTGCGCGCCGGCGAGAGCACGGTCGTCGCCCGCGTCTGCGACCTCGACGCGCTCGCTGCGTCGTCCGGCGGCAAGATCGAGATCGAGTCGCTCGAGGAGGGCCGTGACGGCATCATCCTCGAGAACCTCGTGAAGGGCGCGGTCCTCACCGTGTACAAGGAGCGCGTCACGCCGGATCAGGTGCGCGACGTGATCGGCGCGTTCGAGGAGGGCATCATCGCCCACACGGGCGAGGACGTGGCGTCAGCGGACGAGGCGCAGCTGGTCGAGCAGATCCCGGCGATGCGCACCGCCGTGCAGTCGCTCACCGGTGGCGACGAGTCGCCCGCCGCGGTGGCCGCCGCGGTCGAGTTCGTCCTCGAGGGCCTGCACCTGTCGAAGCGCCTGAACAAGGATTCCAGCGCCGCCGGCGCCACCTACCGCAGCCGGAGTTGACGAGATCCAATCGTGATGCGTGGTGAGCGAGGTGAGATCGGTGCGGTTCGGATTCGGCTTCGAACCGACCCAGCACGATCCCTGCAATCGTCGGCGGAACCTGTTCCATCACGTCCTGACGGGCGATCTGGAGGTGACCGCGGGCTCTGTCGACCTGAGCGCGAGGTTCGGGTGGATCCCACTACTGAACGTGGCACTGCAGTTCGCGGAGATCGATCGCCGTCTCGGTGACGAGCACGGCTTCGCGTCGCTGGAGTTCACCGAGAGCGAGGATCGCCTCGACTTCACACGGCGCGACGACCGGGTCCGAGTCTCGGCGACGTACGCCGAGGGGTCCGTCGAGGTTCCGGTCGATCGGTTGCGCTCCGAACTGCGGCGGTTCAGCACCTGGGCGGCCGAGGAGGCGCTGCGGCGCCACCCGTGCCTGCGCAAGCACCCGGAGTTCGCGACGACGTTCCTCGACGCAGGGTGAGATCGACGCAGGCCCTGCGTTGCCGCTCGGCTGCCTCGGCTGCCTCGGCTGCCTCGGCTGCCTCGGCTGCCTCGGTCGCCGAGACGCCAGGTGAACCCAGGTCACGACTCAGGCGTGGGCGTGGGCGAGCGCGTCGAGGTCGGTCACCGTCGCTCGCACGAGCGGCAGCGAGGCCGCGAGCTCGGTGGCACGACGCAGCACCGTGTCGACGGCCTCGGCCCGCGCATCGGGGTCGGGGCCGACGGGACGGAACGTGAGCGCCAGTGGACGGTCGGGGCCCTGCTCGGCTGCGCGGTGCAGCAGCGGTTCCAGGTCGACCCCGGCGTCACCGCTCACGGCGATGCCGAGTTGATCGCACGCACCGGCCATGTCGGCGAGCTCGCGGTCGGCGCGCCCCGGGATCGTGATGGTGCCGTCGCGCAGCGCCCGCAGCCACGTGTGCCAGCGGAGGTGCTCCTCGCGTCGCGCCGCCTCGGCGGCCACCACGTCGTCGCGCGGGATCACGACGGTGCGCACGTCGAGCGAGGTGGCCACCGGCACGGGGCCCTGCAGCAGGCGCCATGCGTCGCGCCAGGCGACGAGCAGGGTGTCGACGAGCTCGCCGTGACGGCGGGGGTCACCGGGGACGAGCCGGTTCGCCATCGCGAACGGGGCCTCGAACGGCACCCAGCCGTCGACGTCGTCACCGACTGCGTCGGCGATCGCCTCCACCCAACGTGGCCACCAGTGCCGCGCCGTGGAGGCGTCCGTGAACCCGCCCTCGTTCTCGAACCAGCGCGGCACGTCGGGCGACAGCAGGCACAGCCACAGCTGCCCTCCAGAGGAGCGGACCGTCTGAGCGGTCGCACGCACCTGCTCGACCACGCCACCGTCGAGGGTCGCCGGCTTCGGTTGTGCGACCGACCACGGCACGGTGAGCCGCACATGACCGAGACCGAGGCCGGTCGCGATCTCGAGGTCGTCGACGAGGGCGGTCGCGCTCTCGCCGAGGCGGGCACCGACGACGGCACCGATCGAGACGGCGCGCCGTGGCGGGGTCGCCTCGGCAGTGGGGTCGGGCGACCCGCTCACCCGAAGGGGGTGCGGGTCCAGAGCTCGCTGGTGTCGTTGTTGGCGGTGGGCGCCGGCGTGCCCCCGAGTTCGAACACCTCGATCGCGCCGGGGAAGCCGCGCAGCTCGACCGCGCCGTGCGGCGAGGCGGTGACACCCTCGGGCAGCCGTTCGAGCTGCATGCTGGGGATCAGGACGTCGAACGGGCCGGCGAGGTCGCACAGGCGGGACGCCATGTTGACCGCCGAGCCGATGTAGTCGTCCCCCTCGAACAGCAGCGCGTAGCCGGTGGCGATACCGACCCGCAGCGACAGCGGTGCGCACACCTCGGCCGAGCGGTTCTCCAGGTCGAGGGCGAACGCGATGCAGTTCGACTGGTCGACGGACACGATCATGCAGCCGTCACCGAGCCACTTCGCGATCCGCACACCGCGCTCGCTCGCGATCTCGCGCACCAGGCTGCGGAACGCGCCGAGAATGCGCCCGGCGGCGTCGTCGCCGAAGGCGGCGGTGTAGTTCGTGAACCCGGACAGGTCGACGAAGGCGAAGGTGCGGGGGACTCGCATGGCTGGTCTCAGGGTATCTCGGTGGAAGTGATCGCGGGATGTCGGATGATCGGGTCGACAGATGTGTCATCGTCCGTTCATCGATCGGACTGAAGCGCGGCTCGCCGGGCCGTACGGCACGGGCGATCGGTGACCGCGAGGGGTACAGTCCCCCCATGGCAGCTCGGTTCACGTATTCGCGCTGGGACGGCACGCAGAAGGGGTTCGACCTCGACGCCGACGCCCTGTTCGACGAGCTGAACGACGACCTCCTGTACCACGGCGACATCAACTCGGCCCTGCGCCGGCTGATGCAGCAGGGCATGAACGACCGCAACGGCGAGCGGATGCAGGGCCTGCGCGAGCTCATGGACAAGCTGCGCCAGGAGCGTCAGGACCGGCTCGACCGCTTCGACCTCGGTGGTGTGTACCAGGAGATCGCCGACGAGCTGAACGACATCGTCGACGAGGAGCGCCACGCGATCGAGAACGCCATGCGCGACGCGGAGTCGAGCGGCGACGAGCGCCGGGCGGAGGCCGCACGCAACTCGGCGGCGGACCGCAACTTCCGCCTCGACATGCTGCCGAACGACCTCGCCGGCAAGGTCCGCGAGCTCAGCGCGTACGACTTCGAGTCACGCGAGGCGGCGCAACGTTTCGAACAGCTGATGGACAAGCTGCGCGAGCAGCTGATGCAGCAGATGGTCGACCAGATGTCCTCGGCCGTGCAGAACATGACGCCCGAGGACATGGCGCGCATGAAGGACATGATGGCGGCGCTCAACGAGATGATCGAGCGTCAGCAGCGGGGCGAGGACCCGCAGTTCGAGCAGTTCATGGAGCAGTACGGCGACTTCTTCCCGGAGAACCCGCAGAGCCTCGACGAGCTGCTCCAGCAGATGGCGCAGCGGATGGCGGCGATGCAGGCCATGCTGAACTCGATGACGCCCGAGCAGCGGGCGCAGCTCCAGCAGCTGAGCGACCAGCTGCTCGAGGACATGGACCTGCGCTGGCAGATGGACCAGCTCGGCCAGAACCTGCGCGGCATGTTCCCGCAGATGCAGTGGAACCAGAGCTACGACTTCGACGGCCAGGACCCGATGGGCATGGCGCAGGCGATGCAGACGATGCAGGACCTCGGCGACCTCGACCAGCTCGAGAACCTGCTCCGCAACGCCACCAACCCGGGTGCGCTCGCCGAGGCCGACATGGATCGAGTGCGCGAGCTGATGGGCGACGACGCGGCGAAGTCGCTCGAGCGGCTCGCCGAGCTCACGAAGATGCTGCAGGACGCCGGCCTCATCGAGCAGAAGGAGGGCCGCCTCGAGCTGACGCCGAAGGGCCTCCGCAAGATCGGCTCCAATGCGTTGAAGGACCTCTTCTCGAAGCTCACCAAGGACAAGACCGGCCAGCACCAGATGGACCGGCTCGGCCAGGGCCACGAGCGCACGTACGAGACCAAGCAGTACGAGTACGGCGACCCCTTCAACCTCGACCTGCACCGCACGATCCGCAACGCGATCCGCCGCAACGGCGCCGAGACGCCCGTGCGCCTGTCACCGGACGACTTCGAGATCGAGCGCACCGAGCACACCACGAAGTCGTCGACGGTGCTGATGCTCGACCTGTCGCTGTCGATGCCGATGCGCGACAACTTCCTGCCGGCGAAGAAGGTCGCGATGGCCCTGCACTCGCTCATCACGTCGCAGTTCCCCCGCGACTACATGGGCATCGTCGGCTTCAGCGAGACGGCCCGCATCCTGACGGCGGCCCAGTTGCCCGAGGTCAGCTGGGACTTCGTCTACGGCACCAACATGCAGCACGGGTTCGTGCTCGCCCGGCAGTTGCTGAGCAAGCAGACCGGCACCAAGCAGATCATCATGATCACCGACGGCGAGCCGACCGCCCACGTCATGTCCAACGGCGACGTGTTCTTCAACTACCCGCCCGTGCAGGAGACGGTGGAGGCCACGCTGCGCGAAGTGGTGCGCTGCACCCGCGACAACATCCGCATCAACACCTTCATGCTCGACGCGAACAGCTACCTCAAGGCGTTCATCGAGCAGCTCACGAGCATCAACCGCGGCCGGGCGTTCTTCACCACACCCGAGACGCTGGGGGACTACGTGCTGGTCGACTTCATCGAGCACAAGAAGCAGCTCGCCCGCGGCCGCAACGCCCGCCGCGCCGGCTGAGCTGCGGGCGCGACCCCCGCGATCGAGGGGGTTTCGAACGCGTTCCGCGCGACACCCGATCGGGTTGCCGACGCGCGATCCTGGGCTTCGCCACGCTTCGCGGTCGTCTTGCCGGGGCCTTGCGAAATCCCCACTTGCATCCTCATGGTGTGATAGGGGACAATGACACGGTTGTAATTACAGCGGAGGCAGCCGATGTCAGGTTCAACGCACGCAGGTGCATCCCACGCCGGTGGGTCCCAGTCCACTCCGGCCGAGCAGGCCGAGTCGGTCGATGCGAAGAACTGGCAGGACGAGGCCAACTGCCTCGGGGTCGATCCCGACCTCTTCTTCCCCGAGCGGGGCGCCTCCACGCGTGAGGCCAAGGAGGTCTGCCGTGGCTGCGTCGTGCGCCTGGAGTGCCTCGAGTACGCGCTCTCGAACGGCGAGAAGTTCGGGATCTGGGGCGGGCTCTCCGAGCGTGAACGTCGTCGCCTGCGTCGTCAGCGAGCGCTCGCTGCGCGCAAGGTCACGGCCTGATCCCGTTCTGGTCCCGTTCTGATCGCATCCCGCTCGTCGCCGCGGTTCCATCGTCGCCGACCGGTGCTAGCCTCAGCCTCATGATCGCGTTCAACTTCGGTGGCCCGGAGATGATCATCGTCCTGGTGATCGTCCTGGTCCTGTTCGGCGGCTCGCAGTTGCCGAAGCTCGCCAAGAACCTCGGCAAGGCCCAGCAGGAGTTCAAGGCCGGCCTCTCCGAGGCCCAGAAGGACGGGTCGGACACCCCGTCCGACTCCACCAAGAGCTGACCTCCCCCGGCTCACGCCGTCGGGCGACGTCCTCGTGACGCGCCCTGGTCTGCGTACCACGAGCGCCACCCGTCACCGACACGGCCGGCGGCTCGCATCGTCCCGGACGCGCCACAGGCGCCGCCCCTCGTCGAGGAGCGGCGCCTGTGTCATGTCGACCCCACGGCGGACGGAGTCGGGTGATCGACGGAGGTGGGGTTGCCCACCGACCAGGGGGTGGTCGGCGAACGGGTGCTGGCTGCGCTCGGGTGGCTCGCGGCGGTCGCGTTCAGGCGGTCGCCACGCGGCGACGCTTCAGGATGCGACGCCGCTCGCGCTCGCTGCAGCCGCCCCACACGCCGTGCTCGATGCGGTGCTCGAGTGCGTACTCGAGGCACTGGTCGACCACGGGGCAGTCGGAGCAGATCTTGCGGGCGCGGTCGACGCCGACGCCGTCGCTCGGGAAGAACACGGCGGGCGGGTAGTTGCGGCAGTTGCCGCCGCTCATCCAGGAGGTGACGGAATCGTCGTCGGAGGGGCGGGGGGCAACGGCGTCCGGAGCGGTGTCACGTGACGACGCACGCAGGGACAGCTTCCGCTGCGACGGCTTCGGGTTCAACATCGGCGTGGGTTCTCCTTGTCGGTCCGCGACGAATCGCGGCTCAGGTGTGCGCCCGCACGAGGCCCCGGAGGGACTCGACAACCGCACACCGTCTCGAACTCGTCGGGGAGTTCTCATCCCCTCTGACGTCCGAGACCGTCGTACGGTTCCCGATTTCCGGGAGAATCTAGCAAGGCGGCCCGCCGGAACGTGACATCGGAACCGGTCCCACCGGACGTCGACTCAGGCATGACACGGGCAGCGGACCGAGCCGGGTGGGGGCCGGTAGACTCCGGCGGTCGATCAGGCAGGGTGCACGTGCGCCTCGTCCGCCTGGTCGACCCGGACCGGTCACCCGACCGGTGCCGCACCCGACCCCGACCGAGGACCGCTCATGACCGACATCGCCACCGAGCCGCCGCGGGCACACGCTCGCATCGTCTACCTCGGCCCCGTGTCACCGCACTGGGAGGTCTACGGCGACTACGGCGACCGCACGCTCCTCGACGAGTTCCGCGCCCGTGTGCTCGCCCGCCTGGTGCTGCTGCCCCGCGACGACCCCCAGTTCCGCCGCAACCGCGAGCGCATCATCCGCGACGCCGAGCGCGAGCGGATCAGCATCGAGTGGGACCTCGGCATCCCCGAGGCCGACGGCTGACGAACGCGGAGGGTCGGCCCCGGCCGACCGCCAGGAGCGACGCACATGGCAGAGCGGACGGAGGCCGAGCGGAACGACGCACCGCGTGAGTTGCTGAACCGCGAGCTGAGCTGGCTCGACTTCAACGACCGCGTGCTCTCGCTGGCGGCGGAGGTCGGCATCCCCCTGCTCGAGCGGGTGAAGTTCCTCGCGATCTCGTCGAGCAACCTCGACGAGTTCTTCCAGGTGCGCGTGGCCGCGCTGAAGGATCAGCTGGCCGCGGGCCTCACCGCCCCTGCCCCGGACGGGCTCACACCCGCCCAGCAGCTGGTGGCGATCGGCGAGACCGTCGACGGGTTCGTGCTCCGCCAGGAGGGCCTGCTGCTGGGTGCGCTGCTGCCCGAGCTCCGGCGCAACGGCATCGTGGTGCTCGACTGGCACGAGCTCGAGGTCGCGGACCGTCAGGAGCTGACCCAGCTCTTCGAGCGCCGGATCTTCCCGGTGCTGACCCCGCTCGCCGTCGACCCCGCCCACCCGTTCCCGTACATCTCCAACCTCGCGCTCAGCCTCGCCGCGATGGTGAGCGACCCCGACACCGGCGAGCGCCGGTTCGCCCGGGTGAAGGTGCCGAACGTGTTCCCGCGGCTGCTCGCCCTCTCCGACGGCCGGCGCTTCGTGCCGGCCGAGCAGGTGATCGCCGCGCACATGCACCTGCTGTACTCCGGCATGGTGGTGGAGGAGTGCGCTGCGTTCCGCGTCACCCGCAACGCCGACCTCACGCTCGAGGAGGAGGAGGCCGACGACCTCCTCGCGGCGGTCGAGATGGAGCTGCGCCGTCGTCGCTTCGGCCGTGCCGTGCGGCTCGAGGTGCAGTCGGGCATGAGCGCCGAGATGGTCGAGCTGCTCGTGCGCGAGCTGGATCTCGAGCCCCGCGACGTGTCGTACCACGCCACGATGCTCGACCTCACGTGCCTGTTCCAGCTCGCCGGACTCGATCGCCCCGATCTGAAGGACACGCCGTGGCCGCCCGTCACGGCGGGCCGCATCGCCGCCGCCGAGGACGCCGAGCGCAGCATCTTCTCCGTCATCCGCGAGCGTCCGCTGCTGGTGCACCACCCCTACGAGAGCTTCTCCAGCAGCGTCGAGAGCTTCATCGCTCAGGCGGCCGACGACCCGAAGGTGCAG
>WLDE01000006.1 GCA_009704985.1 Actinomycetota bacterium | reverse complement strand
TGAACGTCCAGCGACGCCGACCGTCCATCGCGATGAACACGCCGCGCGCTGCGCTGTTGATCGTCCAGTAGAGGACGGCGGGTCGGTGTTCGGTGAGCTCGGAGAGGTCGGCGTGGAAGTAGACATTGATCTGCTGCGCGAGCGGCGGCATGCCGTTCATGCGGATGCCGAGCTGACCGCGCACCCAACTCGTCGCGCCGTCGGCGCCGATCGCGAAGTCGGCTGTCACGGTCTGCGACCGGCCGCCCGACTCGATCGTCGCCCGTACCCCGTCGAGGCAGTCGACCAGCGAGGTGACCTTGGTGCCGTGGCGCACGTCGGCCAGGCCGCGCCCGCGCACGGCGGCGAGCAGTGCGGCTTGGACGCGGTCCTGTGCGCACGAGCAGGCGACGTGCGGCGATGCGGTGATCCGACTGACGAGGTCGCTCTCGGGCACCGCCATCAGGTCGAGCGTGCCGAGGTGTTCGCCGGCCAGGGTGGTGGTCCACTCGACCCGGGTGAACCACTCCATCGGGAGCGCCTCGGCCTGCACGGCGTCGGCGATGCCCCATGCTCGGAACAGCTCCATCGAGCGGGTGTTCACCACATGGGCGCGGGGATGAGGGTCGATGCCGTCGTGCTCTTCGCAGACGAGGCTGCGGACACCGAACGAGCCGAGCACGTGTGCCGCAGCGAGCCCGACGGGGCCGCCACCGACGATCAGCACGGGGACGTGGAGGTCGGTCATCCCTGAACCACCAGGCTCGCGAAGGATTCGCCGCTCTCGAACCGGGCGTGGAGCTCTTCGGGATCGAACGTGACGCCGATCGGATTCTCGGCGAACGCGCCGGTTGCGAACCACGCGTCGAGTTCGGCGTCGGTGGCGAAGTTGTCGATCTGCAACTCGACATGGTTGCCGTCGGGGTCCTCGTAGTACATGGAGGTGGTGGGGCCGTGGTTGACGCACCAGAACGGGCTGATGCCCTGATCGCGCAGTCGCACGTAGTTGCCGAGCAGGTCGTCGAGTGTGGCGTAGGTGAAGGCGACGTGGTGCAGGCCCGTGTGGCCGGCGGTGGGTCGGGTGTCGGAACCGGTCGCAACGAACGCGACGCGGTGATGCTCGTCGTCGTAGGTGGTGAAGGCGATGAAATCGGTGGCGAACGCGACGCGGGCGTCGAGTACGTCGCAGTACCAGTCGATCATGGTCTGCAACTGACCGGTCCTGAGCACGATGTGGGCGAGTTTGGCGGGGGCGGTCATGACGCTGGCTCCTCTGCGGTGGTGACGTGGTTCACGAGGGTGCCGATGCGTTCGACGGTGATCTCCACCACGTCGCCCGGAGCCAGGAACGTGCCCGCGAACTGGCCGACACCCTGCGGTGAACCCGTGAGGAGGACGTCACCCGGCTCGAGGGTGAAGTAGTGGGAGACGTAGGCGACGAGTTCCGAGATCTGGTGGACGAACTCGGTGGTGCGGGCGTCCTGGCGGGTTTCGCCGTTGACGACGGTGCGCAGCGAGAGGTCGAGCGGTTCGTCGAACTCGTCGATCGTGACCAGGCACGGACCGAGCGGTTTGAACGTGTCGAGGCTCTTCGCCTGGCCGACGGAAACAGCCACGTCGCCCCCCATCGCTCGGCGTTGGATGTCGCGGGCCGACACGTCGTTGGCGACGGTCAAGCCGGCGACGTGCGACCAGGCCCGCTCGACGGGCACGCGGGTCGCGGCGCGTCCGATCACCGCGGCGATCTCGCCTTCGTAGTCGACCATCGTCGGTGCCACCGGCGGGAGCACGATCGCGTCGCCGGTGCCGATCACCGACGAACCAGGTGTGAGATGGAAGTTCGGCTCGCTCGGCATCTCCACCTCGCGCCCGAACAGCTTCATCACCTCCATCACCTCCTCGGCGTGGCTGCGGTAGTTGAGCCCGATGATCGGCACCTTGCCGGGTCGCAGGATCGGCGCGAGCACGCGGATGTCGCCCAGTGCGATCCGTTCGGTCACCGCTGCGTCGCGTACGACCTCGAGGCCCCTGCCGCGCAACAACTCCCCCACCTCCCGCTCGGGCAGGTCGAGCAACGACAGCGTGCCCAACTCGTCTTCGCGGGCGATCCCCCGCTCCGTGGTGTACAGCCTCACGATGTTCCCTTCTGGTGTGTCTGTGCCTGTGTCAGTGCCTGTGTCAGTGCCTGTGTCAGTGCCTGTGTCAGTGCCTGTGTCAGTGCCTGTGTCGGCGTCACGCGAACCGCGCGACGAGGGGTGCGTAGGTCTCGATCGCCGCCCGACCCGCGTGAGGGTCCATCGGCGGGACGAACAGCAGGACGCGGTGGATCCCGGCGTCCCGGTACCTCTCCAACGCTTCGAGGTCGGGGCCGGAGCCGTAGACGCTGACCTCGAACCCGTCGAGGTCACGTCCCATCTCCTCCGCTTCCCGGCGGAGCACTCGCATGTGCTCGGAGAAGTCGCTGTCGCCACGGCCGAGCAGCGGGATCCAGCCCTGCCCGTGGCGGAGCGCCCGGCGCAGACCACCCGGCATGCGGCCGCCGACGTGGATCGGAGGGTGTGGCGCCTGCACGGGTTTGGGCCAACTGAAGATCGGGTCGAAGTCCACGAACTGGCCGTGGTACTCGGCTTCGTCGTGGGTCCAGATGGCCTTCATCGCATCGACGCGTTCGCGCATCACCTTCCAGCGGTCATCGATGCGGGTGCCGTGGTTCGCCATCTCCTCGGCGTTCCAGCCGCCGCCGACACCCACGGCCAGGCGGCCGCCCGACAGCACGTCGAGGGTCGCGACGGACTTCGCGAACTGGATCGGGTCGCGTTGGACGACGAGTGCGATGCCGAACCCCAACCGGAGCCGGGTCGTCACCGCAGCGGCAGCGGCGATCGCCGGCACCGGATCGAAGACCCGAGAGTAGTAATCCGGCAGTTCGGGGCCGCCCGGCCACGGCGTCGTGCGGGACACCGGGATGTGGCTGTGCTCGGCGAACCAGAGCGACTCGAAGCCGGAGTCCTCGGCGAGTCGTGCGAGCTCGGACGGCGACAGCCCGTGCGCCGTCGGGAAGGTGCACAGCCCGAGTTCCATAGCAGTCCTCTCCTCAGTGGGCTTGATCTTGGTCACCAGTCAAGATCTTTCTTGGTGCGACGTCAAGAGAATTCTTGGCTCATCGCCAAGATCTTCCGTGCGAGAAGGAGGGGGGCACTACGCTCGGGCCATGCCTGCGAACCGGCGGACGATCCCTCGCCCCGAGCGCGTCGACGCCATCGTCAATGCTGCGCGTCTGCGGTTCGAGACGCAGGGCTACAAGGACACCAGCCTCGGCGACATCGCGAAGGACCTGAAGATCAAGCCCGGCGCCATCCACTGGTACTACCCCACCAAGGACGACCTCTTCGCGGCGGTGACACGGCGGATCATCGAAGACACCCGAGCCGCCGTGACATCCGAACTCGGCGACGACGCGCCCCCGATGGAGGTGCTCGTGCGGTTCCTGTCGGCGAGCGAGGCCTCCCGCGGCCTGCACATCGATGCGCACGACCGTCTGAACGAGAGCGCGGCAGTGGCCGAGGTGCACGACGAGTTCCACCGGTGGCTCGACGGCCTGCTGCTGTCGATCGTCAGGCCGCGCCTCGGCCCCGACCAGGATCTCGAACTGATCGCCGAGGTGGCGCACATCATGTTCGAGGGGCTGTTGGCGAGCACGATGGAGCGCGACCGCCCGTTCGAGGAACTGGTGCAGTTCCTCGTGGACATGCTCGTGGCGACCGCTCCCCAAGCGGCGCTCGCCGCCCGCCGCACCGCCCCGAGCACCAGGAAGCGGGCCGACTGACGCGCCGGGCGGAGGGCGCCCGAGGCCGGCGCCACGCACGCTCGACATCTCGCCTCGCCCTGTCGTCGCTCTGTTGTCCGATGGACCCCATCCACGGCCTGCGCCGACGAAGCCCATGGCCGGGCAGAACCGATCCCAGTCCCAGCTCTCGGACTCGAGCATCCGCGCCCCTGACACGACCGAGTCCGGCAGCGCCCGGCTCGGCGTGGCTCGCGACCGCGCCGGGCGGCTCAGGTTGTAGCGTCTCCAGGGGTGTTGGGCGTCGTCAATGCCGATTACCTGGTGGTCGGAGCGGGAGCGGCCGGTCTTGCGTTCGCTGACGCGTTGGTCGACCACGATCCGGACGTGCACGTAGCCCTGGTCGATCGGCGCGATGGCGTGGGCGGGCACTGGAGAGCTGCGTACTCGTTCGTGCGGCTGCACCAGGCTTCGCAGTTCTACGGAGTTGGGTCGACCGTGTTCGGCGGTGGCGTGCAGCGGTCGGGACCCGAGGCCGGGCTCTACGAGCGGGCGGACCAGCCCGCGATCCTCGACTACTACGAGCGGGTGCTGGCCACATGGCTCCCCGGACGGGTGAGCACCTTCTTCCGGCACAGCTACGCCGACGGGCTCGTCGTCCCGATCGACGGTGGCGAGCCGCTCGTCGTACCCGAGCACTGTCGGATCGTCGACGCCCGCTACCTCGCCCCCGAAGTGCCCGCCGAGTGTCCGCCCCGCTTTCGTGTCGACGACGGTGCGTGCGTCGTTCCCGTCAACGACCTGCCGCAGCTCGCCGCCCATGCCGAGTACGTGATCGTCGGCTCGGGGAAGACGGCGACCGACGCGATCGTCTGGCTGCTCGGTGAGGGCGTCGAGGCCGACGCCATCACCTGGGTGCGCCCCCGTGATCCATGGATGCTCAACCGGGCCGTCGTCCAACCCGACCCCGCTGTGTTTCTCGGCATGGCTGCCACCGTGATGCGGTGCGCTTCGGAGGCGGTGTCGCTACCGCGGTTGTTCCTGGAGCTCGAGAGCGCCGGTGTCATGCTGCGGCTCGATCGGTCCGTCGAGCCCACCATGGCGAAGACCCCCACGCTCGCCACCTGGGAACTCGACCTGCTGCGCAGCGTCGAGCGCGTCGTCCGGCTCGGGCGGATCCGCTCGGTCGAGCCCGGCCGAATCCACCTCGCCGGTGGCACGGTCGACGTGGCGGCAGACGCGGTGGTCGTCAACTGCGCGGCCGACGGGCTGAAGAACCCCGCCCGCGTTCCGATCTGGGGCAGCGAGGCGATCACGCTGCAGCCGATTCGCGCCGGCTTCCCGTGCTTCGGTGCCGCACTGACCGGCTACGTCGAGGCGACTCGCGACGATGATGCCGTCAAGAACGCACTCTGTGCACCGTCGTCCTACGGCAACTCGCTCGAGGAGTGGGCAGTGATGAACGTGTTGGGCTCGCGCAACGTCGCTGCGTTCAGTGCAGAACCCGACATCGCGACGTGGGTCTCGACCGTCGCGATCAATCCTGCGAGGGTGCCGCCCGACCATCCGGGTTCGCCAGCCCTCGATGCTGCCCTCGAAGACTTGGCGACCTTCGGCGCCCGGGGTGTGACTCGGCTCGCCGAGCTGGCCGGTCTCGGCTGATCGCCTCCTGCTCGGGGCGGTGGTCGCCTCGACCCGCAAGCGCATTGGCGTCCTGACGCAGGACACTGGAAGCTCCGTCAGAGGTGGACGTCGGACAACGAAGATGGCCCCGGCTGATCATTCGATCTGCCAGGGCCTTCTCTTCGTGGCGGGGGCAGGATTCGAACCTGGGCCTTCGGGTCATGAGGCAGACCGACCATGTCGGCTTGACGTCTGGTGTCGAGCGCAGCCGTTGGCCCTGGTGACAGCCCGTCCGTGAGCAGCAAGGCGCATCCTGTCACTCGAGCGTGAAGACGTTGATGGTGAACGGGCGCTGCGGTTCGCCGGGACCGATCGGACCTCCTCGGTCGAACTGGGAGCCGACGACGAGAAGCTGGCCGTCGACGATGACAGCGGTGGTCGGAAACTGCATTCCGGCGTCGTCTGCTGCGGGAGCGTCGTGGTGAGGGAGGGCGGAACAGATTCGGTGGTGACAACGGCGGTGCTGGTCGGCGCAGACGACGCGCTCGGGAGCGGCGAGGCGTCGCCTCCGCACGCTGTGCCAGTGACAACTGCCAGAGCGGCGGGGCCGGAGGCTAGTGTTCGCTTCGGGATGTGCATTCGCCACTGGCTCCTTGCGCTGGCTTGACAGTGTCGAGCCAGGACGTTGCCGACCGATCTTGACAGTGTCAACTTCGACCCTCTTGACTGTGGAGGGTGATGCCTGAACCGAACCTCCCTCGTCACTATCCCGGCGACTTGCGCGCGGCTCTGCTTGCGACCGCAGCGCGGATGGTCGCCGAGACAGGTTCCAGTGACGTGAGCCTGCGAGCGGTGGCGCGCAGCGTCGGGGTGTCCCATGCTGCGCCCGCACATCACTTCGGTGACAAGGCCGGCCTCCTCGACGCTCTCGCAGAGCAAGGTTTCGAGTTGCTCCTCGATCGAATGCGAGAAGAGTTGCGGGCGGGGGGAGGTGACCCTGGCCGACGCCTCCTCCTGCTTGGTCAGGCCTACTCGACCTTTGCCCGCGACGAACCAGGGCGCTTCGAGGTGATGTTCAGTAGTGCCCGCGAGCTGCGGACCTCCGCTGGTGAGGAGACGATGGAACTGCTCGAGGAGTGCTGCCGTGCCGTCCTCGCCCGTTCCGAGCACAGCACGGCGATCGACCCGGTGGTCGCTGCGTTGATGTCATGGTCGCTGATCCATGGACTCTGTGTGTTGTTGCGTTCGGGGCAGATTCCATCCGACAAGGGCACTGAGACCGAGATCGTCGCCACCGTGCTGTCAGCGCACGCTGCGCTGTTGGCGGGGGACTGAAGCTCGACGCCGACGGTAGGTACTCCGACGCGACGATGGCGGCACCGGACGGGGTGAGGAACTGGGTCAGCAGAGAGTTGATGACGCACGAGCCGGGGAACGCGGCACTGTCGGCGTGATCTCGGCCGAGAAGTCCTGGCGCATGTGACGGTGCGGACCCTGCACCACGACGAGTCGATCGGGCTGATCGGTCCGGCACGACGCAACGCGTCCGGCTACCGGCTGTACGGGCCGACCGACATCGAGCGGCTGTACCGAGTGCGCGCCCTGCGCCAGCTCGGGCTCCTTCTCGAAGAGATCCGCCGAGCCCTCGACGAGCCCACCACAGACCTGGCCGCGACCCTCGCCGCACAACTCGCCGCGATCGACGGCCTGCTCGGGACGTCGACGGCGATGATGGCGGTGATGGTCGACGTTCCCCGAGATCTCCGAACCCTGTGGCGACTCACCGGAGCGGACCCGTTCGACCCTGCCGCGGACTGGAACACGATGTTCGAGAGCGTCGGACTCATCCTGTACGCCCTGCCGAGGCGCGAGGAGTACTGGTGCACGCCGATCAACTCGATCACCTTCGCCACCACCGGCGGTGACGGTGTCCACTTCGGCTGGGTCACCCTGCCCGGACGGCCCGTCGACGATGCGCCGATCGTGATGACCGTGCCGATGGCGGAGACGACGACGAGCGTGATCGTCGGCCGCGACCTGCGGGAGTTCCTGAGCCTCGGGTGCCGGTTCGGCTACTTCACCCTCGATGCTCTCGTCCACGACCCGGCCGGCACGATCGACGAGATCGAAGCGAATCGCGTGGATCCGGATCGCAGCGACGACGAACGAGCACTCCTCGACCTGCTGACATCGGAGTTCGGGCTCGCACCGTGGCACGATCCGGCCCGGCGGATGGGGGAACTCCAGGTGGAGTACCTGAAGCTGCTCGAGATCCCGCCGTCACCCGACCCCGGCTCGTGGACCGTCCCCGACGCGGAGCGACCGCACACGACCGTGCTCGTCCCGCCGCCCCCCGACGAGGCGCTCGTCCGGTCGAGGGACTTCTTCCGGAGCATGCGTGCGAGCCGGAAGGTGCCGCAGAGCCGCTTCAACAAGGTGTTCCGCCACGACGAGCCGTGCGGCTTCCAGACCTGGATCGGCGGCCCGCCGCTCGCCGTGCTGCCCAGCTCGCTCACGTTCCACCGGGTGTTCGCGCACGACGAGCGGATCGACGCGCGCGTCGTGGCACGAGGGGAACCACGTCCTGCGAGCTCGGCTGCGTTGCCGGTGATCGTGGAGGTCGGCGACCTCCGATTCGCGGTCGACGTCCCGCACACACATGCGGCCGCGACCGTGCAGCTCCCGGTCGAGCTGCCGATGGCGCTCTCGGGTCCGCTGATCGAACCGGTCGCGTGCTTCCCGTACGAGCTCGCCTTCGACGAGGCCGAGCGGGAACGGGTGGGTCCCGACGGCATGCCGTGGGCGGCACGCTCGCTCATCGGTCTCGGCCTGTTCGAAGGCGGCGGGAGCACTGCGATCGTCTCCGGCGTGATCGAGCGTGTCGAGACCGTGCACTCCTCGCTCGCGGGCGACATCACCACGTTGCTGGTCCGCACGGCCGGTGACGTGCCGATCGTCGTGTGGTGCGCCGTCGACGGCGACCTGCCCGCCTCGGGCGCCGTGTACTCCGGGCAGGTCGCACTCTGCGGCACCAGCGATCAGCTCACGTCGGCCTGAGATCAGGGAGAGGCCGACGAGCCTCGACCGGCTCCCCGACCGACGCACCCCGACCGGGCGCAGTCCTCGGCGGTCCTTCTCCAGAGGGGCGACGCGGGCGACGTTCGGCTGCGCGTCGCGGGCGAGGAGAGGGTGGAGATCTCGTTGCATTCGCAACGTCCGGACTGGCCGGCCGCTGACGACCGTCATGCGTCCCGAAGCCGGACGCCCGATGGTCGACGCCTGCCTCCAAGGCACCGCGAGCGTCGACGAAGGCATTGCCCACTGCAGCGAGATCGATCACGAGCGATCGACGCCAGGTGAGCAGCCGATCCCATCCGGTCAACTCGACCTTCAGACGATCGTTCGTGGACGACACCTCGAACGCCATGGCGCCCACGATAGGTGCGGATGGATCGGTGTTCGGACCGACTCTCACCTAGAGGACCCAGGAGACATCGAGTTGCCGCTCGATCAGCATCCGGGAGCAAGACTCACCG
This sequence comes from Actinomycetota bacterium, assembly GCA_009704985.1. Classification (GTDB taxonomy): domain Bacteria; phylum Actinomycetota; class Acidimicrobiia; order Acidimicrobiales; family Ilumatobacteraceae; genus VFMC01. The sequence goes on along the minus strand of WLDE01000006.1, from coordinate 39,442 downwards.
CCATGGCGAGCGACGACCTCCTGATCGAGCGGCTGCTCCGCGTGATCGACGAAGGTCGACGCACCGCTACCTACAAGCTCGCCCTGTTGCTCGGCATCATCGACACCGCTGCGACGATGCCGAACGAGACGGAGCTGCCGACGCGAGCGATCGCCGAACGTGTGCTCGAGCTCTACTACCCACAGACCCGCAGCTACGTCGATCGCAACGGTGTGACGTTCATGCCGAGACAGATCTCGATGAAGTCATCAACGGTGCTCGCCGCGGTCGAACGTCTGCGGGTGACCGGTGACGCAATGCGCTGCCGCTCGATCGACGAGGTCGCCCGACGAGCGCAGCGCGACTACGAGCGCACGCTCGACGTCGTGGAGGACACGTTCGTCCGCTACCCGATCCCACTCCTCCAGACGATTGGGACGACGCCGATCCCGTTCCTCTACGCCGTCGACTGGTCCGAAGGCACCACCGTCGCATCGCTCCGACGGTCGAACGGCGACCGGATCCGCCTCCTCGACGGCGTCGCCGACCGACTGGTCGTGCTGGGCCCGATGCTGCGGCCGCTCATCGAGCACCATTGGACCCAGGACGTCGCTCGCTGGACGCGCATCACCACCGAGGACGAGCAGCTCCGATCACACCTCTTCGGCCCAGAACGCGCCGCCTTCCCGAAGGTCCTCGCCGGCGGCCTGCTCGAACTCCAGGCCGGGTCGTGCTTCTACTGCGAGGCTCGTCTCGACAAGCGGGTCGAGGTCGATCACTTCCTACCGTGGTCGCGCTGGCCGAACGATGCAATCGAGAACCTCGTGCTCGCCGACCAGTGCAACAGCGCGAAGTCCGATCACCTCGCGGCCACCGCCCACCTGCAGCGCTGGCGGCAGCGATTGGAACTTCATCAACTCGACCTGGCCGAGATCGCGGGCGAGGCACGCTGGACGAGCTCACTCGACCGAAGCCGCGCGCTCGTTCAGACCACGTATCAGCACCTTGCTTCCGGCACGCCGCTGTGGCTCCGAGGCCATGACTTCGAGTTCGCGTCGGGGCCCTCCTGGGACTGAGAGGACTCAGCTCACCGCAGGCCACCTGTGCGGTGGGAACGAACGCCACAAGCGGGCCGTCTCGAACAGATGCAGCTCCAGTCGATCGAGCGCATCGACGATGTTCCCGAGCCGTCGGTATCGACCGCTCGACTCGCCACCGAGGTGGGAGCCGAAGACGGACTGGCTCAGGGGCCGCTTCGTCGGACCAGGTGCCGCATCTCCGCAACGGCAGCGACCGTGAGCATCCCCATGGCCGCGATGTCGATCACGACGACGCGATGCAGTTCGGACGTGGAGGTGTCGCCGATCATCGCAACGACGATGAAGGACGCCGTGCTGACGACGCCGACCGCTGTGGCGATGACGCGCAGGCTTCGCACGAATGCCGCGACGATGAGGATCATGCCGACGAGCCCGAGCAGGACGGCGCGGTGGCGCAGCAGGACATCGACGTCGCCGCTCACCGTTCCGATGCCGTAGAGGTCGTCGAGCTGCCGTGGTCCGGCGACGCCCGCGAGGGGGAGGAGATGCACCACTCCCACCGAGACCAGACACGCGGCCACAACGAGGTCGGAGCGTCGCATCAGATCACCGTGGGAGGGAGCAAGCTGGTCAGGGTGCGCACGGATGACGGCACGCTGACCCCTGCTGGCACGTTCGGGGAAGGCAGGGGTGCGCCAGCCACGATCTGCAGGGGAACCGTTCCGGCCCACACGGAGGAGTCGAGATCGGCAGGGTCGTGGTTCGGGTGCCCGGTGCGCACCTTCGCCGAGGAGTCGTCGATCGGCAGGGCGATGACGATGCCGTCGAGGAGGGTGATCGTGCAGCACGCGTCGATCCCGGTGGCAAGGCGGCGGAGTGTGCGGCCGGCGGCCGACCCGTGGACGTAGAGGACGTCGTCGACGCGGGCGTGGATGGTGGGGATCACGAGGGGATGGCCGTCGTGATCGGTGAGGCCGAGGTGGCAGACGAGGGCGGTGTCGATGATGTCGCGGATCAGCGATGGATCGTGGCTGCCGCGCTGGGGTTCACGTCGGAGCCGGGTGCGCTCCAGGTTGTCCGGTTGCTCGGTCATCGGTGGTTCATCCTGCCGCCACGGCCACGAGCGCGGCGGCCGCGACGACTTCGATGATCAGGTAGGTGGCGGTGGGATACCACCCGCGGGGTCGCTCGATGGTCATTCCGATCAGGCGACCGAGGGCCATTCCACCGAGGGCGATGCCAACGGTGAGCGCGACGCCGTCCTGCGTGTTGCCCGACTGCTGGGCGGCCACGATCAGCAGTACCGCCATCGCGACACCGAAGCCTCCGTAGACGGCACGTATCTCGGTTCGGGCGTCGGACGAGTCGGCATCGGTGCCGAACTGGGCTGCGATGAGCATCGGCCGGACGAGGGCCGCCACGCCCATGCACGCGAATCCGAACCCGACAACGATCATCACTGCCCGCATCGCTCAACCGGCCAGTGCAGCAGTGTCGAGGTAGGTGTCCTTTCGGCTGATCAGACCATCGACGAAGCGGAAGACGTCGACCGCCTCCGCTTCCACGACACGGCCGGCCGCTGAGGAGCGCATGACGGATTGCACGAGCGCATGTGTCTCACCGATCTCGACGGCCGTCTGGGTGGCGCTCAAGTCCGGGTACACCGCCAGGGCCAGCTGGAAGGCCTCGCGCACCTGGGGCGCGCCGACCGCAGCACCGTTGCCGTTGTGCAGATGGAACACGGTGTCATCGGTGTGCATCGACATGATCGCGTCGAGGTCGTGTCGGTGCCAGGCGTCGGAGTAGCGCTGGAGCAACTCGGCGAGATCGATCGTGGAACTCGCTCTGCCGGCTGTGTCAGGGTTGGGGTTCATCGGTCCTCCTGAGGGTTGAAGGGTTCGGGGAACGAGGGTCAGGTCAAGGGCGGGGCGAACACGGCGACCGCGACGAAGCCGCCCTGGGTCTGGTCGAAGTGGTGCGCGGTGCCTGCTGGCACGATGAGGACGCTGCCAGCGCAGACATCGGTCCGCTCCTCGCCGACGACTGCGGTCGCGTTGCCGGTGAGCACGACGTACACCTCGTCCTGTTCGTGGACGGGCTGGGGATCGGCCACGCCGTCCGCCAAGGCATACAGCAGCACACTCATGTCCGCCGTCCGTCCCAGGTCCGTGACGGTGGCGCCAGCAACGAGGTCGAAGCCGGCCACCGGAGCACCACGGTCGTCGACGACGTCTCCTCGAGGATCGACGTGATGCACGATCACGTCTGCCGCCTGGGGCGTGCGACGAGCTCTCCACCGCAGTTCGGGCACCTCGACTGCAGCGACTCCGCACAGTCGACGCAGAAGGTGCACTCGAAGCTGCAGATCACGGCAGCACCATCGACGACCAGGTCGCGGTCGCATCGTTCGCACCTCGTGCGCATCTCGAGCACCACGTCCTCCTCGTCCTTCTCGTCCTCTGGTTCGGCATCCAACTGCTGCTGGGCGACCGTGACAGTAGGCCGAAGCTCGACATATGTCAAACCTATGTCTACGATGAGCGGCATGACGAGCGAACTCACCCACGAGCAACAGCTGGTCAGAACCGGCATCACGCTGCCGGACGCCCTGCCCGCCTTCGGCCAGTACGTGCCAGCCGCGCAACACGGGACCACCCTCTGGGTGGGCGGCCACTTCGGGACCCGCCCGGACGGGCCCCCCACGTCGGATGGTGCGGGCACGACGTCACCGCCGCCGATGCACGCGACGCAGCCCGATCCGCCACCATCAACCTCGTGGCGACGGTGCGCGAGACCCTCGGATCGCTCGACCGGGTCGAGCTGGTCGTCCAGGTCTACGGCGTGGTCAACGCGACGCCGGACTTCGTCGAGCACACGTCGGTGATCGACGCCGCGTCCGACGTGCTCGTCGACGTGTTCGGCGCCGCGGGGCAGCACACGCGCCTCGCCGTCGGTGTCGCCTCGCTTCCCGCGAACCTCGTGCTCGAGATCCAGGCGCTCCTCATCGTCACCCCGTGAGCCCGTGGCCTACCCTGCGACCACGACCGTCGGCCCGATGACCGAGTGCCAGTTCGGTGGTCGTTCGTCGCTCGATCTCACCTGGACACTTCGCTACCGCGCCGTGTGGCCGACCGAGCTCCTCGGATCACCCGACGACCTCCGCGTCTGGCTCGACGCCGGCGGCCTCCCCGCCCCCGCCACCCCCACCGAGCGCGAGCTCGCCGACACCAGGGCGCTCCGAGAAGCGATCCACCGCGCAGCCAGCGCAGTGATCGACAAGCGGGTGATCGCGCCCGCCGACCGGGACGCGATCAACCACTGGGCCGCCCACACCCCTCCATCGCCACGATCGCAGAGGAGACGGGACGCGGCGTCGATCGCATGTTCAGAGAGCTCCTGCGGTCTGGCCACAGCACGCCCACCATCTCGCAAACCGTGGACTCGACGCGAGTTGCCCTCGTCGGCGGGCCCCCCGTACACAGGTGGTGCGTCATGTGGAGCAGCTCGAGGCCCACGAGCGAGACGATGTTGACACCCTTCTGGTGGTCTTCACCATGCTCTCGACGCGAACCATCACAGCTCCTGACCTGTCGGGTGAGTACGGACGGATCAGCAACCGCACGATCCAGAACCTGCTCGACATCGACGTGTACCGGGCCCGCGATCTTCTTCGTGACCTGCGCGACCGGGGTCTGCTCGTGAAGACCTCCGCTCAGGAGAGAGGCATCGCCGTGGAGTACGGATCCGGTGGCAAGTTTCCTCATCCAAAGCGTCAGAGAAGGACTCGCGACTCTCAACCGCCAACCGGCGAGACTTTGTTTGATCCAACGGACGGCGAGCAGACGCTCTGACCGTTCGCATGGCGACGCAACGGGCTGCTCGCCCCGTTCGAAGATCCGATAGGTGTGGCCCCTGGACATCGAAGAAGGCCCCGGCGGATCTTTCGATCTGCCAGGGCCTTCTCTTCGTGGCGGGGGCCCGAACCGCGCGTTGACTGCAACGCTGCGGCTGGGACGGTGACGATCCCCATCAGGCGACCTGGACGGCGTCCTTGAGCTTGGCGGGGACCTTCTCGGGGAACGACACGATCAGGTGACGGCCGAGGGCTTCGGCGACGCGAGCGAGGGTGTCGATCCGGTTCTTGGCGCCGCCGCCTTCCTCGAGACGCGAGATCACCGACTGGGTGGTTCCCATGCGCTCGGCGAGCTCCCGCTGGCTGAGTCCGGCGCCGGTGCGCAGGTCGTAGATCAATTGGCCGAGCGCGAGGTGGTGCTCGACCTCGGCGCGCACCTCGGTGCTCGGTGCCCGGCGCTTGTTCTTGGTGTCGTCCCAGCGGGAGTAGTTGGCCATCGTGGTCTCCTTCACGGGTTGGTCCGGGCGCAGTCCTCGGCAGCTCTGCGTGCCCGGGCGATCTCGGTGCGTTCGTTGTTGCGTTGCTTGCGGAACGTGGTCAGCAGCACGATCCGGCCGTCCTTGCTGAACCGGTAGGTGACCCGGCGAGCAGTCGGGCCCAGCGTGAACCGCAACTCGAACAGACCCTCGCCGAGACTCCTCGACAACGGCATCCGCGCTGTCGACCCGAGCGCGACCAACCGGTCGATCACCACGACCGTCCGGTCCCACTCGACAACGTCGAGCGAGTCCATCCACTCGACGATCTCGTCATGCAGCTCGACATCAGCGACAGCTGTGAGTATCGCACGGATGCGATGATCGCACACCCGCTATCATCGCACAGGCTCGACGCGGATCACCCGCCGTCGATCAGGATCCCTCGGTCAAGGCCAGCCGTACGGCGAGCACCGTGCCGCTGCTCAGGAGCAGTCATCGTCCGAGATCACCGTTCGCGGGGGCGACCCCGCTGCGGCTCCGCCCGGCACCCAAGCCCGCCGAATGCGGCGCGGTCGCACCTATGCCCGTGGCCACTGCGCTCCGCAACACCCTGCGCTCGGCCGGCACAGAGGAATCGCTCGACCCGTTGCGTTGTGGCGGGAACTCGTAGGCCGGATGTCCGGTCTTCCTCTCAGGGCACGGGCAACTGCCCGCTGTCGCTGGCCGGGAACTTCACGACCCTCGACGACGACCTGTTGCCGGGGCAAGGGCCTCGCGAGCCTGCCAACCCCACCGAGGAGAGCGCATACCGTGAGCGAGCCGATCGTTTGTACACCGACCCGATCCAGCAGCTGACCGAAGGTGACGTTCGATCGGTCTCGGCGAGCTCGACAATCACCCACGTTGCTCCGACACGTCCGCCGACGGATCGAGCGCGAGCAGAGGCGTCGAGATGGTGGTGAGCGGCGAGCCGCTCACCACCACCCCTGAACCCCGGCGCCGAGTACCCGCTGCCCGAGCTCGGGTACGATGACGACGTGGCCAAGACCGCCGACGATCTGCGAGAAGAGGTACTCGCACTCCCCACCCAGGAACGAGCGCGGATCGCCTCAGAGCTGCTGGCGAGTCTCGACAGCGAGATCGTCGACGAGAGCGAGATCGACGAACTGTGGTCGGCAGAGACGCAGCGACGAGCAGCGATGCTCGACGCCGGCGACGCACGAACGATCACCTGGGGAGAGATCGAGCAGCGGTTCGCCGACCGCCGCGCCCAGCGCGACGCGTGAGCCTTCGTATCGAGTATCACGAACTCGTCGACACCGACCTCGAGCAAGCCTGGACCTGGTACGAGGACCAAGAGCGTGGGCTCGGTGATCGTTTCCTCGACGCGATCCATTCGACCGTGCTCCGGGCGTCGCGATGGCCGAACTCCGGCACTCCGGCTCTTCGTGACGACGGGGACGAGATCGTCGAGCGCAAGCTCCCCGCCAACGGCTTCCCGTACGCCGTGCGGTACCGGAGCCTGGATGACGACCGGCCGATCGTCCTGGCGGTCCTCCACCAACACCGACACCCAGACTTCGGAACCGACCGCCGGCCCTGAGCCCGCCCAGACGAGCCCGTCTGTCGGGCGAACGTGAAGCCGGCGTCCGTCGGCGGCCCGACGGCGAGGAGGATCCGTTCGACCGGTCGGAGCCCTACGTCCGCCAGCGGTCGAAGGAGGATCCGCACGTGTGGGCCGACGGTGTTGTTCGACGAAGTCGTCGCGCTCGGCCATGAGCGGGCGTATTCGACGTTCACCCGTCAGGTCCGCGACCGGCAAATGCGGTCGCATTGCAGGCCGTGCGCGGCATCCAACGGTCGGGCGCACGTCGACATCGAGCGTCCGCCCGGCGCCGAGGTGCAGTAGGACTGGCTCGAGTTGGACGACACCCCGTGGGGGCAGAAGGCGTACGTGTTCGTCGGGTCGTTGTCACACTCATCCAAGACCCGGGCGTGGTTCTCTGAGTCCGATGATCAGGCGCATCTGATCGTCGGCATCGACGAGGTGCTGCGCCGCCTCGGTGGGTCCGGGCGGGAGTGGCGGTGGGTTCGCGGCCGCTGACGGTGTCCAGCAGGGGGACCAGAATCCTGGGGGAAGCCGGCCGGCCGCTCCCCCGCCGTCTACCTGCGGTTCGGCGACGGCCCCACCACCCACGCCGACCCGAACGACCGCCTGGCGCTGGCGAACGCGATCCGGTGGGTCGCGAGCGGGGACGCCCGCGACTGGGCCGCCTCGTCCGCCTGACCGATCGGAGCGGCTCGCCTCACGGCACCCGCAGCGCCACCTCGAGCGGACCTCCAGTCCATTCCGGTCTCGCCCGCACCAGGCGATCGGTCCCGAGGAACGCTGCGGCCAACTCGTCGGGCAGGTCGTCGTACGGCGACGACTGACTGCGATGCAGGGCGATCGCCTCCCACCGCAACGGCAACAGGTCGGTCACGTCGACCACGGTGGTGATCGCCTCGTCGGGATGGCCGAAGTCGTCCTCCGGCACCTCGGCGTAGACCGAGCCCGACCTGTGGGCGACCCAGCGGCGCATCACCGACCGCACCAGACACCAGTAGTAGAGCGACGCACCCTCAGGTGCCACCTCGTCGAACGCGACCGTCGTGGCCTGGGCGATGCGCACGTGGTCGCGGTGGCCGTCGCCGCCGGTGGGGTCGAGCGTCACGACGACATCCGGCCGCTCCTGCGCGATCCCCTCGCGCACCGCGGCCACGACGTCGTCGAACGCGGCGCCCACCAGCGAGCCGGGCGCGCAGTCGCCGTCCCATCCGGAGTCCTCGAAGGCGAGCAACTGCACGCGCCGCGCACCGAGCAGGGCGGCGGCGGCGTGCAGCTCCTGGCGACGCACCTCGGCGAGGGAGCAGCCGCACGGCACGGAGCCCGGGCGCGCCTCACCCAGCTCACCGCTGGTCGCACAGAGCACCACCACCTCGGCGCCGTCGCGCGCGGCACGGGCGATCACCGAGCCGGTCCCGAAGGTCTCGTCGTCGGGGTGGGCGACCACCACGAGCATCTTCATGCGGGCGGCGGCAGGATCTCGATGCCGTGGCGGCCGGCGACCTCGACCACGCGGGCCACGTCGGGAGCGCTCGGCTCGGGCAGGCTGAGGGCGCCGGCGGGCTCGCCGAGCTCACGGAAGAACCGCTCGAGCCCGGGCGAGGTGATGACGTACAGGTGCGCCGAGTCGCCGACCACTGCGTACGTGTGCGGGATGCCGCGAGGGGCGAAGGCGAAGCCGCCGGTGCCGACCCGGGTGATGGCGCCGCCGACCATGAAGTCGACCTCGCCCTCGAGCACGACGAACGCCTCGTCCTCGTGCGTGTGCTGGTGGGGCGGCGGGTTGCCAGCCGGGGTGATCCACTGCTCGTGGACGCTGTACGCACCGCCGGTCTGCTCGGCGGTCAGCCGCTCGATCATCAGGCTGTTGAGCATCCACAGAGCCCGGTCGGTCGTCGTCGTTTCGTCGGTGATGGTCATCTCAGGTTCCTTCCCGTGAATACTGCCATGGACAGTATTTGCTTCGACTCGGGGAGTAAATACTGTCTTGGACACTATGTCAACCCACTCCCGCGAAGACCTCACCCCCACTTCGTTCGCGATGCTCGGCCTGCTCGCGATCCAGCCGTGGACCACGTACGAGCTCGCCAAGCAGATGCAGCGGAGCGTGCATTTCTTCTGGCCACGCGCCGAGCGCAAGCTCTACGACGAACCAAAGCGCCTCGCCGCGCTCGGCCTCGCCTCTTCCCGATCCGTAGCAACCGGCAAACGGACGAGCAACGTCTACGAGATCACCGCCGAAGGCCGGGCCGCCCTACGCGAGTGGCTGCGCGACGGACCCGGCGAACCGATGGTGATCGAGATGGAGCCGCTGCTGCGCGTCTTCTTCGCCGACGGCGCGTCGAAGGCCGACCTGCACACCACACTCGCCGGCATCGAGTCGCAGGCGTCCGACACCCTCGGCCGCCTCGGCGCGATGGCAGCCGAGATCGCCGCCGGCATCGACCACTTCGCCGGCCGCCGCGCCACGAACGCACTCGCGATGGAACTGTGGGTCCGCCTCCACGAGACCGCGCGCGACTGGGCGACGTGGGCCCAGGCCGAGGCCGACACCTGGCCGTCCGTACGCCGCGGCCGCCAGCAGGTCGCCGCCGGCTCACCCGAGCGAGGGTCCGAACTGTTCGCCGCGATCGTCGATCGCCTCTCCGCCCCCGACGGTGGGGTGCGCGCCGCCGACTGACGGCAGCGGGCCGGTCAGCGGTTCAGCAGGCCGGCGCGGCCGATCTGGCGGAACGCCGTCGCCACGTCGAGGGAGGTCGCTCGCCGTGCCCCGCGCGACCACGAGCGCACGCTCGACGTCGTGGAGGACACGTTCGTCCGCTACCCGATCCCACTCCTCCAGACGATCGGGACGACGCCGATCCCGTTCCTCTACGCCGTCGACTGGTCCGAAGGCACCACCGTCGCATCGCTCCGCAAGTCCAGCGGTGACCGGATTCGCCTCCTCGACGGCGTCGCCGACCGACTGGTCGTGCTGGGCCCGATGCTGCGGCCGCTCATCGAGCACCATTGGACCCAGGACGTCGCTCGCTGGACGCGCATCACCACCGAGGACGCGCAGCTCCGATCACACCTCTTCGGCCGAGAACGCGCCGCCTTCCCGAAGGTCCTCGCCGGCGGCCTGCTCGAACTCCAGGCCGGGTCGTGCTTCTACTGCGAGGCTCGCCTCGACAAGCGGGTCGAGGTCGATCACTTCCAGGAAGTGGTTCATCGCACCGCACTCGTCGGCTTCGACGTGTCCGGACGTGATCCACCGGAGCGTGTCGAGCGGTACGACAGTGGCGACAGCGCTGCTGACCGCGTCGAACAGCATGAGTTGCCCGGTGTGGAACAGCAGCGGGCCGTCGGCAGCGATCAGGAACTGGTTGAAGGTGAAGCCGGTCGGGCCGACGTCGGGGACGAAGGTCGAGATCCGGTAGATGCCGTCGGCGATCTCGTCGATCGTGGTGGTCATGGTGGCTCGCTTTCGTTCGATGACTCGTGGTTCAGAGCGGGAGCGGGTGCCGGAGGACCCCCTCCGCCGTCGTGCGCTCGCTGAGCGTGCGGACGAAGTCGACGACGCCGGCGTGGACCTCCTCGCCGCCCGAGCCCTGCACGAAGGTGCCGCCGGCCGGACCGTCGAGCACGAGGGTGAACGGTTCGCCGTGTGTGGCCGCCCACTCCGCGACGATGTCGGCGAGGATCCGCCCGTCGTGGGCGGCGTCGTGGTCGATCTCCCGCCCGACGGCATGCGCGATGTCGATCCGGTGCGTCCACACGTCGCGGGTGAAGCCGATGTCGAACAGGTAGGACAGGGGCTGACGGCCGACAGGTGCCGGCAGGTTCAGCAGCTTCAACCGGGCGAAGGGTCGGGGCAGCTTGGTGCGCGCCGTCAGCGCCTTGGCCGACGCGGCGGCCCACTCCGAGATCAGCTGCTCGGTCGTCGCCCCGGCACGCTCGCGCACCTGCAGTTCGTTCATACCGTCCCACCAGAACGGCGAACCGAGCTCCTTGCAGATCGGCGCGCCGCCCCGCTTCTGGCAGAGGAACTCCCGAGGCGAGGCTTGACTCGCAGCGGAGCCGATGAGGTGGGCCACCATGGCTCGCACGTCCCACCGGGTGCACTCGGTGGGAGTGCTCCAGTCCGGCGGACGCAGCGCCTCCAGCAACTCGCCGAGTTTGCGGTTCTCGACGGCGGTGATGCGCATCGCCTCGTCGTGGTCGATGCGGGTGATCGAAGTGACGTCGATGGTCGCGGTCGGGGTCTCGTTCACGTCTTCAGGCTCCTTCTCGTGGTGCGTTGCTTCGAGGAACGGTCGGCGCGCCGGTCGACATCGGCGACGAACGCCTCGACGACGCGGCGGGCGAGGCGCACCCACCGGTCACCGCCGGGATCGTTCGCCACCTGCTGGTGGGCGAGGCCCGAGACGATCGCCGAGAACAGGTCGACGTCACCCGGGCCGTCGATGCGTGCAGCGCGCAGCCGCTCGGTCATGAGGTCGACGAACTCCCGGGCCGGCTCCATCGCCACCTCGGACGGTTCGAAGCCCGGGATGGTCCGCTGGAACAGGAGCTGGTGGCGGACGGTGTCCTCGCTGGAGAAGCGGACGAGGTCCTCGACGATGGCGACGAGTTCGTCCCGAGGGTCGGGGAGGCGCTCGCGCGCCAACGAGCGAGCCAGCAGCTGTCGCTGCCCTTCCTCGAACATTGCGTCGTAGAGACCGAGCTTGGACTCGAAGTACGCGTACAGCGACGGCTGGCGGAGATCGACGCTGTCCGCGAGGTCACGGAGCGAGATGCCGGCGAGACCATCGCGGCGAGCCAACGCCCATGCGTTCTCGATGATCCGAGAACGCTTGGCCAGGTGGCGCCGGCCGCGCCGGTCCAGCGATCCCGGGGCGTCTTCGTCGTGAGGGGGGATGAATCTATGAGTCATAGATGATCTATGCGTGATAGTTCTAGATCCGCGCATCGATGTCAAGGGGAACCCGGCGGCGACCGGGTCGCCGGCCACCGTGGTGCGTCCCGAAGCCGACCACGCGCTGCCGGAGTACGTTGACAGCGTGCTGTACGGCTGGACGCTGCCACGCGTCAGCAGGCGATGGAGGAGGCCCACGCGAACGGGTGGGTGGTCACCCTCTGCGTCGATTCGAGGCCATTCGCCGCTCAGCCGAGAGGGGTGACGCCTCATGAAGACCAAGATCCTCGTCTACGGCGTCCTCGGCTACACCGGCAACCTGTTCCTGGAGCGTGCCCTGGACACGAGCCTGCCGATCGTCCTCGGTGCCAGGGAGCAGGTCCTGCGAGGTGCCGCCGACAGGCTCGGGCTGGAGTGCCGGGTGTTCGAGATCAGCGACGCGCAAGACATCGCGGCCCACTTGTCGGACATCAGCGCCGTGGTGAACCTGGCGAGCATCAGTTTCGCGGTGAACAGGCACCTGATCGATGCATGTATTCGAACGGGAACGCACTACGTGGACCTCGCGGCGGAGTGCCCCGACATGCTCGAGATCCTCGAGCTCCACGATGAGGCGTCAGCCCGGGGCGTCATGCTGATGCCCGGAGCGGGCTTCAACCTCGTCACGACGGACATCGCAGGAGCGATTGCCTCCACGCTGCTGGCAGAGCCGACACGGTTGTCGCTGGGCTTCGCCACGTTCGGCAAGGCCTCCAGGGGAACCATCCGGTCGGTGCTCAGGCTGGCCACCGAAACCGGCTACTCGCGGCGCGCGGGCGAGCTCGTCGCCACACGGTCCGCCTCGGAGAAGCGCACGTTCCACGCCGACGGGAAGGGCTACCGGCTGATCAACAACTCCCTGATGGGTGATGTCATCACCAGCCACATGAGCACGAACATCCCGGAGATCACCGCCTACTCCTACTACCCCTGGATACTGGTTCAGTTCATGAGGGGGCGCATGGACCGGCTGCGACGACTCCTGATGAAGCACGCCGACCGGTTGTTCGCGCCGGGGCCGTCCCCGGACGAGCTCGACAGCCAGCACACGTACTCGTGGGCGCACGTGCAAGACGCTGGTGGCAGGAGTGCGACCGTGGTCATCCGAGGCCCTCAGGCCTACGTCTTCACGGTGAAGGCGATCGGGCGGATCATCGAGCAACTGGCCCGGAACAACGTCAATCCAGGATTCACGCCCCCATCGTTCTACGGGCGCGCGCTGATCGAAGGCATCGACGGCGTCCGGACCGACGTCACGGCGGAGTAGGCCCTTCTCCGAGGAGTCCCGGACGGAAGCGCCGGTGTCCCGACGGGCTGCAGCGGCGAGACGCTGCAGCCTCCGCGGCCGCCCTCGACACGCTGATGTTCAAGCACGGAATCCCGTTGAAGGTGGACGACTGGATCCGTCGCGGCGGATGACGGCGAGGGACGCTCAGACGAGCGCCAGGACGACCGGCTGGACTCGGCCTCGCAGCTGGGCCGCCGTGAGCGGGGCGTGGGTGAGGAGTTCGAGTTCCAGACCGCGTACGAGAGCGACCAGCGTCGCTGCGCCGGCGTCAGGTCGGCGACTGCCGGCGGCCCGGAGTTCATCCGCGAGATGTCGCCGTTGGACAAGTTCCCAGTTGCGCAGCTCTTCGCGAAGAGCGGGGTCGCGACCAGCGAACATGATGAGCCCGTACTCGGCTCGAACCAGCGGTTGGTTGTGGGACTCCTGGCGGACGAGCGAGACGACGAATTCGACGAGTCGCGATGTGGCCGTGTTGGTCCGCTGATCGTGGCGCAGCCGGGCGAGCTCCGCGGTGGCGTACTGCAGGTACCAGAGGAACGCCTCGCGGACGAGGTCGTCGCGACTGCCCCCGAGCAACGGGAGACCACGATCGCTGCTGTGCTCGCCGCCGACGCGACCCATGCCCCCGAGCCACCGAAGGTGCAGGCCGCACGGCGTGCGCTCCGGGACCTGCCCGTGGAGCTCGACCGAGTGCTCGCTGCGATCCGCGCCGGGATGGACCCGAACCTCGCCGTGATCACGACGCAGCAGATCCAACGTGACCTCGCCGCTGCCAAAGCCACCATCAGCGCCTGGGAGCAGCAGCACGACGCGCCGGCGCCGCTCACGGCCGACGACATTCGTGAGGCGCTCGGTCACGCAGGTGACCTGGCCGCCCTGCTGGCCGGGGCTGAACGCGAAACGAGGGCCCGGCTGTACCAGGCCCTCGATCTCGAGCTGCTCCTCGATCCTGTCGGAGACTCTGCGACCCTGGATGTTCGGTTGCAGCTATGTGGTGGCGGGGGCAGGATTTGAACCTGCGACCTTCGGGTCATGAGCCGACAGCATCACGTGTGGTCTGATCGGCTGCCGGATGCGTTGGTGCAGGTAGATCGCCACTTCGTCGCTGCTGGATGCCCGTTTCGTCCGCGCTCATGGGCACCCGTTGGTGACCGTGGTGTTCGCATCGTGTTCGCGCACGAGACGACTCAGGCGGTGTCGGACAAGCCGGCTCGCACCCGACTGACGAAGTTGGGCAGGACAATCTCGACCCGGTCGAGGAGTTCGTCAACGGTCATTGGCGGACGGGTGCGTCTGCGAGCGATGTCGGTCAACGCGGCGTGGGCCCGCGCTGGGTCGCTTTCGGCAACGGCCACCGCGAAGCTGTCCGGATCGACGATTTCGATGCCGTACGGTTCACACGCACCCGCTGGGAAGTCGCGCAGGTTGAACGTGACGATGCAGTCGGCGTCGACGTGCACCGCGAGCGCGAGGACGTGCCGGTCGTGCTCGGTGATCGGCATCGCCGCAACGAGCGCCTCGGGTGCCTCGTCGAGCGCGCCGGGCACGGCAAGGTTCATTCGGTCGATGCGGTAGGCGATCGCGTCCGGTGTGAGGTCGGCTCGCTTGGCGAGGTTGCGGCGGACTTCATCGAGGATGGTCGGTGACCAGTGCACGCGGACGAGTCGATGTGCTGCGAGCGTCAGGAGCAGATCGGTCAACTCGATCGAGTACAGGACGTTCGCGTCGACAACCACGACACGACCGGATACCGCCACAGGATCAGTCGTAGAGGCCGAGATCTTCGGCTTGGCGGGTCAACTCGTCGAGCGCTTCACGGGCAGCAGCGTCCTGGCGGTCGCGGTAGGCGAGCACATCGACCAACCGCAGCCGCCGATGTGTTCCGACCATCCGGAACGGCAGCGCGCCACCATCGACAAGCTTGATCAGATGCGGGCGGCTCACGTTCAAGAGCTCCGCTGCCTCGACGGTCGTCAGTTCGGCCTGCAACGACGCGACGCTGACACCATGCCCGGCTCGAAGGTGCTCCACGATCGTCTTCAGCGCGCCAACCAGTTCTGCGGGCATCTCCACCGGGTCACCAGCGGAGTCGATCAGCCGGGCACCCTCGCCGCCGTCGCGAGCCAGGACACGTTCGATGACCTCCAACTCACGCGCCTGGACCGAGCCAGGCCTGATCTCGACAGCACTTGTCACCAGCCCGATCGTACGCGTCAAGTGCAATAACCGCAACGGACATGCCCGAGGCGGCCCTACGGTCTCGGACGATCGGCTTCCATCCCCGAAGCTCAACGCTGTTCGCGTTCTGTTCGCTCGACGCATATCCGACAAGGTCGGAGGCCCTCTAGTTAGGGGACGATGGGTCTGTTCCCCGCCTCCCCACGGCCGCGGGTCTGACCTCTTCGGGTTCCGCTCCGAAGGTCAGTGTTGTTCGCGTTCTGTTCGCGTCGAACCCTTCCGGCAACGTCAGAGGCCCTTCCCGATTTCTCGGAAAGGGCCTCTGAACTGGTCTTACATTTGGTGGCGGGGGCAGGATTTGAACCTGCGACCTTCGGGTTATGAGCCCGACGAGCTACCGAGCTGCTCCACCCCGCGTTGGGAGATGACACGGTACCGCCGTCACCCCGGAGTTCGCAACCGGCCGGACGGGTGAGCACCCCGGGTTCGGAGCATGATGGGGGCGTGACCGTCTCCTTGCTCGCCGAGCTGTCCGCCCGGCTGCCCGCCGACTGCCTCCAGACCGACCCCGACGTGATCGCCGCGTACGCACAGGACCGGGCGATGTTCGAGCGGGCCGGCGCGGCGGCGGTGCTCGTGATGCCCCGGTCGACGGCCGAGGTGGTGGCGGCGATCGACGCGGCTCGAGCCGCCGGGGTCCCGGTCGTCACCCGCGGCGCCGGCAGCGGGCTCTGCGGCGGGGCCAACGCCGTCGATGGTTGCGTGATGCTCTCGCTGCACCGCATGAACCAGGTGCTGGAGATCGACAGCGCCAACCGCATGGCCCGCGTGCAGCCGGGTGTGCTCAACGGCGACCTGAAGCGTGCGGTCGCCGAGCACGGGCTGTTCTACCCACCCGATCCGGCGTCGTACGAGATCTCCAGCATCGGCGGCAACGTCGCCACCAACGCGGGCGGTCTGTGCTGCGTGCGATACGGCGTCACCCGCGACTACGTGATCGGGCTCGAGGTCGTGCTCGCCTCGGGCGAGGTGATCCGCACGGGCCGCCACACGCTGAAGAACACGGCCGGCCTCGATCTCACCGGCGTGTTCGTCGGATCCGAGGGCGTGCTCGGGGTGATCACCGAGGTGACGGTGAAGCTCGTGCCGTTGCCGCCGCTGCCGTCGACGGCCGTGGCCTACTTCGCCGACCTCCCCTCGGCCGGCCGGGCGATCCTCGACATCTTCCGCACCGGCCACGAACCGAGCCTCATGGAGATCGTCGACCAGGCGTCGCTGCGCCAGGTGAACGACGTGTACCGCATGGATCTCGACACGTCGGCTGCGTGCCTGCTGCTCGTGCAGTCCAACGGAGACAGGGCAGCGTCCGCGATCGCGGAGATGGCCGAGACCTGCCTCGCGGAGGGCGCCACCGAGGTCCACCACGTGAGCGACCCGGCGGAGGGCGACATGTTCGTGGAGGTGCGCCGCCGCGTGTGGCCGGCGTTCGAGCACCTCGGCAAGGCGATGTTGCCCGAGGACGTCGCGGTGCCCCGCCAGCGCCTCGCCGAGCTGCTCGCCGGCATCGTCGAGATCGGCGAACGCCACCGGATCCACCTGCCCACCATCGGCCACGCCGGCGACGGCAACATGCACCCACTGCTCGTGTTCGACGGCGGCGACCCCGACGAGATCGCCCGTGCCGAGTCGGCGTTCTCGGACATCGTCGAGCTGTCGCTGCGCCTCGGCGGCACCATCGCCGCCGAGCACGGCGTCGGCACCTTGAAGCGCCGCTTCCTCGCCCGCGAGCTCGACCCGGTCCACCACGCCTGGCAGCAGCGCGTGAAGGCCACGTTCGACCCCACCGGGATGCTCAACCCCGGCAAGGCGCTCTGACGGCGCTCTGACGCGGATCAGCCGCCGAGCAGCCGCTGCTTGGCCTCGGCGAACTCGGCCGCCGTGAGGTGACCGGCCTCGTGGAGCTTGGCCAGGCGCTCCAACTCCCCCACGCGATCGACCGGGGTCCCGCCACCGGACGGAGGAGGAGGTGGCGGAGGCGGCCGACGAGGAGCACGATCGCCCCGCCGATCACGACCGGCAGCAGCAACCCCAGCAACAGCGTGATCTCCGCTCCACCCACCTGCGACCCCCCCTCTCTCCCGTGCGAACGGTACGCGTCGTCGCGACCGCGACGATCCGACCCGAGGCGGGGTGTGCGCACGAGCAGCGCCACCGTCGCCGGGTCGGTAGCGTCGGACCCATGCTCACCTGGGACGAGATCATCCGCCGGGCCGATGCGGGCAACGTCGAGCCGCCCCGTCGCGTCGAGAAGACCGACGACGAGTGGCGCGCCCAGCTCTCCCCCGCCTCGTACCAGGTCACGCGGCACGCCGCGACCGAGCGTGCGTTCAGCAGCGACATGTGCAGCCGGTTCGAACCCGGCCGCTACGAGTGCGTGTGCTGCGGCACCCTGCTGTTCGACGCCGACCAGAAGTTCGAGTCGGGCACCGGCTGGCCCTCGTTCACCCAGCCGATCACCGACGACGTCATCGCCTACCACGTCGATCGCGCGTACGGCATGGTGCGCGTGGAGACCGTGTGCAACGTCTGCGACGCCCACCTCGGTCACGTGTTCCCCGATGGGCCGCCGCCCACCGGCCTCCGCTTCTGCATGAACGCCGTGGCGCTGTCTCGCGTCGGCGATCACTGACGACCACCCGAGCTCGCCGGCGACCGTCGACACGTCGTCCGAGGCGGGACACGCCCGTCCCGTGGGCATAGGCTCCCCGCCGTCCGGCCGGCACGTGACCGTCCGGGATCGTCCCGTTGGGAGGAACGATGAAGCACCAGGACCGTCTGCTGGCCATTCCGCTGTTCTCGAAGTTCAACAAGCACGAGCTCGAACACGTGCACGGGATCTCCACCGAGCTCCGCGTGAAGGCCGGGCAGGTGCTCATGACCGAGGGCAACGTGGGTCACGAGATGGTCGTGGTGCTCGAGGGTGAGCTCGAGGTCCGCCGCGGCGGCGAGCACGTGGCCGACATCGGCCCGGGCGGGTTCGCCGGCGAGATGGCGCTGCTCGCGCACCGTCCGCGCAACTCCTCCGTCGTCGCCAAGACCGACGGCGTCATCCTCCACATCGACGGCCGTGGGTTCGCCGCGCTGCTCGAGGACGTGCCGCAGCTGGCCGTGCGGATGCTGCCGATCGTCGCCACCCGCGCCGCCGACGACTGACCCTCGACCGGCCCTCGACGGGTCCCTCGACCGGCGTGACGAACGGGCTCGACGACGGTTGACGGACCCCTCGATCGGAGCGTCCGCGCAGGGCGTCGGCCTCCCCGAAATCCGAGAACCCAGAGAGTACGGTTGATGCACACGTCGTGACGTGTGCGCTCCTGTCCGCGGTCCGATCCCGGCGGGGTCGTCGACCGAACAAGAGGGCCGTCCGTCCATGGGACTCTTCAAGAAGAAGCAAACGATCGACCCGGTCGAGTTCCTCGTGCTCCGCAACGAACTGGTGGAGCTGAAGGAACGGCTCGACGCCGCCGAGCAGTCCAAGGCGTCCCTCGAGGACCGGCTGAGCTCGCTCGCCGCCACCACCATGGTGCTGTCGTCCAACGCGAAGAGCGACACCGCCGAGATCGTCGAGAAGATCGAGTCGCTCGAGCACCGCATCGAGAACAGCCTCGACGTCGGTGCCAAGGTCGACGAACTGCACCAGCGCGTGATCGACGTCGAGCAGAACGCCGGCGCCGGCGCCGCAGCCGAGCTCCAGCCGCGCCTCGCGGAGCTCTCGCAGCGCCTCGACGATGTCGCCGAGCTCGCCGCCGCCCCCGTGGCCCCCGACGACGAGCTGGCCGGCCGTCTGGACGCGCTCACCCGCAGCGCCCAGACCGTGGAGTTGCTGCAGCAGCAGATCGGCCAGCTGAACGCACGCATCAGCACCCAGGCCGACCTCGCCGACCAGGTCACCGCGCTCAGCGACCGCATCGGTCTGCTCCAGCAGCGCAACGCCGACTCCGACCGGATCAGCCAGCGCCTCGACGAGCTCGCCTCGCTCGCGGGCACCGAGGAGCTCGCCGAGCGCCTCGCCCTGCTCGGCCAGCGGGTCACCGCGACCGAGGAGGCCACCCGCCTCGCCACCGAGCAGGCGGCCACCCGCGCCGAGCTCATCGAGCAGCTCGCCGCACTCCAGCGTCGCATCGCCGAGGCGCCCGCGCCCGCCGGGTCGGCCTCGGCCGACTCCACCGCGGCACTCGAGGCGCGCCTCACCGAGCTCGATGCGCAGCTGCAACAGCAGGCAGCACTCGCCGAGCGCCTCGCCGCACTCGACGAGCAGGTGCGCGCCCAGGCCGCCCTCGCCGAGCGGGTCGCAGCGCTCGACGAGCGGCTCGCCGCCGTCGCCGCAGCACCGGTCGGTCACGGTGCCGGCGTCACCGGCGTCACCGGCGACCCGGCAGCGATCGGCAGCGTCACCTCCGACCTCGAGCGGCTGCGCCAGGTCGTCGAGCTGCGCAGCGCCGACGTCGCCGGTCTGCGCGAGCTCATCGAGGTCCGCAGCGCCGAGATCGCCGAGCTCCCGGGTCGCCTCGCCGAACTCGACGCACGCCTCGGGGCGATCCCCGACCGTGGCGGCGAGATCGCCCAGCTGCAGCAGCGCATCGGCGAGCTCGCCGCGTCCGTGCCCGACACGGCAGGGCTGCAGCAGCAGCTCGCGTCGCTGTCACAGCGTATGGGCGACACCGAGGAGGACGCTCGCACGGCGCTCCGCCAGGCACTCGCGATCGACGAGCGGATCCAGAACGTGAGCACGCAGCTCGCCAACCAGCTGAGCGAGCTCAGCCGCGACATGGACTCGCTGGCCGAGCGCCAGCCGGCCGGCGGCAGCGTGGACGACGAGGCACTGCAGTCGCTGCGCAGCGGTCAGGTGAAGCTCGCCGCCGAGCAGGCCCGCTACGAGATCTCGTTCCGCGAGGATCTGGCCGCGCTGGCCGAGCAGGTGCGCCAGCTCCGCGGCCGCTGAATCCGGCGCCCACCCCGGAACGGGTGAACACCGGATTCCGGCGTGACCGTCAGCCGCCCGCCTGCTCCAGCGCCTGACGCACCAGCTCCCGTGCCTGTGCGGTCAGCTCGGCGTACCGGGCGAAGTCGGGCAGCGCCTCGTCGGCCTCGAGGAACAGCTCCTGGGCTCGTTCGAGGAGCTCCTCCACCGACTGCGTGGTCGGCGTCTCCCCGCCCGGATCGGGTTCCTCGGTCGGCACGTCGGTGCCGATGATGTCGCCGATGTCGGTACGGAAGCCCGGGAACAGCTTCGCCAACGCCTCCTCGATGCTCGAACCGAACGCCGCGTTGCCGTTGTAGACGGCGATCGTGTACTGCAGCGAGGCCTGCTGGGTGGCATCCGACCGCACGTACAGCGGGCGCAGGTAGAGCAGGCCGTCACCGACGGGGATCAACTGCATGTCGCCGAACGTGACCGACGATCCACCCGAGTCGAGCAGGGTGATCTCGGCGGAGATCTCGCTGTCGCTGTCGATCGCGGCCTGCACCGTCGCCGGGCCGTCGGTGGCCGCGTCGGGCATCACGTACGCCGTCAGCTGACCATAGGTCTCGGGATCGCTGCTCGCCACCATGAACGCCGACAGCTCCTTCCGGGTGTCGTCGGTGCTGAACAGCACGAAGGGCCGCAGCATCTGGAACGACGCCTCGCTCTGACCGGGCGCCCGGAACATCGAGTAGTATGGGATGAACCGTGCCGTGCCGGACTCCTCGGCGAAGTCGGCCGGGGCATTGACGACCGCGCCGGCCGTGCCGGGCTCGGCGGCGGCGCTGGGAGCCCGCGGGATCTGCGACGGCGCCTGCGCCACCGACCACGCGTCCTTGCGGTCGAAGAAGCGGTCGCCGTCGAGGCGGTACTTCGAGTACGCCTCGGTCTGGATGCGGAACAGGTCCTCCGGGTAGCGCAGGTGCTCGCGCAGCTCCTGGGGCATCAGATCCATCGGGACGAACAGATCCGGGAAAGCGTCGGCCCAGGCACGGGCGATCGGGTCCGTCGGATCCGTGAGGTAGAACTGCATCGACCCGTCGTAGGCGTTCACGACGGCCTTCACGCTGTTGCGGATGTAGTTGAAGTCGAAGCGCAGCCCGCTGTTCGGGGTGAGCTGCGAGATGTTCGCGCTCTGCGCGTACGGGAAGCGCGCCGACGTGGTGTACGCGTCGACCACCCACACCACGCCGCCGTTGAGTTCCACCGGGTAGGGGTCGCCGTCGTACGACAGGAACGGCGCCACCTTCTCCACCCGGTCGCGCACCGAGCGGATCCAGAAGATCCGCGACTCGTCGGTGATCGCGCTCGAGCCGAGCAGGTTGTAGTCGAGGAACTCCAGCGCGAACGCCATCCGCTTGAACACGGAGTCGAGCGCGATGCCCCCGTCGCCCTCGTAGGCGCCGGCGTTCTGCTGACCGGGGCAGGTCTCCTGGCTCACCGTGGTGCGCACGATCGAGTACCCGTCGAGACCCTCGCTGAAGTACAGCTCGGGGCGGGCCAGCTCGAGCGGCCGGTAGTCGGGACGGCCGTTGGTGTTGGCCCGGTTCACCGGCGCCATCACCAGACCGCAGCCGTGGGTGGAGATGAGGTGACGCCCCTGCCACGACTTGTTCGCGATCGTGTCGAGGTCGAGCTCACGTGCCGCCACCATCACCTGCTGCAGCCGGCCGTCGATGTCGTAGCGATCGATGTCGAGGTCGCGGATCGTGAGACCGGCGCGCTGACCCTGGTCGGCACGGAACCGCTCGACGAGCTGGCCCGGGTTGAGCAGGCGGACGTTCTGCAGCGGCTCGATGTCGTCGGAGATCTCCCGCGCCGTGAGCGAGGCGAACGACACCGGCTGCTCGTCGACCTCGACGATGTCGAGCGCCTGTCGCGTGGCCGTGATGTTGCGCTCGATGTAGATCGCTTCGCGGTCCTTCTGGTTCGGGTTCACCACCAGTGCCTGGATGGCCGCCGGGTAGATCACTCCGCCGACGAGCGCGACGACGGCCCAGAGTGCGGACGCCACGATCGGGAGCCGCCACGACCCGGTCTTCAACGTCGACAGGAACAGGGCGGCGACCAGCAGCGCGATGAGCGCGAGCAGCACGGTGGCCGGCAGCTGCGCGTTGACCACCGAGTAGGTGGCGCCCTGCACGAACCCGCGTCGCTCGGTGGTGAGCTCGTAGCGGCTCACCCAGTAGTCGCCCGCCTTCACGATCGCCAGCAGCGCCAGCAGCACGGCGACGTGCGCCTTGGTGGCGCGACGCACCTTCGGACGCGGCGGCTGGAACAGCACGCCACCGTTGAGCACGTGGGTGAGCACGACGAGCAGGGTGATGAACACCAGCGTGGCGAACAGCCAGTCGATCGCGAAGGTGATGAACGGCAGACGGAAGACGTAGAAGCCGACGTCGTTGCCGAACTGCGCGTCGGTGATGCCGAACGACTTGCTGTTGCGGAACAGCGTCCACGACACCCACTGGGCCGTGGCCGGGAGCGCGAACAGCACCCCGAACACCACGGCGACGCCGATGCGCAGCAACCGGAGCCGGCGTCCGAACACCTCGTGGAACCGCTCGACGACCGGGTGCATGTTCGCGGAGAACGACATCGGCGCGAGCCGATCGGCGATCACGAGGTTGAGCACCGCGAGGGCGATGAACACCACGGCGAACAGCCCGAAGAGCGTGAGTTGGCTGAGCAGCACCCCCCAGAAGACATCGCCCCGACCGACGCTGCGGTGCCACAGGTAGTCGATGTAGAAGCTCGACAGGAACCGGGCCGAGAGCAGCAGCACGATGAGGATCGCCGCGACGGCGATGAGGGCGACGCGGCCTCGATCGCCCAACCGCCTGGTGCTGGTGTCGGGCGGGAGGTCGGAGGGTGTCCGCATGTCGCGGCAGGCTATCTGCGGTCGGCGCTCACGCAGAGTCGGGCGGCTGTGTCACGCGACCCGTTCCCAACATCGCGACGCCCGGGACGCCCCGGATCGGTCGGCCGGATCAGTGGGCCGGGCGGATGAGGCAGCGACAGCCGGGGTGCGCCGGCGCGCAGGGGTGATCGGTCGGGAACGCCGATCCCGCCGGCACCGCACCGGCGAGCGAGTTGTCCTCCGCGTCCGCGCACTCCGGCCCCTCCGGGTCGACGATCCAGCACACCGGCGTCCCCGGCGCCACACCGACGAGCGCACCACGGCCGTAGGCGAGCCGGGCGATGTCGTCGAGGTGCTCGTCGATCCGCTGGGTCTTCCACTCGCGATACGCGAGCCGCACGAGCGATCCGAGCTCGTGGTTGTCGCCGTCGGCGTCGGCCAGGCAACGCGCCAACCGGTCGCGCAGCGGCACGACCACGTCGTCGGACAGGGCGGTGATCGCCGGAGCGGCGGCGCCGGCCTGCTTCACCTCACGCGGCGCCGTGCCCGGGCTCATCCCCATCGACACTGCGCCGGCCGCAGCCGCCGCCACCAGCTCGGCCGAGATCGACGCGGCGTAGCGCTCGCACTGCTCGGCCACCGGGGGCAGCATCGCCGACAGGTCGCGCACGGGCTCCCTGCGACGCAGCGCGTGCAGCACCTCGTTCTGCTCGTCGGCCAGCACGCGCTTGAGCTTCCGGGCGGCAGCGGTGATCAGCGGCGTGAGCGCCTCGTCACGGCGGGCGAAGGGTGTGTCGGCGCGGTCGTCGGTCGCCACCGGTGCGTCGGGCGTGGCGTGGAACACCGAATCGCCGGCCGACGCCGCAGGCGCGTCCGCGACGACCTGCGCGGTCGCGGTAGTGGCCGCAGTGGTGGCCGCGACCGCCCGCTCGGCGATCGCCTCGGCGCGCGCGGCGCGGAGCCGGGCGAACAGGTCGTCGGCCGAGGTGCGACCGAGGGCGGTGGTGGCGTCGGGATCCGGGGTGACGACCGACGGCGACACTGCGGGCTCGTCGGCAGACTCGACCTCCTCCGCGACCTCCTCCGCGACCTCCTCCGCGACCTCCTCCGCGACCTCGTCGTGCGCGTCGTCGGTGTCCGCCTCCACGGC
Organism: Actinomycetota bacterium; assembly: GCA_009704985.1. Classification (GTDB taxonomy): domain Bacteria; phylum Actinomycetota; class Acidimicrobiia; order Acidimicrobiales; family Ilumatobacteraceae; genus VFMC01. Next base: position 15,050 of record WLDE01000006.1, on the reverse strand, counting down.
GGGCTCACCGGCGAACAGGGCCACCACCGGTGCCACCTCGCCGTCGTGGTCGTCGTCGAGGTCGTCGTCGAGGTCGTGGCGCGGGGTGATGTCGAGCTGCACCACGCGGTCGCGCACGTCGTCGTCGGCGGCATCGTCGGACTCGTCGGCCACCCCGTCCCGCTGCTCGATCACCTCGGTCTCGATGACCTCGATCTCGATCTCGATGGCCTCGATCTCGATGGCCTCGATCTCGACGACCTCGATCTCGATGGCCTCGGCCTGCTCCGCGTCGACGGACTCGGCGTCCTCGAACTCGTCGTCGACGAAGATCGTCACGGACGGGTCGTGCGGCACGATCATCGGCCCCTCGTCCTCCGCAACCTCCGACGCGACCTCCGACGCGACCTCTGAGTGAGCCGCGACGTCCTGCTGCGGGGCCGGTTCGGTGCGCGACTCCACGAGCGGCGCACGGCCCGACACCGCGAGTGCGACGGTGGCGTCCTGCGGCTCAGAACCCGGGCGCGGCATGTTCGGCACCATCAGCGGCACCGGGCCGGTGGTCGGCGACAGGTTCACGTACTCGTTGGGCTCGCCGAGCGGGGTGAGCTCGGCCATCACGTCGACCGACACCAGCCGGGCCCGCTCGAACGCCTGCAGCAACCGGTCGCGGCCGTGCACGAGCTGCTCGATCTGCTGGCGCGCCATCTCACGCCGGCGGGCGAGCTCGTTGAGCACGCGCTCGCGGTAGGCGCGCGCCTCGTTCACCATGTCGCGGCCCTGCTGCTTGGCCATCTCCAGCTCGGCCTCGGCATCCGCGGTGGCGTCCGCGCGCCGTCGGGCCGCCTCGATCTCGGCCTCCTCGCGCAGGCGCTGCGCCTCGTCGGTCGCCTCGCGCAACAGACGCGCCGCGCTCTCCTCGGCGCGCATCCGGATCTGCGCGGCCGCGTCGCGCGACGTGTGCAGGATCCGCACCGCCTCCTCGCCGAGCATCCTCGTGACCAGCTCGTCGTCGAGCGCGACGGCGGCCGGCGCGGTGGTGCGCTGCGCGGTGCGCAGCTCGCGCTCGAGGAAGCGTTCACGCTCCTGCAGACGGGCGAGCTCGGCGGCGACCATGCGGAGGAACTCGCGTACCTCGGACGTCTCGAAGCCCTTGCGCGCCGTGGTGAACGACGCCGACGCGACCGAACTCGGCGACGAGGGGTCGGGACGGGAGAAGGAGATGGCCATCGAACGCCCAGCGTAGGTCTCCGGCGCGTTCCAGTGGTGGCATGCTCACGCTCCGAGCACACCGCTGCGAGCGGGTCTCGGCGGCGTCGCGAGCCGCGAGCCGTGCCCCGAGCGGACCTCCGCGTGCCGCGCCCGCGGCCGCGACGGCCGGTCAGGAGGCCGGCTCGTACCCCTCGCCCGGACGACCGAGCTCGAGTCCGTTGCCCCCGTACTCGGCGAGCGCCGCGAGCGCCTCGTCGAGGTTGGCGACCGGCACGATGTCGAGGTCGTCGCCGGCCACCTGGCGGGCGAGGGCGATGTCCTGCTCGCCCTGCTCGGCCGGCACCAGGAACACGTCGGCGCCGAGCTGGCGCACCGCCGACACCTTCTGCGCGAGCCCGCCGATGCCGCCGACGGTGCCGTCGATGCGGATCGTGCCGGTCACCGCCACGCGGCGGCCACCCGTGAGCTCGCCCGGCGTGAGCTCGTCGATGAGCGTGAGCGTGAACGCGAGCCCCGCCGACGGGCCACCGATCGCGCCGCTGTCGATGTCGACGTCGAAGGGCAGCTTCGCCGTTGCGGTGTCGAACGGCGAGAAGCCGATGATCGTGCGACCGGTGCCGTCGTTCGCGGCGATGAGCTCCACCTCTCCCGTCCGAGTCCCCTCGCCCGGGCGCTCGAACTCGATCTCGACCACGTCGCCGGGCTGCTTGCCGTCGAGGATCGGACGGAGGTCGTCGAGCACCTCGAGCTCCACCCCGTCCACCTTCAGCAGCTTGTCGCCCGGGTCGAGCAGCTCGTCCGACGGTGCCCACTCGATGCACTCGGTCTGGGCCTCGTTCGCCTCGAGGCACACGAGGTTGTTCACGATCACGTCGCCGGGGATGATCTCCGCCGGGAACCCGAGGCGCTCGAGCGCCACGTACTCGGCGGTCTCCTTCGCCGAGCGCATCATCTCCACGCTGAACTGCCGCTGCTGGTCCGGGGTCTGCGTGCCGAACTTGTCCTGCCGGCTGAGGAAGCCGACCTCGGGTTCGGACTCACCGATCCACCAGTCGAGCAGGGTGATCTCGGGCTCGCGAACGGTGACGAACAGGAACTGGCCCGCCGCCCGGTACCGCTCGACCGCGTCGAAGGCCAGCCGGTCGGCGACCGGGTCGGCGTCGGCCGGCACCAGTGCGAACTCGGCCTCGGCACCCGCCCGGTTCTCGGCCCGGAGTGACGCCGGCAGCACGCTCGCCACCAGGATCGTGGCGAGTGCCAGGAGTCCGAGCGTCGCCAGCGGCACGGCCCACGCGCGGTGCACGGGCCGGGGCGCCCTGACCTCACCGGTCGTCACCGGTACCATCTCGTGTCGCGTGTCGCTCGGAGAACTCACCACTGCCTCGGCCTGGATCGCCGGTCTCGCGATCGTCGCGCTGATCGCCGCCGGGTGGCGCAAGCCTGCCAGAGCGAGCACCGCACCGGCACGCGAGGGACGCAGGTCACGCCGATCGGTCACCGTCGAGCTCGGCGAGCGCGACGCCTTCCTCCACGAGCGCACCTCCGTCGTCCGCCGCCTCTGGGCGGTGGTCGCCAGCAGCGGCCTCGCGATCGTGATCGGCGCGGTGCTCGCCACCGTGGTGTCGTTCGGGCTCGCCTTCACCGTGGTGCGGCTCACCGACATGCTGCGGCGATGACGACGAGCGACGGATCGAGTCGCGCCACACGGTGGCGTGACCTCGCGGTGGCGGGGCACACCGGCGACGTGGGCCTCGCACGCGAGGCACTCCGGGACGCCGATCCCACTGCGCGCGAGCTCGGCCTCGGCGCGCTCGCCCGGGCCGGTGTGCTCACCGACGACGACCTCGTCGTAGCGCTCACCGACCCGGAGGCGGGCGTGCGGCGCCGCGCCACCGAGTTGGCGGCGCAGCGCCCCGGCCTCGACCTGCTCCCCGTGCTGCACGACACCGACCCGACGGTGGTGGAGGTTGCGGCGTGGGCGTGCGGCGAGCACGAGGCGGTGCGCGACGAGGTGTTCGACCGGCTCGTCGAGCTCGCCGGCTCGGCGGAGGCGCCGCTCGTGCGCGAGGCGTGCGTCGCCGCGCTCGGAGCGATCGGCGACCCGAGGGGACTCCCGGCGATCCTGCACGGCTGCCGCGACGTGCCGGCGGTGCGCCGCCGCGCGGTGCTCGCGCTCGCTCCGTTCGAGGGCGACGAGGTGGAGGCCGCGATCGACCACGCGCTCACCGACCGCGACTGGCAGGTTCGCCAGGCCGCCGAGGACCTCCGCCGCGCCGCCGGCGCCTGACCTGCGGGCCGAGCCGCGCGCGGCCAGCGGTGCCGACGTCAGCGGTGCCGACGTCAGCGGTGCCGACGTCAGAGGTCGTAGCGGTAGACGTTGGTCTCGCGGATCGTGAAGCCGATCCGCTGGTAGAGGCGGTTCGCCGCCTCACGCGACGGTCGGCTGGTGAGGCTCACGGCCTTCGCGCCGTGACGCTGCGCCTCGTCGAGCGCAGCGCGGTTGAGCAGCTCGCCGATCCCGTGACCGCGCGCCGACTCGTCGACGACGACGTCCTCGATCCAGGCCTTCAGCCCGGTCGGGATGCGGTACAGCACCAGCGTGAGGCTGCCCACGATGCGGCCGCCGAGCCGGGCCACGAACAGCACCGACCCCGGGTCGGCCACCAGCACCGCGAGCTCGTCGCTCGTGGGCGGCGGTGACGACGACAGCTGCGGGAGCAGGGTCGCCAGCGCGTCGCGCAGCTCGTCGGTGGCCTCGGTCGCGATCTGGATGTCGACACTCACGGGCGAGACGTTAGCGACCGACCACCCCGCGTCGACCGTGAGCCGCGTCGACCGTGAGGCGGGCCGACGGCCCGGCTCCGGTGCGATCCACCCGGCCGCCCGTGCGTAGCGTCGCCGCATGGACGTCCAGCAGCTCTCCTCCCGTGCCCGGGCGCTCGGCTCGGCGCTCGAACCGGTGATCGGCCAGGTGTACTTCTCGCCCGAGTGCCACGCCAACTACGCCGCCCTCGGATTCGACCCGAGCGGCGCCGACGCCGGCGGTGTCGCCCTACCCGACGGGCCGGCGTACTTCACGAGCCGCGGCTCGGTGATGGGTCAGGTGCCCGGCGAGCTCGTGGCGGCCGCGTTCGCCGTGTTCAACCCCGAGGTCGTCGTCCCCTGCGTGCAGCTCGGCTGGTCGCGCACGGACGCCGCCACCATCTGCGCCGCTCGCGACGACGGTGCCATCGCCCAGCTGCGCCGCATCCTCGGCGACGCGCCCGAGGGCATCGAGCGCGTCGACGAGCTGCTCGCCCGGGCCGTCGCACCGTTGCGCCCCGAGGGTCGCCCGCTGTTCGCCGGGGTGCTGTCGCAGGCGATGCCGGACACGGCGATCGGCCGGGTGTGGCGACGCGGCGACATGCTCCGCGAGTACCGCGGCGACTCGCACACGGCGGCCTGGATCTCGGCCGGGTTCGACGCCACCGAGATCGGCCTGATGAGCGAGCTGTACTGGGGGTTGCCGATGCGCAGCTACAGCCGCACGCGCGCGTGGACCGACGCCCAGTTCGACGCCGCCCACGAGCGGCTGCGTGCTCGCGGGCTCCTCGACGACACCGGGTTCACCCCCGCCGGACGTGAGGCCCGCGAGGGGATCGAGGTGCAGACCGATCTCCAGATGCGCCCGACGATCGAGGCGCTCGGTGACGACGTCGACGAGCTCGTCGCGCTGATGACGCCGTGGGGCGCCGCGGTGCGTGCGGGCAAGGGGTACCTGTCGGCCGGTCCGCACGACCTCGCCGAGCAGGCCGCCGGCCGCTGAGCGCGCCGGCACCGGCGCGCCGTGTTCGCCGGGTGACACGGCCGTCGCGACCGCGCACTACCGTCCGCCCATGATCCTCACCACGCTCGACCGCGTCGAACCCGCCGCGTTCGCCGATCGCACCGGCTGGCAGGCCAAGCCCGAGGGCCTGTGCCGCGGCGAGATCTGCGTCCCGGCCCCCGGCTCGCTGCGCGACGACGGCAGCCTCGACGTGTCGGTCGCCGCCGCTCGCCTCGGGATGCCGGTCGTGCACGACGAGGCACACGGGGTGTGGGCCGTCGGACCGGCCACCGCCACCGGGCGTGCGCTCAGCACCGCCGTGGCGGCCGATCCCGAGCTCGTCACCCGCGACGGGTCGCCGTTCCGACTGAGCAGCCTGCACGGCCGCAAGGTGCTGCTCGTCGCCTGGTCGAGCTATTGAGGTTGCCGCACCAGCCTGCCCGGGTGGCAGGCGCTGCACACCGAGCTCGAGCCGCTCGGCCTCACGGTCGTCACCGTCGCCCTCGACGTCGAGCCGGCGCACACCCACCGCTGGATCGACGCCGCCTCGCCCACGCATCCGTCGCTGATCGACACCCGCCACGTCACCGGTGAGCTGTTCGGCTTCGTCAACATCCCGATGGCGGTGTGGATCGACGAGACGGGCGTGCTCGTCCGGCCCGCCGAGAGCGCCTCGATCGAACGCAGCCCGCTGCGCGACATGGAGGTCCCACCGGGCCTGCCCGAGCGGATGGACACCATGTTCCGCGAGGTGAAGAAGATCCCCGACCACGCCGAGGCGTACCGCGCCGCGATCGTCGACTGGGCCCACCACGGCGCCGCGTCGCGGTTCGCGCTCACGCCCGACGAGGTGGTGGAGCGGTCGCAGCCGCGTGGCGACCACGAGGCCCGCGCCGCCGCCTGCTTCGAGCTCGGCGACCACCTGCGCCGCACGGTCGGCCCCGACGCCGCCGTGCCGTGGTGGCGCGAGGCCCACCGCCTCCACCCGGCGAACTGGACGTACAAGCGCCAGGCCTGGACGCTCGTCACCACCCCCGAGGGCGCCGAGGAGAACGATCTCGTGCAGGGCCCGAACGACGTGTACGAGGGCAACTGGCTCGACGACGTCCTTGCGGGCGGGGGCGGCGAGGCCTACACCGTCGAGCCGCAGCTCTGACCCGGTCACCACGACCCACGGTCGGCGACGGTGCGCGGCGGGTCTCGACCGGGTGCTCCGGCCGGGACTCGGTAACGTGAGGCCCATGGAGCACCTGCGGTGGCTGGACGAGCCCACGCTGCGCCGGCCGACGGTCATCGCTGCGTTCACCGGCTGGAACGACGGCGGCGATGCCGCGTCGAACGCGGTGCGACACCTGGTGGAGTCGTGGGGAGCCCGCGCGCTCGTGGAGTTCGACCCGGAGGAGTTCACCGACTTCGCCACGGTGCGTCCTCACGTGCGCCTCGCCGACGGCTTCACCCGCTCGATCGTGTGGCCCACCGTGGCCGCGTGGAGCGCGTCCACGCCGGGTGGCGACGTCATCCTGCTGCTCGGCCCCGAACCGGCGCTGCGGTGGCGCCTCTTCACCGAGCAGGTCATCGCCATCGCCAAGCGCTTCGACGCCGGGCTCGTCATCACGCTCGGCGCGCTGCTCGCCGACGTGCCGCACACCCGTCCGGTGCAGATCATCGGCACCGCCACCGACGGCGAGCTGATCGACCGGTTCGACCTGCAGCGCAGCCGCTACGAGGGCCCCACGGGCATCGTCGGCGTGCTCCACGACGCCTGCCACCGGGCGGGCGTGGATTCGGTGTCGCTGTGGGCGGCGATCCCGGCCTACGCGTCGCAGGTGCCCTCACCCAAGGCGGCGCTCGCGCTCGTCACCCGCGCCTGCGGACTCATCGGTTCGCCCACCCCGGTCGGCCGGCTCACGCTCGAGGCCGACGAGTACGAGCAGCGCGTGACGGCGATGGTGAACGAGGACGACGACCTCGTCGGCTACGTCGCCCGCCTCGAGACCCTCGCCGTGGACGACCTGGACGACGAGGACGAGGACGACGACGAGGACGACGACGACACCGTCGGCGGCGAGCTCGCCGACGACGACCGCGGCGGCGGCTTCGAGCCGATCGACCCGTCGGCGGTCGACAGCGACGAGCTCATGGCCGAGGTCGAGCAGTTCCTGCGCGACCAGCCCGACAGCTGAGAGTCGGTCGCGCGTTCCGAGCGGTCAGGTGTGGTCGCCGCGCCAGACGGGTTCGCGCACCGGGTCGAACACGGCCGGGAGCTGCGCCCCGTCGATCGCCGCGAAGGCCATCGGCCCCCACCACCCCGCGCCCGCCGTGGCCGCGGGCAGCGCATCGCGTGAGAACCACCCCACGCCCGACGTCTCGAGCGGGTGTCCGGCGAGCTCGCCGCCCACTGCGCGGCAGTGGAACAGCAGCATGTACATCCCGAAACGGGTGAACCCCATGCGTTGGCCGTCGATCACGGAGAGCAGCTGCACCGGTTCGCACAGCACGCCGGTCTCCTCGGCGACCTCCTTGACCGCCACCTCGGCGGGCGAGTAGCCCACATCGGCCCACCCCGTCGGGTAGAGCCAGATGCCGCTGTCGGCGCGCTGCACGAGCAGCAACTCGCCGTCGTCGTTGCCGACGATCGCGCCGACGGCCACCTTCGGCGTCACGTACCCCGGCACACCCTCGCCGACGTTGTCGAGCCACTCCTGCACGAAGTGGTCCTGCTCGCGTCGAACCTCGAGTGCGTCGTCGGCCGCCGCCTTGATGTCGGCGGCGACGTGCAGCACCTCCTCGAATCGCTCCTGCTCGTAGAGGTTCTGCGTGAAGCCGAGACCGGTACGGGCGATCGCAGCGAGGGTCTCGCTCCAGCGCACGAGGTCGCGGGTGAAGTCCGGCGGGCCGGCGGCGTCGCTCACGGCCCGGACCCTAGGTCACGCGTTTGCACCCGGTCGTGTCGCGACCGGGAGATCTGCCGCCGCGACGCCAGCACGACGCCAGCACGACGCCGCTCCGCACGCGTGCACGACACGGCGTCATCCGGTCCGGCGTCGGCGCCGTATGCACGTCGCATGCGACGACCGGAGCGGATCGAACCCGGACCAGGGCAGGAGAGCGTGTGGGACTACCCACGCCCGCCGGCAGCGGTGCCGAGCACCGATCGCATCCGGGTGGTGCACGGCGGACGGGTGATCGCCGACACCACCCGAGCGATCCGGGTGCTCGAGACGAGCCAACCGCCCGCCTACTACCTGCCGCCCGACGACGTCGACCTGTCATGCCTCGTCCGCACCTCCCGCCGCACGATGTGCGAGTGGAAGGGCGTCGCCAGCTACTGGGACCTCGACCTGGGCGACGACCGGCGCATCCGGGAGGCGGCCTGGAGCTACGACGACCCGGTGCCCGCGTACCGGGCGATCGCCGGCCACCTCGCCTTCTACGCGCAGGTGCTCGACGAGTGCTGGGTCGACGACGAGCGGGTGGCGCCCAACCCGGGCATGTTCTACGGCGGCTGGATCACGAGCCGCGTGGTCGGACCGTTCAAGGGGTCGGCGGGCACCCTCCACTGGTGACCGGCGCCGGCGACGGTCCCGCTTCCTAGACTCCGATCCATGGCGCAGCGGCGACGGGACATCGGCGGTTCCGCGCGGTGACGCGTCCCCTCGGTCCGACGGTCGCCGCGCTCACCCTGGTCGTGCTGGCCGCGGCCTGCACCGACGACGCTGCATCCGCCCCCACCACCTCCGACGTCGCGGTCACCGTGGTCGATGATCGCTCCACCCCTGACGGTCAACTGCGCATCGGCGTGGTCCTGCCCCTCACGGGGACGGGCAGCCAGCTCGGCACGTCGATGCTCGACGCGATCGAGCGCGCCGAGTCCGAGATCGCCGGCCTCGGGGTGAACGAACGTGAGGTCGACGTCGTCGTGATCGACGAGGCCACGCTCGGAGGTGCGATCCCGCCGGTCGACCTCCTCTTCCCGACGGAGGTCGACGCCGTGATCGGGCCGGCGTCGTCGTTGCTGGCCGAACGGCTCGTGCCGGCGCTGGTCGATCAGGAGGTGCTCACCTGCTCGCCCACCGCGAGCACGATGGCCCTGGACGAGTTCCCCGACACCCGTCCGCTCTTCATCCGCACCGTCCCGTCCGACTCGATGCAGGCCCGCGCGCTCGCACGCCAGCTCGACAGCACGGGCACGGCGATCGTGCTCGCGTACGTCGGCGACGCGTACGGCGAACGCTACGCCGAGGCCGTCGGCCGAGAGCTCGCGACCCGAGGTGCGCCCGCGCCCACCCTCGTGAGATTCGACCCGGCCGAGCCCGACTACTCCGGCGTCGCGGCCCGGATCGTCGCGACCGGTGCGCCGACGATCGGCATCGTCGGCGATCCCGAGGCCGGCCCGCGCCTGGTGCAGTCGCTCGCCGAGGTGCTCGACCCCGACGTGCAGACCAGCATCTGGATGAACGACTCGATGCGCGTCCCCAGCACGGGCAACACCTACCGCCGCCTGCCCGACGAGGTCCTCGCGATCATGCGCGGCGTGTCACCGCGGTCGAGCGTCGACGCGTCGACCACCTCGAGCAACCCCGACGGGTGGCGGCTCTTCGCCGCGAACGCGTACGACTGCTTCAACGTGATCGCGCTCGCCGCCGAGCAGGCACCCTCGATCGACGGTCGATCGATGGCCGAGCTCGTGGTGCCCACGACGTCGGGCGGCACCCCCTGCAGCACCTACCGGTCGTGCATCGAGCAGCTACGCGCCGGACGCGGCATCGACTACGACGGGCCGACCGGTGAGCTGCAGATCGAACGTGACGGCGATCCGGGCGTCGGCCTGTTCGACACCTACCGGTTCGAGGACGGCCTCGACGTCACCGACCGTACGACCGCCGTGCGCGTGCTCCGCTGACCCGACCCGACCCGACCCGACCCCGAGCCGCGCAGGTCAGATCTGGGACACCAGCTGCTCGACCGGCGTGACGATGCCGGTGTAGAAGGCGCCGAACTCGCCGTACAGCGCCGACGCCTCGTCGAAGCGCATCGTGTACACGACCTCCTTGAGGTCGTCGGGGTGCACGGCGAACAGAGTGACGCCCCACTCGAAGTCGTCGAGACCGGTCGAGCCGGTGACGTACTGCACGATGCGGCCGGCGAACTTGCGGCCGCTCGTGCCGTGCTCGTGCATGAGGTGCTTGCGCTGGTCGTAGGGCAACGTGAACCAGTTCGCGTGCGCCTCGCGCTTCTTGCTCATCGGATAGAAGCACCACGCCGGCATGTCCTTGCTCTGCGGCGGGATGGTGGGGTACAGCCGGGCGTCGATCATCTCCTGCGGGAGGCCCTGCGCGTACTCGCTCGACTCCGTGAGACTCACGTAGCTGTCGACGACCTCGAGGCCGGAGCGCTGCACACCGGTCTGCAACGCACGCAACTGGCGGAGGTCGGCGTGCATCGCCATCACCGCGACGTCGGCCTTGTGGCCGAGCATCGCAACGGTGACCACCATGCATCCTGCGGTCTCGGCGGCCTTCACCGCGGCGACGAGCGCCTCGCCGTCGAAGAGCGGGGTGGGCTTGCAGAACAGGTGGAGCACCCCGAGTCCGGTGCTCGGGGACACGGGTGCGCTGGCAGCGTCGCTCATGGCACCAGGCTAGGAGCCGTCGGCCAGCGAACCCCACCGCGGGTCGTCCGTGATGCGCTCGGGCGCGTACACGTTGAGCCGGTCGCCGCGGGTGAAGCCCACCAGGCGCAGCCCGGCACGCCGGGCGGTCTGGACGGCCAGGCTCGTCGGGGCGCTCACCGCGACCAGCGTGGAGAACCCCGCGGCCCAGGCCTTCTGCACCAGCTCGAAGCTCGCGCGGCCGCTGACGAACAGCCCGAGACCGGTGGCCGGCAGCTTCCGATCGAGCAGCATCCGTCCGATCACCTTGTCGACGGCGTTGTGGCGCCCGACGTCCTCGCGGGTGAGCAGCACCTCGCCCTCGGGCGAGAACGCCGCCGCCGCGTGCACCGCGCCCGTGGCCGAGAACAGCCCCTGGCTGCCGAGCACGGACTCGGGCATCGCCGCGAGCACGCCGAGCGGGATCGGGTCGGTGTCGGGCAACGGTGCGAGCACCTCGCACAGCTGGTCGATCGCCTCGTTGCCGCACAGGCCGCAACTCGACGTGGTGTTGCCGAGCCGGGGCGTCGGCACCGGCGCACGCCCACCGGTCTCCACCGTCACCACGTTGAACTCGCTCTGGCTCGCCGCGCCGTCGGCGCAGTACCGCACGCCGAGGATCGTGGCGCCACCCAGCAGACCGTCGGTGTGGCAGAAGCCCGCCGCGAGTTCGTAGTCGTGACCGGGCGTGCGCATCGTGGTGGCCACCCGGTGACCGTCGAGCTGGATCGTCATCGGCTCCTCCACGATCAGCTCGTCGGGCGATCGGCGGGCGCCACCGGCATCGACGCGGGTGACCAGATGGGTGTCGGTGCGCCGCCGCGGAGCCACACCGTGACGGTACCGCCGCCGACCGCTCGTCCGCGCGCTCGCTCGGGCGCTCGTCCGGGCGGGTGGAACCAGCCGCATAGGGTGACGGCATGCCTGCCAGCACACCAGGGAACCCGCGCGCGAACCACGGCCGCGTGCTCGCGGCCGAGCTGTTCGGTACCGCCGTGCTCGTGATCGGCGGACCCGGCACCGCGATCCTCGCCCCGGGCGTCGGCCTGCTCGGCATCAGCGTCGCGTTCGGCCTGTCGCTCATGATCATGGCGTACGTGATCGGGCCGGTGTCGGGCTGCCACATCAACCCCGCCGTCACGCTCGCCCTGCTCGTGAGCCGCAAGGTCACCGCCACCCACGCGGTGTTCGCGGTGATCGGCCAGCTGATCGGAGGCGTGGCGGGAGCCGCGATCGTGTTCGGCATCGCCAGCGGACGCGACGACTTCGAACGCGGGCAGTTCGCGGCGAACCTCTGGTCGGGTCAGTACGCCGGGCTCGGCTCGGCCATCGTCGTGGAGATCGTGCTCACCGCGTTGCTCGTGGTGGTCGTGCTCGCCGCGTCGACCGGCGGCCGGATCCCGGCCGGCATGGGCGGCCTGGTCGTCGGCGTCACGCTCACCCTCGTGCACCTCGTGGCGATCCCGGTCGACAACACCTCGGTGAACCCGGCGCGCAGCATCGCGACGGCGCTCTTCGCCGATCCCGACACGGGAGCGCTCGAGCAGCTGTGGGCGTTCGTCCTGTTCCCGCTCGTCGGTGCGATCGTCGGCGTGATCATCTGGCTCGTCATCGACGACAGCTCCGTGGAGGACACCCTGCTGGTGGGGATGCCGGGGGTGGTGGCCACCCGCGACGCGCTCGACCGGGTGGGTGACGAGGCCGTCGACGCAGTGGAGGACGCGGTGGAGGACGCAGTGGAGGAGGCCGTCGACTGACGCGTCCACGGCCCGACCGGCGCCGGACCGGCGCTCGCGTCAGGCGGCGATCAGGTCCAGGAGGTCGCTGCGGTGGCGCGGACCGAGCGGCTGCTCGGGCGGGCGCTGGTCGCGCATCTGCCACACGGCGAGCACGCGGGCGCCGACGTCGGCGTTGGTGGCCATCGCATCGGGACGCTCGAGCAGGTTGAAGCTGCGGAAGAACGCCCGCAGCACCACGGCATCGGTGCGCATCGCCGGGAGCAGACCGTCGCGGAAGACGCCGCGCATGAACGTGCGCGGGTCGTTCGCGTCGGCGTCGGGGTCGCGACCGGCGAGGATCGCCTCGGCCACGCGTCGCGCCTCGGCGTCCTGCTCGACACCGGCGCGGTACCACGGGTGGATCTCGGACCGCAGCGACGCGTCGTACGCGAGCGCGACCTCGCGGGTGTCGTCACCGAACGCCTCCACTGCGCGCGCCAACAGGTGCGCACCCCAGAACGCGGTGCTGCACCCCCGGCCGTAGAGCGGGTTGGTGCAGAGCACGGCGTCGCCGACGGGCACGAGGCCGGTCGCGACCGGCTCGCCGTCCACGACGTACTCGCGCCAGCGGTTGAGCAGGCCCGCCATCGCGTGCACGCCGGTGATCGGCTCGGCTCGCCCGTCGAGCCACGGCGCGGTCGCGACGAGGTTCCGTGCCGTCGTGTCGAACACATCGGGATCGGTGAGGAGCCGTCGGAGCTGCTCGTCGTCGACCGGGGTGGCGAGGGTGACGGAGAACGTTCCGTTGTCCCCCACGAACACGCCGTACTTCAGGTAGCCGAGGTCGCCGCCGATCGGGCCGGTGCGCGGCGGGTACGACTCACCCGGGCGCAGCCGGTAGAACCGCGAGTAGTAGACGATGCCGGTGTCCTCGACGTCCTCGCGCACGGGCGGTGCGCCGATCTGCTCGAGCCACTCCGGCACCACGCTGCGACGGCCACCGCTCGCGACGACGAGGTCAGCGTCCACCGTGCCACCGCCGGCGAGGCGCACCCCGACCACGCGGGGCCGGCCCGGCTCGTCGGCACGGACGAGTCCGTCGACGGCCACGCCGGAACGGAACGTCACCCGTCCCTCGCCGAGCGCAGCGCGGCGCAGCACCCACTCGAAGGTGGTGCGGCGGCAGGCGAGCATCACCAGGTCGTCGTCGCCCGGTTCGCGGACGAAGCCGGTGAGCGTGGGCGGCAGGTCGTCGCCGAAGCGCATCTCCGTCGCTCCCTGGGCGAGCACGCCCTCCAGGAGGTCGGGGTAGTCGTCGCGCAGCATGTTGCGGAGACGGGCGAGGAACGCGTGGCTGTGGCGCACCTGCGGTGCCCCACGGCGATCCCAGTCGAACGCAGCGTCGGCCGTGGCGGGCATCGGCGTGTCGTCACGCTCGAACACCTCCACGTCGTGGCCCTGCCTCGCCAACGCGAGCGCGGACCCCAGCCCCGAGACACCACCGCCGACCACCGCGACACGCATGACCGCCGAGGCTAGGTGTGGTCCCGGGAGCGGAGCCACGAAACGGGACGTGACGTACGTCGTCACGCGGTGGTCGACCACGGAGCGCGCGAGCCACCTCGGCGGACCCCTGCGGCACCGGCGCCGCACCGGACGATCATCTCCCGTGGAGACCGCCCCGTCCGTCACGAGCGCGGCACCGAGCACCATGCCGGTAGCCGGAGGCACCACAGGGAGGTTCGCGCCCGTGCGCGAAGCCGACGTCCTCGTGGTGGAAGACGCCCCCGAGTTCGCCCAGATGGTGACGGCCATCCTGCGCAAGGGCGGCCACCGGGTACGCACCGCCACCACCATCGCCGACGCAGTGGAGGCCCTCGCCGCCACGGCGCCCGACCTGATCGTGCTCGATCTCACGCTGCCCGACGGCGACGGCCTCGACCTGTGCCGCACCATCCGCGAGCGCTCCAACGCCTACATCCTCGTGCTCTCCGGCCGCGACGACGAGATCGACAAGCTGCTCGGCTTCAAGCTCGGCGCCGACGACTACGTGACCAAGCCGTTCTCGCCCCGCGAGCTGGCCGCACGCGTGGAAGCGCTGCTCCGGCGACCGCGCGTCGCGGAGACGACATCGGCCGAGCGCATGGTGGGCCACGTGACCGTGCGTCCGGAGGCACGCGAGGTCGAGATCGCGGGCCAGCTCGTCGATCTGACGCGCATCGAGTTCGACCTGCTCGACACGCTGAGCGCGAGCCCGAAGGTGGTCTTCACCCGGGCCCAGTTGCTCGAGCGCGTGTGGGGCCCGGACTGGTACGCGGACGATCACGTCGTCGACGTCCACGTCGCGAACCTCCGCAAGAAGATCGATCGTCCGGGCGCGAAGAGCGTCGTGCGCACCGTGCGCGGCGTCGGCTACGGCATCACCACCTGACCGTCCCGGCAGCACCGGTCGAGGTCCCGGTCACCGCACCGGCCGCATCACCGGCCGCATCACCGGCCGGATCACCGGCCGAACGTCGAGGCGGCGCGACACTCACCGCTGCGATCCGCCGGTGAACGCCCGGACGGGCGGTCAGGTCGCGGACCAGGTGACGAGCTGGGTCCGCACCGCGTCGCCCGCGGCGAGCAGGGCCGGCGCATCGAGCCGGTGTTCCTCGAAGTCGGCGCACCGGTCGGCCAGCGAGGC
>WLDE01000058.1 GCA_009704985.1 Actinomycetota bacterium | reverse complement strand
CGGGGTTGGAGAAGAAGCCGATCAGCAGCGAGCCGACGAGGCCGCCGACGAGGTGCACACCGACGACGTCGAGGGCGTCGTCGTAGCCCGCCTTCGTCTTCAGCTTGACGGCGTAGCAGCAGACGACACCGGCGATCAGACCGATGAAGATCGGGCTCATGCCCGACACGTACCCGGCGGCGGGCGTGATGGCGACGAGGCCGGCCACGATGCCCGACGCGGCACCGAGGTTGGTGGGGTGACCGTCGCGCAGCCACTCCACCACGACCCAGGCGAGGCCGGCGGCCGCGGCGGCGAGGAAGGTGTTCATGAACGCCTGCACGGCCTGGCCGTTGGCGGCGAGCGCCGACCCGGCGTTGAAGCCGAACCAGCCGAACCACAGGATGCCGGTGCCGATCATCACGAGCGGCATCGAGTGCGGCGGGTGGCCCTCCTGCGGCCAGCCCTTGCGCTTGCCGAGCACGAGCACGCAGGCGAGGGCGGCGATGCCGGCGTTCACGTGGATCGCGGTGCCACCGGCGAAGTCGATCGAACCGCGCTCGAAGAGCCAGCCGCCGTAGACCCACTTGAACACGGGGACGTAGACCAGCAGCGACCACACGGGCACGAAGATCGCCCAGGTCGAGAACTTCATGCGGTCGGCGACCGCACCCGAGATGAGCGCCGGGGTGATCGCGGCGAACATGCCCAGGAAGGCGACGGTGGAGAGCGTGAAGCCCCCGTCCTCACCCGTGATCGCGATGTCGCGCAGGAACGCTGCGTCGAAGTTGCCGATCAGCGAGCCGATGGCGCCGCCCGTCTCCGGGTCGTTCTGGAACGGGACCTGCGCCAGCGAGAACCCGACGACCACCCAGACGATCGGGACGATCAAGATGCAGTAGAAGTTCATCATCAGCATGTTGAGGACGTTGCGCCCTCGATCCATGCCGCCGTAGAAGAGCGCGAGTCCGGGTGTCATGAACAGCACCATCGCTGCCGACACCAGGATCCACGCGGCGTTTCCGCTGTCCATGTGTGCTCCGTGGGGTTGGGACCGGCCGTCCTGCGACGTCCGGTGTGTGTAGAGGCGGGGCGCACGATTCCGCAGAGTTGTTTCGCCCACGTTTCGTCCGCTTGTGCACTGCGTGAACAGGTGCACGGATCCGACACACGGCCGACACGGTTCCGCGCGTCACGCACCCGGCACCGGCGCGGCTCGGCCGGCGAGGGCGAGCGGTACGGTCGGTCCCGATGGCGACGATCTCCACCCTCGACGAGCTCACGGCCCACTACCCCACCCCGGCGACGCGGGTGCGATCGAAGAAGCGGCCGTCGCTCGACGACGGCACCCGAGCGCTCGTCGAGTCGTCCCCCTTCGTGCTGCTCGCGACGGCGGGCGCCGACGGCACCTGCGACGTGTCACCGCGTGGCGGTCCGCCCGGCTTCGTCAAGGTGCTCGACGAGCGGCACCTCGCGATCCCCGACCTGAACGGCAACCACCTCATCGACTCGCTCCGGAACATCGTCGACAACGGCCACGCCGGACTGCTCGTGGTGCTCCCGGGTCAGGACGAGACGCTGCGCATCGACGGGGCCGCGTGGCTCACCACCGACGACGACGTGCTCGACCGCTTCGTCGAGGAGGTCCGGCGACCACCGCTCGCCGTCGTCATCCGCATCCACCACGTCTTCACCCACTGCGCGAAGGCGTTCCGGCGCGGCGGCGTGTGGCAGCCCACCACCTGGCGGACGTACGAGCACTCCCCCGTGCTGGCGGCGCGCCACCGCCAGCTCATCGACGACGGACTGACCGACGACCCGATCGAGCAGTACGTCGCCACGAGCTGCGACAAGATCGAGGCCGACCTGGCGATGGACCGTCCGACCTGACGTCGCCCGGCAGCGGTTCGACGGGGCGCGGGGCGCGACGACTTGCGTAGAGTCGCCGTCGTGACCGTCACCGATCCCGCACCCCCCGCCACCACCGCCGGCGACACGAAGCCGGAGCGCTGGACCGCGCAGTGGAAGGAGCTCTACGCCGAGGTGATCACCACCGGCCTGTGCACCGGATGCGCCGGCTGCGTGGTCACCTGCCCGCACGACGTCATCGGCTACGAGCACGAGGAGGGCAAGTACAAGCCCTTCCACCTCGAGGAGGAGCTCGGCCTCGACAACTGCATCCACGGCGAGAAGGGCTGCACCACCTGCACCCGCGCCTGCCCGCGCTTCCGGGCGTGGGAGCCGGCGGCCGACATGCACCTGTTCGGCAAGGTCCGCGAACCGAACGACATGGCGGGCGTCTGGCGTCAGCTGCTGCTCACCCGCGCGGCCAACGACGAGGAGCACGAGAAGGGCCAGGACGGCGGCTTCGTCTCGGCGATGCTCAACTGGCTGCTCGACCACGACTACATCGAGGCGGCCCTCGTGAGCGGGGTGGAGGACGACGACCGCTGGAAGGCGAAGCCCGTCGTGGTCACCAACCGCGAGGAGGTGCTCGCCACCGCCGGCAGCCGCTACACCTACTGCGCCAACCCGCTCGCGCTGCGCGAGGCCAAAGAGCGCGGCTTCAACCGCCTCGCGCTCGTCGGCATGGGCTGCCAGACCTCGTCGCCGCCGGTGATGTGGGACCGCAAGGCCGGCAAGGTCAGCAAGCCGTTCCTGTTCAACATCGGCCTGCTCTGCTCGAAGACCTTCGACGACGCCATCTTCCCCGAGCTGTTCGAGGCCAAGTACGGCCTGAAGAAGCAGGACATGGTGAAGATGAACATCAAGGGCGTCTTCCAGATCTGGATGAAGGACGGCTCGTACCACGAGATCGACCTGAAGGAGTGCCACAAGTGGACCCGCGAGGGGTGCAAGAACTGCCCCGACTTCGCGGCCGAGCACTCCGACATCGCGACCGGCGGCATCGGCAAGGACAACGACTGGACGCTCACCATCGTGCGCACCGAGCTCGGTGAGGAAGTGATCAACCGGATGATCGCCGACGGCACGATCATCGCCCGCCCCGCCCAGGAGGACGAGGTGGCGATGAAGCTGCTCCGCACGCTGTCGATCGTGAGTCGTCGCCGCTGGCCCGAGTGGGCCGACCGGGCCCCCAGCGTCGGGGTGCCGCCGCCCAAGAAGAAGGAGCCCGCCGCCGCACCGGCCGAGGGCGCCGCACCGGCCGCACCGGCCGAGGGCTGAGCGCCGCGCATCGACCCCAGACGGATCAGGTGCCGGGGACGCAGGCCTCGCCGAGACGGGCGAACTCCTCGCGCTCCGCGTCGGTGAGGTCGTCGCGGGCGAAGAACTCGCGCAGCTCGTCGTCGTCACGCGCGTCGAAGAAGGCCTCCACCACGCACTCGGCGATCTCGTCGGGCAACCCGCCCTCCACGAGCTGATCGACGAGGTCACCGCGCGCCCGGTCGCGCGACCCGCCGCACGCGACGAGCGCGAACACGACTGCGGCACCGACGGCGACCCGGTGACGGCGTGGACGGCTGCGAGGACGCGTCACGGCCGCCGCTCCCCCAGCATCCGCAGGACGGCCGCGACGACGTCGTCCTCGCTCACCAGCACGAGGTCGGCCGCGTCGCCGAGCGGCACGAAGGAGTCCTCGGCGGCCAGTCGTTCCACCGCACCCTGGTACCCCCGCTCGGCGAGGCCCGCCAGCACGCCCTCGCCGGCGCCACCAGTGCGGCGCGTCTCGTCCACCACGAGCACCCTGCCGATCTCGTTCGCGTGACCGAGCACGTCGTCGATCGGCATCGGCGCGAGCCAGCGCAGGTCGTAGACGCGACACGTGATGCCGCGGCCCGCCAGGCGGCGCGCCGCTCGCAACGACAGGTAGAGCCCGTTGGCCCACGTCACGATCAGCACGTCGTCGCCCTGGCGGGCCACGCGACCCTGACCGATCGGCACGTGCGCGCCGCCCCAGCGCCCCGGCGCGGCGTAGGGCGCGGTCCACCCGCCGTCGTCGGGCTGGTGGAGGTCGCGAGTGTGGTAGCGGGCGATCGGTTCGAGGAACACGCTCACCGTGCCGTCCACGTCGGCCGCCGCCACGCACGTGCGCAGCATCGCTGCGGCATCGCTGGGATGGCCCGGGCACGCGATCACGAGACCGGGGATGTCGCGCAGCACGGCCACGGCGTCGTCGTTGTGGAAGTGGCCGCCGAACCCGAGCTGGTACGCGAGCCCGGCCACGCGCACCACGAGCGGGTTGCGGTACCGGCCGGACGAGAAGAACGACAGGCTGGCCGCCTCGCCGCGGAGCTGGTCCTCCGCGTTGTGGAGGTAGGCCAGGTACTGGATCTCGGGGATCGGCAGCAGGCCGCTCACACCGGCGCCCAGGGCGAGCCCGAGGATCGACTGCTCGTCGAGCAGCGTGTCGAACACCCGTGCCGCGCCCGCCCGCTTCTGCAGCCCGCGGGTGACGCCGTAGACGCCGCCCTTCACGCCGACGTCCTCCCCGAACACGAGCGCGTGGGGCATCGACAACAGCACGTCGCCGAGGGCGCGGTTGATCGTCTCGGCGAGCGTGAGCCCGCCCTCCTCCTCGGGCAGCCGGCCGCCGAAGAACGCCCGGCGGTCGTCGTGCGACGCCGCCGCGAGCACCCGGGTGGCGACGGTGGCGGGTCGGCGCGGCGACAGGGGTGCCATCACCTCGGTCGCGGTCTGCAGCGTGCGGCGCGTGGAGAGCTCGATCGCGGCGGCACGAACGTCGCGCCGGCCGGACAGGTACCGCTCGACGAGCTCGTCGGGCTGCGCCGCGCCGACGTCGACGAGCAGACGTGCCGTGCCGAGCAGCGGGTCGAGCGCCTGCGCGGCCCGGATCGAGGCCGGGGAACGGTAGGCGCTCTCGACGTCGGTGCCGGCGTGGCCCATGAAGCGCACCGTCCGCAGGTGCAGCACGGCCGGGCGGCGTTCCGCACGCACCCAGTCGGCGAGGTCGCTCGCGACGTCGTGGGCCTCGGTGAGGTCGCACCCGTCCGCCGCTGCGTAGCGGAGGCCGGGCCGGTGGGCGAGCGTCGCCGCGACCCATCCGGGTGGGCTCGGCACGCTGATGCCCCAGCCGTTGTCCTCGCAGACGAACAGCAGCGGCAACCCCAGACCGGCGTGGACGGTGTAGCCCGCCGTGTTCAGCGCCCCCTGCGCGGTCGAGTGGTTCACGCTCGCGTCGCCGAACGAGCACACCGCGATCGCGTCGTCCGACCAGCGGGTCGGCACACCGAGCCGGCGGGCCCGTTCGATCGCGAACGCGACGCCCACGGCGCGGGGCAGGTGCGACGCGATCGTCGAGGTCTGCGGGATCACGTCGAGGTCGGGATGGCCGAACACCTTGTGGCGACCACCGGCGATCGGCTCCTCCGCGAGCGCGAGCACGCCCGCCAGCACGTCGCGCACCCCGGCGCGAGCGGGTCGCACGCCCTGCGACCGGGCGAGGTAGAACGCACCCGAGCGGTAGTGCAGCAGTGCGGGGTCGGAGGTCCGAAGCGCGGCGGCGACGGCGGCGTTGCCCTCGTGACCGGCCGAGCCGATCGTGTAGAAGCCGAGGCCCTTGCTGCGCAGCCACCTGGCCGCATGGTCGAGGTGGCGGCTCAGCAGCTGCGCCTCGAACAGCTCGTCGGCACGGGCCACCGTGAGCCGGGCACCGGGACGGACCGGGTCGGTGGGCCGCGGTGAGCGACCGCCTCCGGACGGGAGGGCCGCGATCGCGTCGAGCAGCGCGACCTCGAGCGGATCGAGGTCGGGCGCCCGCAGGTGCATGTCGCGAGCGGATCCGGCCACGTCGGACGACCCTACCTCCGACGGCGCTCGACGGCGTTGTGCCAAGCTGCCGACCGTGCCGCTGCATCCCCAAGCCACGTCACTGCTGGAGCTCATGGCCTCGATCGGTGATCCGCCGATCGGGAGCGGCACGCCGGAGGAGGCGCGTGCCGTCCGCAAGGCCCGCCAGCGACCGCCGTCCGAGGACGTCCACCACATCCGCGACCTCGACGCCGGCGGCGTGGCGGCCCGGCTGTACCGGCCGAACGACCGCGACGGCCTCGGGCTGCTCGTCTACTTCCACGGCGGCGGGTGGGTGATCGGCGACCTGGAGTCGCACGACAACGTGTGCCGCGCCCTCGCCAACGGCAGCGGTCACGCGGTGCTGAGCATCGACTACCGGCTCGCACCCGAGTACCCGTTCCCGGCCGGCCTGGAGGACTGCATCCGGGGGCTTCGCTGGGCCCACGCCAACGCGGAGTCGCTCGGCTGCCGCAGCGACCGGCTGGCGATCGGCGGCGACTCCGCCGGCGCCAACCTCGCGGCGGTCGTCGCCAACCTCGACGTCGTGCCGCTCGTGCACCAGCTGCTCGTCTACCCCGTCACCGACTGCACGCGCAGCCGCCCCAGCTACGACGAGAACGCCGAGGGGTACTTCCTGACCAAGGACGCGATGGGCTGGTTC
Organism: Actinomycetota bacterium; assembly: GCA_009704985.1. Classification (GTDB taxonomy): domain Bacteria; phylum Actinomycetota; class Acidimicrobiia; order Acidimicrobiales; family Ilumatobacteraceae; genus VFMC01. Next base: position 14,879 of record WLDE01000058.1, on the reverse strand, counting down.
ATCGACCACTACCTGAGCGGTGGTCACGGTTCGCCGACCGATCCGCGCGTGTCACCGCTCTACGCGAGCGACACGGCACTCGCGAGCGGTCCGCCGGCGCTGGTCATCACGGCCGAGTTCGACCCGCTGCGCGACGAGGGCGACGAGTACGCGGCACGACTCGCGGCGACCGGCGTGCCGACCAGCCACGTCCGCTTCGGCGGCATGTTCCACGGCTTCTTCTCGCTCGCCGACTTCGTCGACGACGGGGCGGCCGCCAACGCGCTCGCCGCCGCGGCGCTGCGCAAGGCGTTCGGTCGCTGACCCGGACGCGGACCGCGACGACGATCCGTCCGCGGTCAGACCATCCACGCCTCGCGTGAGATCGGCACGTACAGCGACGGTCGGGCCATCGAGAACGGCGCCAGCTCGGCGCGCACCGGGGCACCGGTGGCGAGCGCTGCGAGCTCGCGCCCGAACCACGAGGCGAACTTGAACCCGTGCGCGGCACCGAGCGCGACCGAGATCTGAGGCAGCCCGGGCACCCGGTCGCACACGAAGTCGCGGTCGGAGGTGAGCGTGTAGAGGCACGTCGTCGTGCGTGGCGTGCCCATGCCCGGACCGAGCAACCCGTCGACGAACGCACCGAGGCGTGCCTCCATCGCCGGGTCGGGGTCGAAGGTGCGGGTGTCGGGGTCGACCTCGGGTCCGCCGCAGTCCTCGGCCGCCTTCACCGCGTCGGTGACGGCGTACACCGGGAACCCGTAGAAGGACGGGTCGTCCATCCAGATCCACACCGGTAGCCGCCCGATGGAGAACCGGCCGAGATCGGCGTGCGGGAAGTAGCTCACCTGCTCACGGGTCACCGCGAGCGGGATCTCGTGGCCGAGCGGTGCGAGCAGCCGGTTGGTCCACGCGTCGGCGGTGACGATCACGTGGCCGGCGCGGATCACCTCGACGTCCTCGTCGCCGTCGATCACGACGTCGACCTCGTCGCCCACCGGACGCAACTCGCGCACGGGGCTGTGGGGGCGCAGCTCGGCACCGTGCTCGGCCGCGAGGCGCTGCAGCGTGGCCGTGGCCCGACCGGCGGGCACGATGCCGGTGTCGTCGCACTGGATCGCGTGCACGCCCGTGTCGAGCATCGTGCCGGCGAAGCCCGGCCACCGGCGGCGCACCTCCGCGCCGTCGATCCACTCGAAGGGCACGCCGGCCTCGGTGAGGCTCGCGGTGTAGTTGCCGGCGTCGATCGCCGCACCGGCCGGGAACAGGTCGACACCGCCGGTGCGCGTGACGATCTCGGTGTCGCCGTCGGACTCGACGGTGCGCCAGGCGTCGTAGGCCTCGGCGGCGAGCGTGACGTAGCCCGTGGTGTGGTAGCTGCGGCGGATGATGCGGGAGTGGTCGTGCGAGGCGCCGCGGACGTGACCCAGCTCGAACTGCTCGAGCCCCAGCACGTCGAGCCCGGACCGTGCGGCCCAGTAGGCGGCCGCCGACCCGAGGCCACCCAGACCGACGACGACCACCTGACGCGACGCACCCATGACGACCTCCCCTCCTCCAACGCCCTCGATCACCCTCGATCACCCTCGGACGGCCGGAGGCTACCCTGAACGGCCATGCAGGATTCGTCCGACGGCGGCACCGCCGCCGAGCAGGGTCCCGTCCGGATCGATCCCGTCACGATCGCTGCCGGCGACGGCGCGCGGTTGGCGGCGACGCTGTACCGGCCGGCCGGTGACGGTCCGTTCGCGACGCTGGTCGAGGCCCTCCCCTACCGCATGCACGACATCACCTCGTCGTACGCGGACAGCTACCTTCGCTTCGCCGCCGAGGGCGGGTTCGCCGTCCTGCGGCTCGACCTGCGCGGCACGGGCAGCTCGGGTGGCACGCTGCCCGACGAGTACGCGGACCTCGAGCGCGACGACCTGCGCACGGTGATCGGCTGGATCACGTCGCAACCGTGGTCGACCGGTCGCGTCGGCATGTTCGGCACGTCGTACTCGGGGTTCAACTCGCTCCACATGGCCGCCGACGGGGTGCCCGGCCTCGACGCCGTCGTGGCGATGTACGCCACCGACGATCGCTACACCGACGACGTCCACTACTGCGGCGGGGTGCTCCGGGCGCTCGACCTCATCGACTACCCGCTGTACATGGTCGCGATGAACGCCCTGCCGCCGGTGCCGTCGGTGTGGGGGGACGGCTGGGAGGCCGAGTGGCACCGGCGGATCACGGACTCGCCGCCGTGGATGCTCGGGTGGCTGCAGCACCCGGAGGCCGACGCCACGTGGCGCCGCGGGTCGATCCGACTCGGCCCGGACGGCGAGGGCTACGAACGCATCTCGTGCCCGACGATGCTCATCGCCGGCTGGGCCGACGGCTACCGCAACAACACCTTCCGCACCGTCGCCGAGCTCGGGGTGCCCTGGCGCCTGCTCGCCGGACCCTGGGTGCACAAGGACCCGTCGACGGCGCGGCCCGGCCCCAACGTCGACAGCGATCGCGAGATCATGGCGTTCTTCGACGAGCACCTCCGCGGCGGCCCGCCCTCCAGCGCTCACCCCGCCCAGGTGTTCGTCCGCCGACCCACACCTCCCGAACCCGACCTCGCGCACCACGCCGGGACGTGGCACGAGTTCGACCGGTGGCCCGACCCGTCGAGCGAGACGCTCGTGCTCACCGTCGACGGCCCGCCCGGCGTCGACGAGCTCGACGTGCGCGGCGACACCGGGATGTACGCGTGGAACTCGTGCGCCGGTGGGTTGCCGTGGGGCCAGCCGCTCGACCAACGACTCGACAACGCACGCTCGATCACCCACGACTGGCCGCGCGACCCCGCGGACGGCAACGCCGCGATCGTCGGCCATGCCCGGGTGTCGCTGCGCGTGCGCTCGTCGGCCACCGTCGGGCACGTGTCGGTGAAGCTGTGCGACGTCGCCCCCGACGGCACCTCCACGCTGATCACCCGCGGGATGCTCGACCTCGGCCATCGAGGGTGCTGGCCCGCCGACGCCTTCGGCCGCCCCGACGGCGAACCCGAACCGCTCGTGCCCGGGCGGTGGTACGACGTGGACATCGAGCTGGAGGCCACCACCTGGACGCTCGTGCCCGGCCACCGGTTGCGTCTGGCGATCGCCGGGACGGACTGGCCGAACTGCTGGCCACCCGCCCACCCGTTCGTGCTCGGCGTCGCTCGCGAGTCCGTGCGACTCCAGCTGCCGATCGCCTCGCTCGCGCCGTGCACGCACCCGTTCGTCGCCGGGCCCGGCCCGTCGGACGGCGACGACGACGGGGTGGTGTGGCGCTACGAGCACGACGTGCTCGCCCGGGAGACCCGGGTGCACAGCCGCTACGGGGGCCGCTACGACGGCGAGGCCGGCATCGTGATCGACGACCTGTACGAGGGGTCGCTCGGCATCAGCACCGTCGACCTCGCACGGGGATGGGCACGCGGCCGGTCGCGCTTCGACCTCCACCTCCCGCTGGACGACGGCTCCACCGCCGTGTGCAGCACGGAGTCACGCCTCGACGTGCGCAGCGACGAGCACGCCTTCCACGTCGTGATCGAGCTCGACGCGTGGCGCGACGGCGAGCTCGTCGCCGAGCGACGCTGGACCGACACGCTGCCGCGCTGACCGGCCCTCGACGAACGGCCGCGCCGGTGGCGACCGGTGGCGACCGGCGGCGACCGTTGATGGTCAGAGGTGGCAGGCCGCGGTGTGACCCGGAGCGCGCTCGGTGAGCGTCGGGTCCTCGCCCCGACAGCGCGCCTCGATGCCGAGGCGGGCCGCCTCACCGGAGGCGACCACCGGGCAGCGCGGGTGGAAGCGGCACCCGGCCGGGATCCGGCTCGGGTCGGGCGTCTCGCCGTGCAGGATCTGCTGCTCGAGCCGCCGGGTCTCGGGCACCACGCTCAGCAGCGCGCGGGTGTACGGGTGCTGGGGGGCCGCGAGCACCTCCTCGGTCGGGCCGACCTCCACGATCCGGCCCAGGTACATCACCGCCACCCGGTCGGCGATGTTCCAGGCGAGACCGAGGTCGTGGGTGACCGCCACGATGCTCACACCGTGGTCGTCGACGAACGACCGCATCAGCGCGAGGACCTCACCCCGGATGGACGCGTCGAGACTCGCGACCGGCTCGTCGGCCAGCAGCACCGCTGGGTCGAGCGCCATCGCCGCAGCGATCAGCACCCGCTGGCGCTGGCCGCCGGACAGCTCGTGGGGGAACCGGCGCACGTACCGCTCGGGCGGGCGCAGCCCGGCACGTGCGAGCGCATCGGCCACCAGGGCCGCCTCGTCACCGGGGACGCGGTGGATGCGCAGTCCCTCGGCGACGGCCTCGTGGATCGTGTGGCGCGGATCGAGCGCGCCGGTGGGATCCTGGAAGATCATCTGCACGCGTCGCCGCAGACGGCGCAGCGAACGTGCGTCGCGGGTGACGGCGTGGCCGTCCACCTCGATCGATCCCGATGCGACCGGCTCGAGCCCGATGATCGACCGGATCAGGGTGGTCTTGCCGCACCCCGACTCCCCGACCAGCGCGAGCACCTCGCCACGCCGCACCTCCAGGTCGACGCCGTCGACGGCACGCACCGACGCACCGCGCCCGAAGCGCACGTGGACGTCGCGCAGGGACACGATCGGCGCGTCGTGCTCGCTCATGCCGGCTCCACGTGCACGCAGGCCGCGGCACGTCCGGGCGCCGAGACCCGGAGCCCCACGTCGGTGGTGGAGCACGCCTCGACGGCACGGTTGCAGCGGGGGTGGAACGGGCAGCCCGACGGCAGCGCCGCCGGGTCGGGCGGATCGCCGGGCAGACCGCTCGGACGCATCCGCGACGCCGGGTCGCCGATCGTCGGGAAGGCACCGGCGAGCGCGGCCGTGTACGGGTGCGACGGGAGCCGCACCACGTCCTCGGCCGGACCGGTCTCGACGATGCGCCCCGCGTACATCACCGCGAGCCGCCGGCACGCCGACGTGAGCACCGACAGGTCGTGCGTGATGAACAGCATCGCCAGCCCCTCGTCGCGCTGCAGCTCGGCGAGCAGGTCGAGCACCTGCGCCTGCACCATCACGTCCAGGGCCGTGGTCGGCTCGTCGGCGATCAGCAGGTGCGGGCCGCAGGCGAGGGCGATCGCGATCAGCACGCGCTGGCGCTGCCCGCCCGACAGCTGGTGCGGGTAGCGGTCGGCCCGCGACGCCGGGATGCCCACGCGTTCGAGCAGATCGGCCGCGCGCCGACGGGCCGTCGCAGCATCGCCCAGGCCGTGCACCCGGATCGCCTCCTCGATCTGCGCACCGATGCGATGCACCGGGTTCAGCGAGTGCAGCGCCCCCTGGAACACGATCGCCGCACCGGTCCAGCGCACCGCGCGCAGCCGTCCCGGCTTCATCGCGTACACGTCCTCGCCACCGAGCAGCACCCGGCCCTCCACGCGGGCGCTGGTGGGCAGCAGGCGCAGCACCGCCGCGGCGATGGTGCTCTTGCCGCACCCCGACTCGCCCGCGAGCCCCACCGTGTCGCCCGCCCCGATCTCGAGATCCACCCCGCGCACCGCCGGCACGTCGCCGCCCTCGGTGCGGTACGTGACCGAGAGGCCCTGCAGTTCGAGCACGCTCATCGTTCGCGCAACCTGGGGTCGAGGATCTCCTCCAGCGCCCGGCCGAACACCGTGAACGCGAGGACCACGGTGACGATCCCGAGGCCGGCCGGCAGGTAGTACCACCACGCGTTGCGGCCGATCGCGCCGGCCTGGAAGGCCTCCTCCAGCGTCTTGCCCCACGACGGCTGGGTGGGATCGCCGAGACCCAGGAACGCGAGCGTGGTCTCGGTGAGGATCGAGATCGGCACCGCCAGCGTGGCGCTCGCGAGGATCAGCGGTGTCACGTTCGGAAGCACGTGGCGGCGAACGACGTGGGCGCGCGACGCCCCGAGAGCGCGGGCCCGATCCACGTACAGCCGCTCCTTCACCGTGAGCACCTGGGCGCGCACGAGCCGGGCGGTGGCGGGCCACGACGTCACGGAGATCACGAACACGATGTTCCAGATGCCCCGGCCGAGCACCGACGCGAGCACGATCGCGAGCGGCAGGAACGGGATCACGAGGAACCAGTCGGTGAGCCGCATCAGCGTGGCGTCGACCCAGCGTCCCGAGAACCCGGCGAAGATGCCGACGATCGTGCCGATCGCCACCGTGAGGACCGTCGCCGCGAGACCGACGAACAGGCTCACCCGCGCCCCGTACACGAACTGGGCGGCGACACTGCGGCCGAGGTGATCGGTGCCGAGCAGGAAGTCGCCACCCGGCCGGGCCCACGTCGGGTTGTCGAGCGAGTCGACCGCGTCGAGCCCGGCGTCGTCGACCAACCACGGCGCGAAGAGCGCCATCAGCGCCACGAGGACGAGCACCGCGAGACCGGCCAGCGCGAGCCGGTCGCGACGCAGGCGACCCAGTGCATCGCCCCACGCCACCCGGCGTCGCGCCCGCGCGAGCGCCCGACGCGACACCTCCGCACGCACCACGCCGCTCATCTGCCGCTCACCTGCCCCTCACCTGCCACCCACTCGCGGATCGAGCACGCCCGCGAGCAGATCGGCGACGAGGTTCGCCAGGATCACCGCGGCGGAGAACAGCAGGAACAGCCCCTGCAGCATCGGGAAGTCCGGGCCACGGATCGCTTCGAGCGTGGCCTGCCCGAGACCGGGCCAGGAGAAGATCGACTCCACGGCGATCGCCCCCGAGAGCACGAAGCCGAAGTTGAGCGCCGACAGGTTCACCACGGGCAGCACGGCGTTGCGCACCGCATGGCGCCGTCGCACCTCCACGTCGCGGAGACCCTTCGCGCGAGCGAGTTGCAGGTAGTCCTCGCGCACCGTGTCGAGCATCGACGAGCGCATCACGATCGCGTACTCACCGATGTACGCGACGGCGAGCACGAGGCACGGCAACGCCATGTGGTGCAGCTGGTCGAGGAGCAGCGCGAGCCCGGTGGCGGTGCTGCCCGCGTCCTCGATCCCGCCGGTCGGGAACACGCCGAGCTGCACCGAGAACAGACCGAGCGCCAGCATCGCCAGCCAGAAGTCGGGCACCGAGTAGGTGAACATCGAGAACGTCGTGGAGCCGACGTCGAACCGGCTGCGCCGCCGCCAGCCGGCGCGGATGCCGATCCAGATGCCGATCGCCATGGACAGGGTGGTCGCCGTGCCCACGAGCGCGATCGTCGGCCAGAGCGCCTCCGCGATCTCGGTGGCGACCGGGCGCCGGCTCTGCAGCGAGACGCCGAGGTTGCCCGACAGCAGTTCGCGCACGTAGGCGACGAACTGCTCGAACCGCGATCCGTCGAGGTCGAACTGCTGGCGGAGCCGTTCCTTCTGCTCGGCGGTCAGATTGCGTCCGCGGAACATGCTCTCGACCGGGTCGTCGTTGACGATCCGGAAGAGGAAGAAGTTGACGACGACGACGAAGGCGAGGGTGCTGATCGCGCCCACCACCTTGCCGACGACGACACGTGGGCGCATCGGGTCAGTCGCGCTCGTCGCGGCTCGAACGCGAGCGCATCACCAGCGCACCGCCGGCCGCGAGGATCGCCACACCACCGGCGATGATCGCGATCAGCACACCGGTGCCGAGTCCACCGTCGTCACCGCCACCACCCTCGATCGGCTGCAGCAACCGGTAGGTGGGCGAGGTGTTGCTGAACAGCACCGGACCGGTCTCGGCCGGTTGGCGGGTCCACCCCGTGAAGCGATCGGTGCGGTACGCCTGCAGGTCGGCGTCCTCGAACAGCACGACGTAGGTGCTCTCGGCGTAGAAGAGGCGCAGCATGTCGTGGACGATCCCGATGCGCCGCTCGCGGTCGAGCTCCTGGTTCTGCTGCGCGTACAGCGCGTCGTACTCCTCGCTGCACCAGTTCGCGTCGTTGTAGCCCACCGCCTCGACGTCGGTGGTGAGCTGGGCGCACGTGAAGTACGACAGCATCGGGTCGGGGTCGACGAAGGGGGTCCAGCCCCAGACGAAGAGGTCGTACTCGCCCGAGGCGACCACCTCGGTGAGCTGGCTGTCGTCGAACACCGACACCTCGATGCCGATGCCGATGTCCTCGAGGAACCCGCCGATCAGCTCACGCACGGGTGCGGCGATGTCGCTCTCCGAGCGCTCCGCGTACCGGAACACGAGCTCGCGACTGCCGTCGGGCATCTCGCGGATCCCGTTGCCGTCCGTGTCCAGGTAGCCCGCCTCGTCGAGCAGCCGTGCGGCCTCCACCGGGTCGTGGGTGAACTGCTCGGACTCGGGGATCTCGGGCTGCCACGCGGGGTCGGGCGACACCGACAGCGTGGTGCCGATCTCGCCGAGACCGAGGATCACCCGGTCGAACAGCGCCTGCTTGTCGATCGCACGATGGATCGCGTGGCGCACGGTGAGGTCCTGCAGCGCGGGGTGTCCGTCACCGAGGCCACCCGCCATGCCGTTCATCGCCAGCTCGGTGAACCCGCCCTGCTGACCGAACACGGCCTCGATGTCGGGCTCGTCGCCGAGCCCCTCGAACGCCGACGACGGCACGCTGTGGGCGAAGTCGATCTCCCCCTGGCGCAGCGCGGCCACCATCGCGTCGGCGTTGGTGAACACGCGGAACACGATCTCGTCGATCGCCGGCGCGCCACCGTGGAAGTTCGGGTTCGCCACCATCGTCCACGACTGGCCGCTCTTCCACTCCTGCAGCGTGAACGGACCCGATCCGACACCGTCGAGTCCGTCGTAGGTGGTGACGTCGCCCTCCGCGATCGGACCCCAGACGTGCTCCGGCACGATGTACACGTCCATCGTCGGCAGCTTCGGGTCGGGCACCGAGCTGGTGATCTTCACGGTGCGGTCGTCGATCACGGTCGCGTCGAGGTTCGCCGTGATCGACGAGTGGTTGATCCAGCCCTGGTCGCGGGAGGTGTTGATCGTGAAGGCGACGTCGCCGGCCGTGAGCGGCTCGCCGTCGCTCCACTGCAGCCCCTCGCGCAGCGTGTAGGTGTACGACAGGCCACCGTCGCCCTCCACCCAGCTCTCCGCCAGACCCGGTTCGATCGCGAAGTCGGCGGCCGCCTTGTCGGTGAGCGTCGCGTACTGCAGGTTCCAGAGCTCGTAGGAGGACACCAGGAAGCCGGCGGTGACGTTGGGGGTGTCGAGGTCCTGGATCAGGCCGACGGTGAGGGTGACGGTGTCGTCGTCGGAGCCGGCGGCGACCGGTACCGACGCGGCCGCACCGGCGACGGCGGTGACGAACAGGCAACCCAGGACGAGGCCGGCCGACCTCCGGTCACGACGTGCCATGAGCACTCCTCAGCATCCCCGAACCGGCGCCTCGACCGGCGCCGCACCGACGCCCCCGGCACCGGTCGGGCCATTGTGGTCGCGCCACCGAGCACCCGCAAGACAGGTTGATCGACAATTCAGGAAACCCAATCCGATCTGCCCCCGGCGGCCGCGGACGGTCGTGGCATGAGGTACCAGTCGAGGAAGCGCTCGAGGCGCCGGTGGAAGTCGAGGAACGGTTCGAGTCGCAACAGCCCGTGCGCCTCGGTGGGATACGTCACGAACTCGTACCGGCGTCCGAGCCGGTCGAGGGCGTCCACCAGCTCGTGCGACTGCGCGACCGACACGCGCCGATCCAGCTCGCCGTGAGCGATCAGTACCGGCGCTCGCAGCTGCTCGATCCGGTGGATCGGCGAGCCCGCCCGGTACGCCGCCGCGTGGTCGTGGGGGTGACCCATCATCCGTTCGAGGTCGAGCCGGCCGACGAGGTCGCCCTGTGCCCACGACGTCAGGATGTCGCAGTCGCCGTACTTCATCACCGCCGCCGCGTACCGGTGCCGCGGGTCGTCGACCACGGAGTGCAACGCCATGTACGAGCCGTAGCTCGCGCCGAAGATCGCGACGCGCGACGGGTCGACCCAGGCGAGCGACGCGAGGTGGTCGTGCGCGGCGAGGCAGTCGTGGGTGTCGGCCACGCCCCACACCCCGTGGTTCGCCCGCTCGTAGTCGCGGCCGTACGTGGTGCTGCCACGCGGGTTGATCGCGAACCACGCGTAGCCCTTGTCGACGAAGTACTGCGCGATGCCGTCCCACTCGTCGCCCGTCACGGACGTGGGTCCGCCGTGGGGCTGCACCACCGCCGGGCACGGCGTCGACGGGGCGGCGCCCACCGGGCGGTACAGCCAGCCGTGCACCGCGACCCCGTCGGACGACGTGTAGGTGACGTGCTCGGGCACCACGTGGGCCGCGGCGCGGACCGCGGCGGGCGCCCGGTCGAGCAACGTGGCGACCACCCCGTCGGGGAACACGCGGCACAACCGTGCGGGACGGGCGAACGACTCGTGCACCGCCACGACCGAGCCGTCGGCGAGGGGCGTCGGCGACGACCACGTGCCGCCCGGCGCCAGCACCGTGACCGCACCGTCGGCGACGTCGATGCGGACGAGGTCGGCCACACCGTGTCGTGTGCGCACGGCGACCAGCGACCGGCCGTCGGGCGCGAAGCGGAGCTCGGACACGTCGGCCGACTCGTGGGTGAGCTGCCGGGCGACGGGCGCCGACGACGACCGGACGTCGAGATCGGTGACGAACACCTCGTACCACCCGGGTCGCTCGCTGGCGTACGCGAGCTGACTGCCGTCGGGCGACCACGCCGGGCTGCGCGCGTTCGTGGCGGTGTCGCGCACCACCACCCGACTCGTGCGGCTGTGCACGTCGGTCACGTGGACGCTGGTGCAGTTGAGGTCGCCGTGGTGGAACAGCAGGTGGGCGACCTGCCGTCCGTCGGGGGAGACGACCGCACCGAAGCAGTCGCCGTTGCCGGCGGCGAGTCGCTCGGGCCACGGGTCCTCGATCGCCACGACGGCGAGCGCGGTGCGATCGTCGCGGTCGATGCCGACCACCAGCCGGCCCGCGTCGAGCCACACCGGCGACGAGCCGCTGCACACGCGGCGTGACGGACCACCGGCGGCCGGCACCACGTGCACGTCGCCGCGGTCGACCACGGCGAGGGAGCCCCCGTCCGGCGACCACGTCGCACCGCCGTCCTCCCAGAACGCCGCGAGCTGTCGGCCCACGGTGACGCGGACGGCCTCGCCACCGTCGACCGGCACGGTCCACACGTCGGAGTGGTCGTCGTCGACCACCACGGCGACCGTGCGGCCGTCGGGAGACACGACGGGGTGCCGCACCCGCTGGGTGGCGGCGACCGCCTCGAGCCGCCACGTGGGCGGCGGCGCCGTGTCGGGGCGGCCCGGGTTCGGCACGCCGCCGTGACGGTCGATCCCGACCCACCAGCGCGGACCCGCCGCCTCGCTCGCTGCCACGGGCGGAGCGTAGTGGGGGTCAGCGAGGGCGACGGGCCGGACGCGACGGGTTCGACGGGTTCGACGGGTTCGACGGGCGCTTCGGGGCCGTCGGACGGGCCGCGCCCCGTGCGCCGCCGGCGAGCACGACCGCACGTTCGAACACCGCGTCGAGCATCGGCTCGGTGAGCCGGCCGGTGAAGGTGTTCTGCTGGCTCGGGTGGAACGAGCACACGAGCGTCGGCCCGCCGGTGACGGCCACCTCCACCAGGTGGCCGAACCGGGGCCGCGGCCGCACCCCGAAGTACGAGCACGCCGCCTCGTACGCGAACGCGCCGAGGCACACCACCACCCGCACGTCACCGAGCAGCGCGAGCTCGCGCCGCAGGAACGGGCGGCACTCGTCGCGCTCGTCGGGGAGCGGTGCATTGGCGGGCGGCGCGCACTTCACCGCGGCAGTCACCCACACGTCGTCGAGCGCGAGTCCGTCGTCGATCGACACCGAGGTCGGCTGGTTCGCCAGGCCGGCGCGGTGCATCGCCCGGAACAGCCAGTCGCCCGAGCGGTCGCCGGTGAACACCCGACCGGTGCGGTTCGCCCCGTGCGCCGCCGGCGCCAGCCCGAGCACCACGATGCGCGCCGCCGGATCGCCGAAGCCCGGCACCGGGCGCCCCCAGTACTCCTGGTCGCGATACGCGGCCCGCTTCTCCTCCGCCACCTGCTCACGCCACGCGACGAGACGGGGACACCGGCGACAGTCACAGACCTCCGCGCGGAGGCGGTCGAGCGAATCCACGCGCGTCACGTTAGGTTTCCACCCGAGATGGCACCGACCTCGCGCTCCACCGGTTCCCGTTCGTCCCGGCGCTCGCCGGCCCCGGCGCCCACCGGCACCCTCGTCCTGCTGGTGCGCCACGGCCAGACCCCCACGACGGGCAAGGTGCTGCCGGGCCGGGCTCCGGGCCTGCACCTCGCCGACACCGGCCGCGAGCAGGCGGCCCGGGTGGCGCAGCGCATCGCCGAACTCCCCCGCGTCGACGCCGTGTACGCCTCACCGCTCGAGCGGGCCCGTGAGACGGCGGCTCCCATCGCCGCGGCCCGCAGCACGAAGGTCCGCATCGACAGGGGCCTGCTCGAGTGCGACTTCGGCGACTGGACGGGCGCCGAACTGAAGCAGCTGATGAAGCTGCCGGAGTGGTCCACCGTCCAGCGTGCACCGTCCACGTTCACCTTCCCCGGCGGCGAGAGCTTCACCGCGATGCAGACCCGCATGGTGGGGGCGATCGACCGGCTGCGCGCCGCGCACCCGGGTGGCGTGATCGTGCTGGTGTCGCACGCCGACCCGATCAAGGCCGCGGTCGCCCACGCGATGGGCACCCACATCGACCTGTTCCAGCGCATCGTGATCGGGACCTGTTCGGTGTCGGCGATCGCGTACGGCACCGGCGCCCCGATCGTGCTCACGGTGAACTCCACCGGCGGCTCGCTCGCCGAGCTCCGACCGTCGTGAGCTGACCGCAGGACCCGATCGACCATGGGCATCTTCTTCGACTTCGAGGACGTCGACGCCTTCACCGTCGGGGCCGTCGGCCGGCCCGGTCAGCGGACCTTCCTGATCCAGGCCCGGCGTGGCCGCGAGCGGGTGACCGTGAAGTGCGAGAAGCAGCAGGCGGCCGCGATCGCCGAGCACCTGCGCACCGTGCTCAACGACCTGCCGCCGCCCGACGACCGGCCGATGCCCGCCGCGCTCGAGCTGACGCCACCGATCGAGGCGGCGTTCGTCCTCGGAGCGATCGGCCTCGGCTACGAGCGCTCCACCGATCGGGTGCTGGTCCAGCTCGACGAGTTCATCCCCGTCGACGACGAGGGCGAGCCCGAGCTCGAGGTGCTCGAGGACCGAAGTCGGGTGCGGGTGCACCTCACCCGCGGGCAGGTGCTCGCGTTCTGCGACCAGGCCGACGCCACCGTCGCGGCCGGACGGCCCCCGTGCATGTGGTGCAGCCTGCCGATGGACCCGGACGGGCACGTCTGCCCGCGGATGAACTGACGCCACGTGAGCGACCCCCTCGACGCACCCGACGACGCACCCGACGACGGGTCCGACCGCAGCGACCAGCTCGACCTCCTGCGGAACGGCGAGATCGACATCGAGGGCCGCATGCCCTGGAGCAGCAACGCGACGTTCCTGGTGAACCTCGTGCACGGCGACCGCACGGCGCAGGGCATCTACAAGCCGCTGCGGGGCGAGCGCCCCCTGTGGGACTTCGAACCCGGCCTCCACCGGCGCGAGCTCGCCGCCTACCACCTCAGCACCGCGCTCGGCATCGACCTCGTCCCACCGACGGTCATCCGCGACGGCCCGCTCGGTGAGGGCAGCGTCCAGTGGTTCGTCGACGCCGACCACCAGCAGCACTACTTCACGATCCACGAGTCGCGCGCCGACCTGCACCCGGTGCTGCGGCGCATCGCCGTGTTCGACCTCGTCGCGAACAACACCGACCGCAAGAGCGGCCACGTCCTGATCGACCACGAGGACCACATCTGGGGCATCGACCACGGCCTGTGCTTCGCTGCCGACTTCAAGCTCCGCACCGTGGTGTGGGACTTCGCCGGCGACGCCGTCGAGCCCTGGCTGCTCGCGGCCGTCGAGCGCATCGCCACCACCGTGCCCCTGTCGCTCGCAGCGTTGCTGAGCGACGACGAGGTCGAGGCGCTGCAGCTGCGGGCCCGGCACGTCGTCGACCGCCCCGTGCTCCCCGCCGACCACACCGGACGCCGCTATCCGTGGCCCCTCGTGTGAGGCGTCGTGTCCGACGATCAGCCTGACACCGAGTCCGACGACGAGCTCGACGAGCTCGTGCACCGCGCCGACCTCGACGGGCTGGTGCGACTGATCGACGCCCGCTGCAGCGGACGCGACTGGGCCGGGCTGCTGCACCTGCGCGACCGCAGCCGCCACGCGGTGCTGACCGGCCGGCAGCTGTGGCCGGCCGCCACGCTCGCCGAGTACCGACTGGCGCTGTGGGCCCCGACCGAGTGGGCCGCGCGAGTGCTCGACGAGGACAGCGGCCGGTTCACGATCGGCCCGCTGACCGAGGTGGTCGCCCAGCACCACTCCTTCGCCGAGCTGCGGCCGCTGCTGCCCGACGGACCCCGGGCGGGGTTCGTGGCCCACGAGCGCGTGCTCCGCGGCGAGCAGGTGGACGCCACCGGTCTGGTCGACGTGCTCGACCTGCCCTTCGCACTGCAGCCGTGGGAACCTGCGTATCCCCTCGCCACCTACGGCGACGACGGGATCGACGCGCCGGCTCCGGCGCGACCCGGTCGCGACCGCTTCGTCGTGGTCGAGGGTGAGGTGCGGCCCGCACTCACCGAGGACGACGGCGACGAGGTGGTCGCCGCGGTGCGCCAGCTGCTCGAGCCGTGGACGGCGTCGTCGAACGGTCGCGCCGAGGTCGTGTGCGTGGAGGGCACCGGCGCCGACGCGCTCGCCACGCTCGGCATCGTGCAGCCCCGCGTGGCACCGATCGACGCGGCCGACGCTCTGGCCTGGCTCGCCTGGGCGGGGG